>NZ_JBIVIV010000014.1:0-215469 GCF_044749865.1 Streptomyces sp. NPDC088910
CACACTCGCGATCCCCGCATCCCGGCAGGCACGGGCAACGCGGACAGCAATTTCACCGCGGTTCGCGATGAGCACCTTGCGCACGATGGCTCCCTCCTTGAAACAAGCCGAGTTTAGGTACTGGCCACACTTGGTGCCGAGGCACCCCTGCACGTGAGCTTCCCCACACGGAGGGTGATCCATGGGCCTGAAGAACCCGTGAACGCCTGCTCAGTCCACGGTACGGCCCCGCTCGGGCCGATGTCCCGCACTCATCGGTGTGGGGGAGATCTCCCTGTAAGTCTGCGAAGAGACCTGACGTTCTTTTGTGGAAACCCTACGAATAGCGAGCGGAATCTTTGCCGTCGGTGTTTCCCGGCCGGCCGCCGGTGTCCCCGAACGAGTGGGGTGACGTTCCGGATCGCGCGCGCCGGACTCCCCGTACGGGTGGAACGACCGGCGTGGCCAGACCCCTTGCCGCCGGTTGTACCGGTGAGTAGCCTGCGACAGGCGGGGGTACCAGCGGTAACCGGGCCCCGGACGACGGCCGAAGGGGACAGTGTGCGCAGAGGTATAGCCGTCGGCACCGCCGTGGTCCTTGTTCTCGAAGCCCTCACCATCGCCTTCGTGAACTGGATACTCGGCCTCGCCGTACGCCATCAGTCCATGTCGCTCGCCGGTCTCGACTCCGACGCCATGGCCATCGGATCGTGGGTGGGCGGCGCGCTGTTCGGCCTCTTCCTCATCCTGTGCGCGGTGCTCGTCGTGCGGATAGTGCGCCGCGACGAGATGACCGGCCGGGTCGCCAGGATCGTGCTCATCGTCTGCGCGGTGGTGCACGGCGTGGTCGGCGCGCTGGTCGTCGGCCTGATCGGCTGGTACGCGTTCGTGCTGATGATGGTGATACTGGGCGGCCTCGTCGCCACGCTGCTGATGTACGCGCCCGAGGACCGGCCACGGGAGGCCGCCGAGAGCGGGACCGCGAACGGCAACGGCGGCGAACTCCCGCCGCCCGCCACGGCCTGAGCGCTCCCGGAACCGGCCCAGGAACTGGCCCAGGACCGACCCCGGACCCAGGAACCGGCCCCGCCTCCCGCGCCCGCTGACGGCGGCTCAGACCCACAGGTCGGTGATCCGTACCCCCAGCTCGGCCAGCAGCCGCCGCAGCAGCGGCAGGGACAGACCGATCACGTTGCCCGCGTCGCCTTCGATGCCCTCCACGAAGGGCGCGGAGCGGCCGTCGAGGGTGAACGCGCCCGCCACGTACAGCGGTTCACCGCTCGCCACATACGCGGCGACCTCGTCGTCGTCCGGCGTCCCGAACCGTACGGTCGTGGACGCGGTCTCGGCGACCTGCTTGCCGCTCGCGGTGTCGATCACGCAGTGCCCGGTCCGCAGCACCCCGCTGCGCCCGCGCATCGCCTGCCAGCGCGCCACCGCCTCGGCCGCGTCCGCGGGCTTGCCCAGCGCCTGGCCGTCGAGTTCGAGTACGGAGTCGCAGCCGATCACCAGCTCGCCGCCGTCGAGCGCGCCGCTCCCGGCCACCGCGTTGGCCTTCGCCTCGGCCAGTACGCGGGCCAGTTCGGCGGGCGTGGCGGCCGTGATCGCGTCCTCGTCGACACCGCTGACGATCACGCGCGGGTCGAGGCCCGCCTGTTTCAGCAGCCCGAGCCGGGCGGGCGAGGCGGACGCGAGGACAAGGGTTCTGGAGCTGCTCATCGGCCCATCGTAGGCACCGACACCCGTACGGGGGACGCCGGTTCAGGACGCGGGTTCACGGCCGCGTCCGGGGCGGCTGGCGGCGCCGGCGCGGGCCGTTCTCCGGGCCGGTCCTGGCCGTTCTCCGGGCCGGTCCTGGCCGGGGCGCGCGGGTTCACGACCTCCAGGTCGCCACCAGCATGACCACGGCGGCTGCCAGCGCGATCACCAGCATCGCGCGGCGCAGCATCGCCTGCGCCTTGCGCATCTCCTCCGGCGGTTCGTCCCGCGGGTCCGACCACAACATGTCTCCAGGGTTGCGCCCCGGCGAACCGGAGCGCCTGAGTACGGATACTCAGGATCACCCTGTTACTGGTGTGACATCCGCCGCCGACCCGACATTCCGCTCACGCGGGCCACGCCGACGCCCGCCACGCGCCGGGCCCCGGCGCCGGTACGCCGCGCGGCACATTGCGCGCCGGGTCGGCCCAGCCGTCCAGCGGGGCCGGGCCGTCGGCGCTCTTCCCGGCCGCCGCGGCCCGCGCCTGGACGAGGGCGACGACGGCCGCCAGTTCCTCGGGGGTCGGGCTGCCCCGCTCCACCTTGATCACCATGAGCGCTCTCCTCCTCGGCTCGCGGGTCCCTGCCTGGCGAGTCCCGCGGGTCCTCGCCCCCGGGCCCCGCGCGGTCCGTCTACAGCGGGATGTTGCCGTGCTTCTTCGGCGGCAGGCTCTCCCGCTTGTTGCGCAGCGTCCGCAGCGCCTTCACGAGCTGCGCGCGGGTCTGGGAGGGCGCGATGACCGCGTCCACGTAGCCGCGCTCCGCGGCGATGTACGGATTCAGCAGCGTGTCCTCGTAGTCCGCGATGAGCCGCGCCCGCAGCTCCTCCGCCTCCTGCGGGGTGGCCGCCTCCGCCAGCGTGCGGCGGTGCAGGATGTTGATGGCGCCCTGCGCGCCCATCACCGCGATCTGGGCCGTGGGCCAGGCCAGGTTCAGGTCCGCGCCCAGGTGCTTGGAGCCCATCACGTCGTACGCGCCGCCGTACGCCTTTCGAGTGATGATCGTGATCAGCGGAACCGTGGCCTCGGCGTACGCGTAGATCAATTTGGCACCGCGGCGGATGATGCCGTCCCACTCCTGACTGGTGCCGGGGAGAAAACCGGGAACGTCGACGAAAGTGACCACGGGGATGTTGAAGCTGTCGCAGGTCCGCACGAAACGCGCCGCCTTCTCGGAGGCGTTGATGTCGAGACAGCCCGCGAATTGGAGCGGCTGGTTGGCGACCACACCCACGGGACGGCCTTCGACACGGCCGAGACCGGTGAGGATGTTCGGCGCGAACAGCGCCTGGGTCTCCAGGAATTCGCCGTCGTCCAGGACATGCTCGATCACCTTGTGCATGTCGTACGGCTGATTCGCCGAGTCCGGGATCAGCGTGTCCAGTTCGAGGTCCTCGTCCGTGACCGCCAGATCCGCCTCGGCGGCGAAGGACGGCGCCTCCTGGAGGTTGTTGCTCGGCAGGTACGACAGCAGCGCCTTGACGTACTCGAAGGCGTCCTTCTCGTCACCGGCCAGGTGATGCGCGTTCCCCGACGTCGAGTTGTGGGTACGGGCGCCGCCCAGCTCCTCCATGCCGACGTCCTCGCCGGTCACCGTCTTGATCACATCGGGACCCGTGATGAACATGTGCGAGGTCTGGTCGACCATCACCACGAAGTCGGTGATCGCGGGGGAGTACACCGCGCCGCCCGCGCACGGGCCCATGATCAGGCTGATCTGCGGGATCACCCCGGAGGCGTGGGTGTTGCGGCGGAAGATCTCGCCGTACATGCCGAGCGAGGTGACGCCCTCCTGGATGCGGGCGCCGCCGGAGTCGTTGATGCCGATCACCGGGCAGCCGGTCTTCAGCGCGAAGTCCATCACCTTGACGATCTTCTCGCCGTAGACCTCGCCGAGCGCGCCGCCGAAGACCGTGAAGTCCTGCGAGAACACCGCGACCGGGCGGCCCTCGACCGTGCCGTAGCCGGTGACGACACCGTCGCCGTACGGCCGGTTGCTCTCCAGGCCGAAGTTGGTCGAGCGGTGCCGCGCCAGCTCGTCCAGCTCGGTGAACGACCCCTCGTCCAGGAGCAGTTCGATCCGCTCGCGGGCCGTGCCCTTCCCCTTGGCGTGCTGCTTGTCCACCGCGCGCCCGGAGCCCGCGTGCGTCGCCTCCTCGATACGGCGGCGCAGGTCCGCGAGCTTGCCCGCGGTGGTGTGGATGTCGTGTTCCTGCTCGGACATGGAGGCGGCTCTCCTGCTCTCGGCGGGACTTGCTGACTGGCCGGTAACGCTGTTCCGTAGCGTAGTGGCGACTCTGGGGTACGAGCAGTGCGGCGTTGGACACACTCCGGTACCCGCCTCATAGGGTGAGGACATGACGCCCAGCCGCTGGTCCGACCTGGAACGACCGCCGCTCAACGCCGCCGCGCTGCGGCGCGCCGTGGTCACCCCCGACGCGCTGTGGACCGCGCTGGACGTGGTGGACGCCACCGGCTCCACCAACAGCGACCTGGCCGCCCGCGCCGCGCGGGGCGCCCCCGAGGGGGCGGTCCTCGTGGCCGAGGAGCAGACCGCGGGCCGCGGACGGCTGGACCGCCGCTGGTCGGCGCCGCCGCGCTCCGGGCTCTTCTTCTCGGTACTGCTCCGACCGGGTGGCGCCATGGCCGCCCGTACCGCGCCCGACGGCACGCCGCTCCCGGCGCACGCCCCGGTGCCGGTGCACCGCTGGGGCTGGCTGCCGCTGCTCGCCGGGGTCGCCACCGCCACCGCCCTGTCGCGGGCCGCGGGCGTCGACACGGCACTCAAGTGGCCCAACGACCTGCTGGTCACCGTGGACGGCGAGGAACGCAAGGCGGGCGGCATCCTCGCCGAGCGCGCGGGCGACGACGGCGTCGTCATCGGCATCGGCCTCAATGTGTCGCTGCGCGCCGCCGAGCTGCCCGTCCCCACCGCCGCGTCCCTCGCCCTGGCCGGGGCCAAGGGCACCGACCGCGACCCGCTGCTGCGGGCGGTCCTGCGCTCGCTGGCCGACTGGTACGGCGCCTGGCGCGCGGAGGACGGCGACCCCGCCGCGTCCCGGCTCCAGCAGACCTACGCGGCGGGCTGCGCCACCCTGGGCCGGGAGGTCCGCGCGGAGCTGCCGGGCGACAAGGAACTGGCCGGTACCGCGGTCGGGATCGACGGCGACGGCCGCCTGGTGATCGCCACCCCGGACGGCGCCGAGCAGCCGGTCGCCGCGGGCGACGTCGTCCACCTCAGGCCCGCGCGCTGACGCGGCGGGACACCGCCGCGGAGACCGGCTCGCGCGCCGTTCCGTCGCGCGTCACGGGTGTCTCACCGGCGCCCTGGTGAGAGTGAGCCACGGCACACCTGCCGTATCGTTGAGGGGCTGCGTCGTCTCGATGATCGGAAGGGCTGTGCGCAGGGATTCCTCAAGGGCTGGGCGGTGAGCGTGGAGAACGCGGGCACCCCGCCAGACGAGCCGCACGACTCGGATCCGGGTGCCGCCCCGGAGCCGGACGGCGTCGATCCCGCCGACCCTCCGATCGCACCGGACGCCGCGGACGTACCCGACCCCGTGAACGCGCCGGATCCGGCCGATTCCGTCGACGGCACGGACGCGTCAGACCCGGCCGACCCGGCCGATCCAGTGGATCCGGTCGATCTTGAGGAGCAGGGGGAGCCGGGGGAGCCGGGCGAGTCGGGGGAGCACCCGCTGGCGCTGCGCCTGGAACAGCTCATCCTCGGCGCGCCCCGCCGCTACACCCCCTTCCAGGCCGCCCGCACCGCGGGCGTCTCCATGGACCTGGCCTCCCGCTTCTGGCGGGCCATGGGCTTCGCCGACATCGGCCAGGCGCGCGCGCTCACCGAGGCGGACGTCCTCGCCCTGCGGCGGCTGGCCGGCCTGGTCGAGGCGGGGCTGCTCAGCGAGTCGATGGCCATCCAGGTCGCCCGCTCCACCGGCCAGACCACGGCCCGGCTCGCCGACTGGCAGACCGACTCCTTCCTCGAAGGTCTCACCGAGCCGCCCGAACCGGGGATGACCCGCGCGGAAGTCGCGTACCCGCTGGTCGAACTCCTCCTGCCGGAACTGGAGGAGTTCCTCATCTACGTCTGGCGCCGCCAGGTCGCCGCCGCCACCAGCCGGGTCGTGCAGTCCGACGACGAGGAGGCTGTCGACCGGCGGCTGGCCGTCGGCTTCGCCGACCTCGTCGGCTTCACCCGGCTCACCCGGCGCCTGGAGGAGGAGGAACTGGGCGAGCTGGTCGAGGCGTTCGAGACCACGGCCGCCGACCAGGTCGCCGCGTACGGCGGACGGCTGATCAAGACCCTCGGCGACGAAGTCCTCTTCGTCGCCGACGACCCCGGCACCGCCGCCGAGATCGGCATACGCCTCATCGAGACCATGACCGGCGACGACAGCATGCCCGCCCTGCGCGTCGGCATGGCCTTCGGCACCGTCACCACCCGCATGGGCGACGTCTTCGGCACCACCGTGAACCTCGCCTCCCGGCTCACCTCGATAGCGCCGCGCGACGCCGTCCTCGTCGACGGCGACTTCGCCGAGGCGCTGGGCGAGGCCGGTGACGCGCCGCTGTCCGAGGCGGACGTGGACGCCACCGAGGCGGAGAAGTACCGCTTCGCCCTCCAGCCGATGTGGCGCCGCCCCGTGCGCGGCCTCGGCGTCGTCGAGCCCTGGCTGCTCTCCCGCCGGGACTGAGGTCCGCTCCGCCCCGACCGCGCCACGGGCGCGCGCTCCGGCCTGCCCGCGCGCCGCGTCCCTGACGCCGTGTCCCGCTTCCGCCGGGTCACCCGACATCCCTTCGCCTCTTTTGGCGTGCCCTCTTGCCCACCCTGTTGGTTCCTTAGTACGGTAGGGAACCACCAGAGCAACGGAGGCAGGATGTCACTCCTGGAAGAGGGCGGGCCGATCTTCGCCCAGATCGCGGCCGAGCTGGCGAATCAGATCGCCGACGGGACGGTGGGCGAGGGCGAGCGCGTCGCGTCGAGCAACGAGCTCGCGGTCTTCTACCGGGTCAACCCGGCCACCGCGGCCCGCGCGCTCACCGTCCTGTCGGACGAGGATCTGGTGGAGAAGCGGCGCGGCGTCGGCATGTTCGTCGCCCAGGGCGCGCGGGACCGGCTGGTGCGGGGCAGGCGGCGGCGCTTCGCGGACCGGTACGTACGGCCGCTGGCGGTCGAGGCGGCGCGGCTCGGGATCGGGCAGGACGAACTGCTCGGCCTGCTGCGCGACGAGCTGGCCTCGGTCGCGGTGACGTCGCAGGCGGCGGGCGCCACCGCGCCGCACTCCGCGCCGTCCGTCGGAACACCGGCCGCCACGACCGCTGGCGCGACCGCCCCGCCTGGTACCACGGCCGCCACCACGACCACGGCGGCGACGGTCGGGGGCGACGTATGAGCCCGGTCGTCTCGCTGACCGGCGTCGGACGCGCCTTCCGCGACCACCAGGCGCTCACCGACGTCGGCTTCGAGCTGGACACGCCGTGCATCGCCGGACTGGTGGGCCGCAACGGCGCGGGGAAGACGACGCTGCTGCGCATCCTGGCGGGCCAGGAGATCGCCACCTCCGGGACCGTGCACGCCTTCGGCGCCCGGCCGTTGGAGAACGACGCGGTGCTGCGCCGGATGATCCTCGTCCGCGAGGACCAGACGTACCCCGACCTGAAGGTGCGGCACGCCGTCGCGGCGGCCTCGCTGCTCTACCCGAACTGGGACAAGGAGCTGGCGGGCACGCTGCTGGACGCGTACGAGCTGCCGCCGACCCGGCCGATCAAGAAGCTCTCGCGCGGCATGCGGACCGCCCTCGGCATCATCATCGGGCTGGCCGCCCGCGCCGAACTCACGCTGTTCGACGAGCCGTACGCGGGCCTCGACGCGGTCGCCCGCTCGCTCTTCTACGACCAGCTCCTCGCCGACTACGCCGCCCACCCCCGGTGCGTCGTGCTCTCGACCCACCTCATCGACGAGGCCGCCGAACTCCTCGACCGCGTCCTGGTCCTGGACCGCGGCCGGCTGGTCCTCGACGCGCCGACCGAGGAACTGCGCGGCACCGCCACGACCGTCACCGGCCCGGCCACCGCCGTGGACCGCTTCATCGCCGCCCGTGCGACGCTGAGCCGCCGCACGATGGGCGCGCAGACCAGGGCGGTGATGGTAGGCCGCCTGGACGACCGCGACCGCGAGCTGGCCGCACACCTGCGCCTGCGCCTGGAGGAGTGCACCCTCCAGCAGCTCGCGGTCCACGCGGCCGAGCGCCACGGCGCGCCCGGCGCCGGACCCCACGACCCGTCCGGCCTCACGACTGCGAGGGCATCCTGATGCGTCCCACCCCGGTGCTCTCCGTCGTCCGGTATCTGCTGCTGGACCGCTTCACCTACCTCGTCCTGCCCTGGGAGTGGGCCGCCTTCGGCTTCGTCCTGGACGTGGTGATCCTGCGGCTCACCCCGGCGGCCCACGCCGACCACCGCTGGGTCGGCGGCCTGGCCGCGGCCTTCCTCGTGATGTTCGCCGTGGGCCTCCAGACCGTCGCCCGCGCGCTGCCGTTCGCCCTCACCCTCGGTGTCAGCAGACGCACCTACCTGCGCGGCGTCACCGCCCTGGCCGGGGCCCTCGCCGTGACCTTCGGGCTGGTCGTCGCGGTCGGCCAGGTCCTCGAACGCGCGACCGGCGGCTGGGGCATGCGCATGGCCTACTTCCGCGTCCCGTTCCTGCTGGACGGCGCATGGTACGTCTCGTGGCTCACCGCCGCCGTCGCCTTCTTCCTGCTGTTCGTCTACGGGATGTGGTACGGCCTGGTCTTCCGCCGCGCCGGGTTGCCCGGCACCACGGCCTTCGGCGGGGCGCAGCTCGGGGTGCTGGCCCTGGTCGCGCTGATCGCCACATGGGCGCACGGCTGGAAGGGCATAGGCCACTTCTTCGCCGGGCTCACCGCCCTGGGGGTCACCGGGGTCCTCGCGGCCGTCGTCGCCGTGCTGCTGGCCGGGGGATTCACGACCGTCCACCGTATGACCGTATGAATCCGACGTGAGGCGAGCGCCGTCCGGCCCTGTGCGGTGCGAGCGCCGTCCGGACCGGTGCGACCGTGCCGTCCTCCGCGGGGAGGGGGATGGCAGGATGGGGGTTCACGGTCGTTAACCGGAGGGCGGGCGAATGGAAGCGCAGGGGACGGCGGAACGGCGGTTCGGGGAGTGGGTGGCGGTCCGCCGGCACGGCGACCGCGTCGCGGAACTGGTGCTCGACCGGCCGAAGGCGATGAACGCCGTCTCCACGCGGATGGCCGTCGCGATCGGCGACGCCTGCGCGGCGCTGGCGGCCGACCCCGGTGTCAGCGTCACGGTCCTGACGTCCACCCATGACAAGGCGTTCTGCGTCGGCGCCGACCTCAAGGAGCGCAACGCGTTCACCGACGCCGACCTCGTACGCCAGCGCCCGCACACCAGGGCCGCGTACACCGGCGTCCTGGAACTGCCGATGCCCGCCGTCGCGGCGGTGCACGGCTACGCGCTCGGCGGCGGCTTCGAGCTGGCGCTCGCCTGTGACGTGATCGTGGCCGACGAGACGGCCGTCGTCGGCCTGCCCGAGGTCTCGGTAGGCGTCATCCCGGGCGGCGGCGGTACCCAACTGCTGCCCCGCAGGGTCGGCGCCGCCCGTGCGGCGGAACTGGTCTTCACCGCCCGCCGCGTACCGGCCGCCGAGGCGCTCGCCCTCGGCCTGGTGGACCAGCTCGCGGCCGGGAACGACGCCCGCGCCGAGGCGCTGGCGCTGGCCGACCGGATCGCCGCGAATTCGCCGGTCGGCCTGCGCTCGGCCAAGCGCGCGCTGCGCCTGGGCCAGGGCCTCGACCTGCGCGCCGGGCTGGAGATCGAGGACGCCGCCTGGCGCGCCACCGCCTTCTCCGCCGACCGCGCGGAAGGCGTGGCCGCCTTCAACGACAAGCGGCCCCCGCGGTGGCCCGGCGCGTGATCGCCGCGCGCGGCCACTGTGCGTAGTCGCCGACGGGCGGGCGCAGCGCCGAACGGGCTCCGTTCGGCGCAGCCAGCGCTCCAAACCGGACAAACCTCCCTAGCCTGGACAGATGGTGGACGGGACGGCCGATCTCCGGCTTCGAGCGGTCGTCGAGCTGGCACAGGCACTGGCGACCGAACAGACGCCGCTGGCCGCGGTACGGGCCGGGGCGCGGCGGGCGCGGCTCGCGATGGACGCGTCCTTCGCGGCGATCTCGACGTGGGAGCGGGAGACCGGGCGGCTGCGGGTCCTGGTCAACGACGGGGAGCTGGCGCCCGGCGAGGAGCCGGAGCCGGACGACGAGTCGTACTCGGTGCACGACTTCCCGGAGATCGTGGAGTTCCTGCACGGTGAGTGGGCGCGCGGCGGCGAGCCGCACGCCTGGGTCGAGACCGCCGAAGGAACCGGCGCGTCGCCCGGCGGCAGCAGTTGGGGCCGGGCCGCGGCGCTGCGGCGGCGCGGACGCGGCTCCTGCGTGGTCGCGCCGATCGTGCTGCACGGCAGGGCGTGGGGCGAGCTGTACGTGGCCAGGCGCGCCGGGGTGTCCGGCTTCGACCGCGGGGACGCCGACTTCGCGACGGTGCTGGCCGCCGTCATCGCCTCCGGGATCGCCCAGACCGAACGGCTCGCCGAGGTGCAGCGGCTGGCCTTCACCGACCCGCTGACCGGGCTCGGCAACCGCCGGGCCGTGGACGTACGCCTCGACGAGGCGCTGGAACGGCACCGGGCGGACGGGGCCGTGGTCAGCCTCGTGGTGTGCGACCTCAACGGTCTGAAGAAGGTCAACGACCGGCTCGGGCACGCCGTCGGCGACCGGCTGCTGGAACGATTCGGCTCGCTGCTCTCGCTGTGCGGCGCCATGCTTCCCGGCAGCCTGGCCGCCCGCCTCGGCGGTGACGAATTCTGCGTCGTGGCCGTCGGGCAGGAGCCGGACGAGGTGGTCGCGGCGGCTGACGAGCTGTGCGGGCGGGCCGCGCAGCTCGAAGTCGGCGAGGGCGTGGCCTGCGGCGTGGCGTCCACCGGCGATCCGATCGGGCCCGTGCGCTCGGCGCGGCGGCTGTTCCGGCTGGCCGACGCGGCGCAGTACCAGGCCAAGGCGCTGCGCGCGGCGCACCCCGTCGTCGCGGGGCGCGCCGGGCCCGAGGACCCCGTCGTGCGGCTCGCCGACTCGCCGCCGGCCCGCGAGGGCGAGCGCCGCCGCATCCGCGGCAACCGTCCTTAGGGCGTGTCCGCGACGTCCCGTCCGGCCGGGACCCGCGGGGGCGGGGCCGGAGAGTGCTGGTCGCAGAGGGGAGTGACAGGGCGGCTTTCAGTGCTTAGGGTGCGTGAATATGAATATGCATAACGTGGTCATCGGTGCGCACGGCGCCCCCGCCGACGACGTACTCGCCGTGGCGCGCGACGGCGCGCGGGTGGAGCTGGCGCCGGAAGCGCTGGCGGGGATCGCCAGGGCGCGTGAGGTGATCGAGGCGCTGGCGGCGAAGCCCGAGCCGGTCTACGGGGTGTCGACGGGCTTCGGGGCCCTGGCGGTACGGCACATCAGCCCGGAGCTGCGGGCCCAGTTGCAGCGCAGCCTCGTACGGTCGCACGCGGCGGGGATGGGCCCGGCGGTGGAGCGCGAGGTGGTCCGCGGGCTGATGTTCCTGCGGCTGAAGACGCTGGCGTCCGGCCGTACCGGGGTGCGCCCGGTGGTCGCGGAGACGATGGCGGCACTGCTGAACGCCGGGATCACGCCCGTCGTCCACGAATACGGCTCGCTCGGCTGCTCGGGCGACCTCGCCCCGCTGGCGCACTGCGCGCAGGTGCTGATGGGCGAGGGCGAGGCGGAGGGCCCGGACGGTACGGTGCGCCCCGCCGCGGAACTCCTCGCGGAGCACGGCATCGAGCCGGTCGTCCTGCGGGAGAAGGAGGGCCTGGCCCTCATCAACGGCACCGACGGCATGCTCGGCATGCTGGTGATGGCCTGCGCCGACCTGGCCCGGCTCTTCACCGCGGCCGACATCACCGCCGCGCTGACCCTGGAGGCCCTGCTCGGCACCGAGAAGGTCCTCGCCCCCGAGCTGCACGCGATCCGCCCGCACCCCGGCCAGGCGGCCAGCGCCGAGAACATGCGCCGGGTGCTGGAGGGTTCCGGGCTCACCGGCCACCACCAGGACGACGCGCCGCGCGTGCAGGACGCGTACTCCATCCGCTGCGCCCCGCAGGTCGCGGGCGCGGGCCGCGACACCCTCGCGCACGCCCGCCTGGTCGCCGAGCGCGAACTGGCCGCCGCCGTCGACAATCCGGTGGTCCTCGAGGACGGCCGGGTCGAGTCCAACGGCAACTTCCACGGCGCGCCGGTCGCGTACGTCCTGGACTTCCTCGCCATCGCCGCCGCCGACCTCGGCTCCATCGCGGAGCGCCGCACCGACCGGCTGCTGGACAAGAACCGCTCGCACGGCCTGCCGCCGTTCCTGGCCGACGACCCCGGCCTCGACTCCGGTCTGATGATCGCCCAGTACACGCAGGCCGCGCTGGTCAGCGACATGAAGCGGCTCGCGGTGCCCGCGTCGGTGGACTCGATCCCGTCCTCCGCGATGCAGGAGGACCACGTCTCCATGGGCTGGTCGGCGGCGCGCAAGCTCCGTACGGCCGTCGACAACCTCACCCGGATCATCGCCGTCGAGATGTACGCGGCCACCCGCGCGCTGGAGATCAGGACCACGACGGGCGAGCAGCGCCCGGCGCCCGCTTCGGCCGCGGTCCTGGCGGCGGTACGCGCGGCGGGCGTGCTGGGCGCGGGCCCCGACCGCTTCCTGTCACCGGACCTGGAGGCGGCCTACCACTTCGTACGGGCCGGAGAGCTGGCGCGCGCGGCGGAGTCGGTCACCGGCCCGCTCGCGTGAATCCGTGAGCGGAACGGCGACCGTGTGAGCGACGCCGTCAGAAGCTCTGGCGGGTGCGGCGGCCGGCGTTGACGATCAGCCCCGCGCCCGCCACCAGGAACGCGGCACCGCCGATGAGATACGGCTTGGTGTCGATGCTGCCGGTGTCGGCGAGGCCGATCTGCTCCGCGGCGGTGCGCGTGGTGGCCGTACTGGCCGTGTTGGCCGTGCTTGTCGTACGGGTGTGGGCCGCGGTCTTCGTGTGCGCGGAGGTCGCGGCGTCGTCGGGACTCGCGCTCGCGGACGGGACGAAGAACAGCGCCGCGAGCGCGGCGGCGGCTGCTGCGGCGACATAGGGACGGGGCGAGGTCAACGGATCCCCCAGCTGGTGCGGCGAATTGACCGTAGGGGCAGATGGTAGTGACTTGGTGTGGCTCGTGGGAAGCCGCGGCGAAGGCGCTTACGCTCCGTGGCATGAGCGCTACTGAGATTCCCCGCGGCGAGAGCGGTCCGCGGTACGTACGACTCCAGGTGGAACTCGTCCTGGAGGTCTCCGGGCCCGACGAGCTGCGCGGCGCGGCCCTGGACCACATCGGCGCCGACGAGTTCATGCCGCCGCAGGAACGGCTGCACGCCCGCGACGCCGTCGGCAAGGACGAGTCGGAGGCGCTGGCGTACCTCGTCGACCCGGCCGACCTGCTCTCGGCCGTGCCGGGCGTCGACCTCGTCCAGGCGTCGTGGTCGTGCGCGCACACCGAGTACGACCCGGACTCCGACGAGTGGGACCTCGACGAGGAGGACGCGGACGGGGACGCCGAGGACTAGGGCCTGTCCGGGGGTCCGGCGGCGCCGGAAGCGGAGCCGGACGCTCCGCGCCGACCGGCCCGCAGGCGGCGCCGGGACAACCCCTCCCACCTGCGCGAACGCGCCGCCTCCCGTCGCGTGCGGCCGGAAACGGCCCGCGTGCGTTACCCCACAATTCCGGCACTCGGGGCACGGTTACCGGTGTCGGCCTGTTTTCATGGCATGTGGACGAAGCTCGTCATTCACCCGCGAGCGACCCCAGCCCATTGGAGACACGCGTGACGCCGCCCGACAACGCACATGCCCCCGCCAAGCGCTCGCCCTTCACCCGCCGCCGCGCACTCGCGGCCGCCGCGGTGCTGATCGGCGGTGCCGTCACGCTGACGGCGTGCGGCGGCGGAGGCGGCGGTGGCGACAAGGCCGCGGGCGGCGACAAACCGACCAGCTCCGCCAGCTCGTCCCCGTCTGCCGGGCAGTCCCCGTCGGCCGCCGCCCAGTCCAAGGAGGACGCCGCGGCGGCGAAGCAGGCGTCCGACGCGAAGATCACCATCACGCCCAAGGACGGCAGCACCGGCGCGAGCATCCACAACGACGCCAAGGTCACGGTGGCGGGCGGCACCCTCACCTCGGTCACCATGACGTCCAAGGCCACCGGCAACAAGATCGCGGGCACCATATCCGCCGACCGCACGAGCTGGACCCCGGACGTCGCGCTGGCCCGCGGCACGCAGTACGCGATATCGGCCGCCGCCACCGACTCCCAGGGCCGTACGGCCGCGGCGAACGGCACCTTCTCGACCGTCTCCGCCGCCAGCAGCTTCATCGGCTATTTCACGCCGGAGGACGGCTCCACCGTCGGCGTCGGCATGCCGGTCTCGATCAACTTCGACAAGGCGATCACCAACCGCGCCGCCGTCGAGGCCGCGGTCTCGGTGACCTCCAGCAGCGGCCAGCGGGTCGAGGGCCACTGGTTCAGCTCCACCCGGCTCGACTTCCGCCCCCAGCAGTACTGGCAGGCGGGCTCGCACGTCTCCCTCAAGCTGAAGCTCGACGGCGTCAAGGGCGGCGCGGGTATCTACGGCGTCCAGGACAAGACGGTGAACTTCACCGTCGGCCGCTCCCAGGTCTCCACCGTCGACGCCGCGACCCACCAGATGACCGTCGTCCGCGACGGCAAGGTCCTCAAGACCATCCCGATCTCCGCGGGCGCCCCGGACCACAGCACGTACAACGGCCAGATGGTCATCTCCGAGAAGTACCAGACCACGCGGATGAACGGCGCGACGGTCGGCTTCACCGAGGACGACGGCAAGGGCGAGTACGACATCCCCGACGTCCCGCACGCCATGCGGCTCAGCAACTCCGGGACCTTCATCCACGGCAACTACTGGGGCAGCAAGTCGATCTTCGGCGCCACCAACACCAGCCACGGCTGCGTGGGCCTGAGCGACACCAAGGGCGGCAAGGACCCCAACACCCCGGCCGCCTGGTTCTACAACAACTCCATGGTCGGTGACGTCGTCATCGTCAAGGACTCCGCCGACAAGACGATCCAGCCGGACAACGGGCTCAACGGCTGGAACCTGTCCTGGGCGGCGTGGACGGCTCCGCAGGCGTAAGGCTTTCACGCCTCCTGCTGGAGGGCCCAGCTCGCCGGGTCCTCCAGCACCGTGCGGACGGAGCTGTACGCCGCGCCCCGCAGCACCCCGTCGCGGCCCAGCCTGGACGTCACCACGTCCTCAGGGCGCCACTGCCGGTCGGTGACGCGGGCCGCCAGCTCCCGCCGGACGCCCGGCAGCAGCCACGGCGCCAGTTCGGCCAGCGGGCCGCCGACCACCACCGCCTGCGGGTCCAGCAGGTTCACCGCGCCGCTCAGCGCGATGCCGAGCGCCGCGCCCGCCTCCTCCAGCGCCTTCAGCGCCGCCGGGTCGCCGTCGGCCGCCGCCGCCCGCAGTGCCGGGCCGCCGCCCGCGCCCACCCCGGCCGCCCGCAGCAGCGCCTCCTCGCCCGCGTACGTCTCCAGGCAGCCGTGCGCGCCGCACGAGCACAAGGGGCCGTCCGGGTGCACCGGTACGTGGCCCAGCTCGCCCGCGAAGCCGCGGGCGCCGCGGAACAGGCGGCCCTCCACGACGAGGGCTGCGCCGATGCCGATCTCCGCGGAGACGTGCACGAAGTCCGCGAGCCTCTCGTGGCCGCCGAGCCACAATTCGGCGAGCGCGCCGAGATTCGCCTCGTTCTCCACGACCGTGCCCTCGCCGAGGGGGGCCGCGACGGCCACGTCCTCCCAGCCCAGGTTCGGGGCGCGCAGGACCGTGCCGCGGTCCTTTCCGACCAGGCCGGGGACCGCCACTGTCGTGGCGACCGGGCGCAGGCCGCTCCCGGCCGCCTCCCTGGTCACCTTCGCCGTCAACTCGGCCAGTTCCGCCAGCACTTCGGCGGCCGGGCGGCCGCGGTTCGCCGCCTTCGCCTCGGCGTGGCAGCGGACGGTGCCGCGCAGGTCCACCACGCAGGCGGCCAGGTGGTCGACGCCGACCTCGGCGCCGAGGCCGGCGGGGCCGCGTTCGCTCAGGGCCAGGGCGGTGCCGGGGCGGCCGACGGTGCCGGGGCGCTGCGCGCCGCGCTCTTCCACCAGGCCGGCCGCCAGCAGTTCGTCCACCAGCGTCGAGACGGTCGCCCTCGTCAGGCCGACCTCTGCCGCGACGGCGGCGCGCGTGACGTTCTCGCCTGCGGCGAGGGCACGCATGACCAGTGCCATGTTGCGGCGCCTCAGGCCCGCTTGCGCGCCCATTCCCTTACCCACGCCGTCCTCCATCCCATCCCCCCAAGTATGTGCGGCTGCGCCGCGGCGGTGTTCTCTGCCCGCCCGCCCACCCGTGCGGGTGTTTTCTTCGTCTGCGGGTGCCGCTTGTGCCTGGGTCGGTGCCGGTCCGGGGCACCTCCTCGAAATGCGGCTACCTGGTCTCCTGTATCCGGCACCCTTCTTGTCACCGCATTTCTGCGGGGGCACCCCGGCCCGTCCCCTCCCGGTACGTCGGCGTCCGCCTGCCGGTGGGGGTTGCCGGGGGAGGGGGGTTCTTTCGGCGGGCCGCCCTGCGCCGGTCCCCCCTCCCGGTGAGTCGGAATGCTCGTGCCCTTCCTCCAAGAGCCCAACGAAGCCCCTGCCACCCCCCCCAGCACCCGCACCCCCCGCCCACCCGACTGGACGTCGGGTGGCTCGGGTCCCGGGCTCCCCCCCACCCCCTTGCGCCCACCCCGCCGGAGGGTTGGGCGTCGCAGGGCCCGCACCCCCTCCCACCCCCTCCCCCCCAGCCACAGCGGACAGGCGGACGCCGACGGGCGAGGAGGGGACGGTGCGGGGTGCCCCCGCAGGGGGACGAACGGGCAAGGGCTGGACGTCATGGAAGTGGCCGCAGGTTCGTCGCCCGAGGAGGTGCCCCGGGCCGGGACCGACCAGGCACAGGCGGCACCCGCAGACGAAGAAAGCACTCGCACGGGTGGGCGGGTGGGAAAGAAACGGGCGCCGCCCCCAGAAAGGCGGCGGGGTCAGCGGCCGGCCGCCAGCGGGAGCGCGGAGGAGAGGCGGGCGAGCGCAGCGTCATCGCGGGGAAGGGGCGGGTGGAGAGCCCCGGCCGCGGTACCCCAGCGGAGCGCGACGGCGGAGGGAGACTCCTTGGTGAGGAGAGCCGCGGCCTGGGCGGCGGCGCCCAGCGCGACCAGCTCCGCGGCACGCGGCACCTGAACGGCCCGCCCCGAAAGGCGGCGGACGGTGTCGAGCCAGGCCGCGCCCCGGGCGCCGCCGCCGATGAGGAGAAGGGGCTGGTCGGAGGGGGCGGAGTCCACGGCGAGCACCTGGTCGAGGGCGGAGAGAAGCGCGTAGACGGCCCCGTCGTAGGCGGCCTGGAGCACCTGTCCGGCGGACGTGTCGTGGCGCAGGCCGGTCAGCAGCCCCGAGGCGTACGGCAGGTTGGGAGTGCGCTCACCGTCGAGGAAGGGGAGGAAGGCGACGGAGCCGCCGGGCTCCACCTCCTCCCGGTCGAGCCGCAGGAGCGCGGCCACCTTGTCGACGGCCAGCGTGCAGTTGAGGGTGCAGGCCAGCGGCAGCCAGCCCCCGTCGGCGGCGGCGAAACCCGCCACGGTCCCGGACGCGTCGGTGGGCCGCCGCCGCGAAACGGCGTAGACCGTACCGGAGGTACCGAGGCTGAGGACGGCGCGTCCGGGCTCGAGGCCGAGGCCCAGCGCGGCGGCGGCGTTGTCGCCGGTGCCGGAGGCGACGAGGGTGCCGGGCCGCAGGGGCAGACCGGCGGAGACGGTGCCCGCCTCCTCGCCGGGTCCGAGGACGGTCGGGAGCAGCGCGGGGTCGAGCCCGATCTCGGCGAGCAGCCCGTCGTCGTAGGTCTCGGTGCCCGAGGCCCACCAGCCGGTGCCGGAGACGTCGCCGCGGTCGGTGACGGCGGCGCCGCCGAGCCGCTCGGTGAGGAAGTCGTGGGGGAGGCGTACGGCCGCGGCGGCCGCCGCGACCTCGGGCTCGTGCTCGGTGAGCCATGCCCACTTGGCGGCGGTGAAGCTGGCCGCGGGGACGGAGCCGAAGCGCTCGGCCCACCACTGCGCGCCGTGCCGTTCGACGAGCGCGGCGGCCTGCGGCGCGGACCGTACGTCGTTCCAGAGCAGCGCGGGCCGCAGCGGGCGTCCGGCGGCGTCGAGGACGACCAGCCCGTGCTGCTGCCCGCCGACCGATATCGCCTCGGCGCGCGCCGCGTACTCCCCGGTCTGCCCGATCGCGTCGCGCAGCGCCGTCCACCACACCTCGGGGTCGGTCTCGCGTCCGGCCCCCGAGCTGACCGTGTGCGGTGCCTGCCCGGCGGCCAGGACGGCGCCGCTGTCCACGTCGACGGCCAGCACTTTCGTGGACTGCGTGGAGCTGTCCACCCCGAGCACGACCCGTCCCGTCCCTGCTTTCGACCCCATGCGATTCCCGATCCCTTCGCGAGCGCCACTTCCCATCGCTGGTCTCGCATACTAATTTGTTTAACAGTCTGACGAATAGGAGCCAGTCGCAATGACTTCCGAGAGTCTTACCCCGGCCCCCGAGCACAAGTTCACCTTCGGCCTGTGGACCGTCGGCTGGCAGGGCCGCGACCCGTTCGGCGACGCCACCCGCGCCCCGCTGGACCCGGTCGAGTCCGTCAACCGGCTCTCCGAGCTGGGCGCGTACGGCGTCACCTTCCACGACGACGACCTGATCCCGTTCGGCTCGACGGACGCGGAGCGCGACGCGCTGGTCAAGCGGTTCCGGCAGGCGCTGGACACCACCGGGATGACCACCCCGATGCTGACCACGAACCTCTTCACGCACCCGGTCTTCAAGGACGGCGCCTTCACCGCCAACGACCGCGACGTCCGCCGCTTCGCCCTCCGCAAGACCCTCCGCAACATCGACCTCGCCGCCGAGCTGGGCGCGGAGACGTATGTGGCGTGGGGCGGCCGGGAGGGCGCGGAGTCCGGCGGCGCCAAGGACGTACGGCTGGCGCTCGACCGGATGAAGGAGGCGTTCGACCTGCTCGGCGAGTACGTCACCGAGCAGGGCTACAACCTGCGGTTCGCGGTCGAGCCGAAGCCGAACGAGCCGCGCGGCGACATCCTGCTGCCGACCGTCGGCCACGCGCTGGCCTTCATCAACTCGCTGGAGCGCCCCGACATCGTCGGCGTCAACCCCGAGGTCGGCCACGAGCAGATGGCCGGGCTCAACTTCCCGCACGGCATCGCCCAGGCGCTGTGGCACGGCAAGCTCTTCCACATCGACCTCAACGGCCAGACCGGCATCAAGTACGACCAGGACCTCCGCTTCGGCGCGGGCGACCTGCGCTCCGCCTTCTGGCTGGTCGACCTGCTGGAGACCGCCGGATACCAGGGGCCGCGGCACTTCGACTTCAAGCCGCCGCGTACCGAGGACTACGACGGGGTGTGGGCGTCGGCCGCGGGCTGCATGCGCAACTACCTGATCCTCAAGGAGCGCGCCGCCGCCTTCCGCGCCGACCCCGAGGTGCAGGCCGCGCTGCGGGCCTCGCGCCTGGACGAGCTGGCCCTGCCGACGCTCGGCGCGGAGGACACGCTGGGCGGACGGCTGGCCGGACTGCTCGCCGACCGCGGCGCGTACGAGGACTTCGACGTCACGGCGGCGGCCGAGCGGGGCATGGCCTTCGAAGCGCTCGACCAGCTCGCCATGGACCACCTGCTGGGTGTCCGCTGACCGGGGGCAGGCGGCCCGGCCCGCGGTGATTCCCGCGGGGTGCGGGTCGCACCCCGCGTCAGACTTCCCGAGCGAACTGTCACGGGCCTGTGCAGGGCCCGTGGGAGAGCTGTTCAAGGAACTCCTCACCCGGGCTTTATCCCCGGCTCATCGCGGCACCCTGTTTCTCAGCACTCCCTCACACCCGCCTCACCGGAACGTCACCGCTGATTCCTAGCGTTCGCGGCAGCGGGAGCGGAGTGGACGCACCCCCTCCTCGCGTCCACTCCACTCCCGGCTCCACCCACTGCCACCCACGAGGAATCGGATGTTCTTCACGTATCTCCGGCGCGAGCTGCGCCGCCGACGCAAGGCGGCACTCGTCGTCGCCCTGGGCCTCGCGCTCGGCATCGGGCTGGTCATCACCGTCAACTCCGTCTCGTCCGGCATGGGCCAGGCGCAGGACAAGGTCCTCCAGTCGCTGTACGGCCTCGGTACGGACATGACCGTCACCAAGGCCGCGCCCGCCGCCACCGCGAGCGGCGGTACGACCCGCCCCAAGTTCGACTTCGACGCGAACAGCGACGGAAAGACGCAGAGCAGTGACCGCGTCATGGTCCAGGGCTTCCAGACGCTGGCGTCCTCGGCCGTCGGCAAGGTGAGCGGCCAGCAGCACGTCGCGGGCGCGGTCGGCGGCCTCAGCCTCCAAGTGCTCAAGATCGACGGCTCGTTCACGCAAGGACAGTTCCAGCAGAAGCAGGGCACCTCCGGCGGCAGCGGCGGCGGGCGCGGCGGCGGGAACACCCCGCCGCAGGGCGAAGTCCGGGGCGGCGGCGCGCAGTTCGACGCCAACAGCTACACGCTGTACGGCGTCGATGTCTCCAACCTCGCGCTCGGCCCGCTGACTTCGTCGAAGATCACCTCGGGCACCACCTTCACCGCCGCCCAGGCGGACGCCGAGGTCGCCGTGGCCGACTCCGCGTACGCCAAGGAGAACAAGCTCTCGGTCGGCTCGACGGTCACCGTCAAGGACACGAAGTACAAGGTCATCGGCATCGCGACCGCCGACAGCGGCCAGGCGGCGGCCAACCTCTACCTGCCGCTGAAACAGGCCCAGACGCTCTCGGACTCCGCGGACAAGATCACCACGGTGTACGTCAAGGCGTCCGGCTCGCAGCAGATCGACAGCGTCAAGTCGGCCATCCAGAAGAACATTTCGGGGACCACGGTCACCACCTCGGCCGATCTGGCCTCCACCGTCTCCGGCTCGCTGTCGACGGCGTCCTCGCTCGCCACCAACGTCGGCAAGTGGCTGTCGATCGCCGTCCTCGTCGCGGCCTTCCTGGTCGCGGGGCTGCTCACCTCCTCCGCCGTCAGCAGGCGGGTACGGGAATTCGGCACGCTCAAGGCGCTCGGCTGGAAGAGCGGCCGGGTCACCCGGCAGGTGATGGGCGAAGCGCTGGTCAACGGGCTGCTCGGCGGTGTCCTCGGCATCGCGCTCGGCCTGGCGGGGGCGTACGCGGTCACCGCGATCAGCCCGACGCTCAGCGCTCAACTCGGCTCCAACGGAGGCGGTGGCGGCGCAGGCGGCGGTGGCGGCGGCTTCGGCGGCCCGGCCCGTTCCGCCGCCAAGACCGTCGACATCGCGCTGAGCGCCCCGGTCAGCGTCCACACCATCGCCCTCGCCGTCGGCCTGGCCGTCGCGGGCGGCCTGATCGCGGGCGCCTTCGGCGGCTGGCGCGCCTCCCGGCTGCGCCCCGCCGACGCCCTGCGCCGCGTCGAATAGCCCCTCGTCCAGAAGGAATTGACCATGTATCAGTTGACCGGCGTGACCAAGCGCTACCGGCGCGGCAAGGCCACCGTGGACGCCCTCAAGGGCATCGACCTGGCCATCGCCGACGGCGACCAGCTTGTCATCCAGGGCCCCACCGGCGGCGGCAAGTCCACGCTCCTCCAGATGCTCGGCGGCCTCGACCGCCCGACATCGGGCGCCGTGGAACTGGACGGCGTCGACCTCGCCAAGCTCGGCGAGGCCAAGCTCACCAAGGTGCGGTCGGAGAACATCGGCTTCATCTTCCAGAGCTTCAACCTCATCCCGACCCTCACCGCGCAGGAGAACGTCGAGACCGCCCTCGTACCCATGGGGGTCAAGGGCGCGGCCCGCCGCGAACGCGCCGCGCGGTCACTGGAGTCGGTGGGCCTCGGCGAACGGCTGACCCACCTGCCGTCCGAGCTCTCCGGCGGCCAGCAGCAGCGCGTCGCCATCGCCCGCGCCCTGGTCAAGGAGCCCAAGGTGCTGCTCGCCGACGAGCCCACCGGCAACCTCGACGAGGGCACCCGCGACGACATCATGGGCCTGCTCGAAGGGCTCTGGCGCGACCGCGGCCTCACCTTCATCCTCGTCACCCACGACTCGGGCATCGCCAAGCGGGCGCCGCGGCTGGCGACGATCAGGAAGGGGACGCTGACGCTGCGCGAGCGCACAGCCGCCTGAGTCGGGAGCGCGGCGGGCCCCCCGCCTCCCCTCCGCCGGTCGATCCGTCCGGCGGCGGAGAGGCGGCGCCGCGTTGTCGGTGCCCGGTGCCACGCTGGACCGCGGACGGGCCGCACGCCCGAGAGGCGGGCCGGCCCGCCCGGCCCGCCGCGACCAGGGGAGACCGATGCCAGAGCCGACCGCACCACTGCGTACGACCTTCACCGCCGTCGTCCTCGACGCGCCCGACGCGACGGCGCTCGCCGACTTCTACCGGCGGCTGCTCGGCTGGGAGGTCACCGCGCGGGAGCCCGACTGGGTCAAGCTCAACCCGCCCGGCGGCGGCACGGGCCTGTCCTTCCAGACCGAGCCCCTCTACACCCCGCCGACCTGGCCCTCCGCCCCCGCCGCGCAGCAGATGATGCTGCATCTCGACTTCGAGGTCACCGACCTCTCGGCGGGCACCGCCACCGCCCTGGCCTGCGGCGCCACCCTCGCCGCGTACCAGCCGGAGGACGACACGCGGATCTTCCTCGACCCGGCCGGTCACCCCTTCTGCCTCTGGGTGCGCACTGACGTCTGAGCCCCGCCGGGACCGGGGCCGCGGAGCCTCAGGACCCGCGCCGGGCCCGCTCCCGCCGACCCGCGCGGGAATCTCTTCGAGAAGATCCCGGATTCGCGCGTGAGGTCTCCGGATCAGGGGTGTCTTAAGAATGTCAGGGCCCATGAGGCCGCCACATGCACCGTAGGGTCGGCGTATTCGTACGATCCACCGTCGTGCGATCCGCGTCAGTGGATCCGCGCGACCCGGCCGGTGCACTTGCGAACACCAGGAGACCCGGTATGACCACGACGAAGGCCGAAGCGCCGGTTTCGCCCCAGCGCACCAGCACGGACCGCGACGACGACGGCAGCAAGGGGCAGGGCCTGGAGAAGCGGGCCGACGGCGCCTTCCGCGTGCCCGCCGAGCGCGGCCGTACGTCCATCGCCAATTCCGTCGTGGAGAAGATCGCGGGCATGGCGGCACGTGAGGTGCTCGGCGTCCACGACTTCGGCGGCAGCCTCGCCCGCAGCATGGGCGCCATCCGCGACCGCGTCCCCGGTGGCCGCCCCAACGTGACCCGCGGCGTCAAGGTCGAGGTCGGCGAGCGGCAGACGGCCGTGGACCTGGAGCTGGTGGTCGAGTACGGCGTCGCCATCACCGATGTGTCCGCCGACGTACGGGAGAACGTGATCTCCGCCGTCGAGCGCATGACCGGCCTCGAGGTCGTCGAAGTCAACGTCTCGATCGTCGACGTGCACCTGCCCGACGAGGACGACGACACCCCCGCCGAGGGACGAGTGCAGTAGCCGTTCTCCGGGGGCGCCGGGGCTGTCCCACCCCGGCGCCCCCGCACGCCGCTGCCGCTCGCACGAACCCGGTGCCGTACGGCACACCCCCGTGGACCGCGATCACCTGTTGGACGGACGACGTTGACCTGCTTGTACGTGCCTCTGCTCGCCGCCGAGGACCCGGCGCGGTGCCGTGTCCGGTGAGGCGTCCGACGGGGCGCCGTCGCATGTGCCCCCGCCCGAGCCGGAGTCGCCGGCGTCCGGGCGGGAGGAAGACCTGCTGGTCGCCCGCGCGAGCGAGGGCGACGACGAGGCGTTCGAGATCCTGGTACGGCGGCACAGCGGCGAACTGCTGCGCCTGGCACGCCGGTTGCTCGGCAACGACGCCGAGGCGGAGGACGCGGTGCAGGACGCGTATGTCAGCGCGTGGCGGCGGCTGCCGGAGTTCCGCAGGAACGCGGCCTTCGGCACGTGGATGTACCGCATCGTGACCAACCGCTGCCTCAACGTCCTCAGGGGCCGCCGCCCCACCCAGCCGCTGGACTCGATCGTCGAACCCGCCGCGCCCGAGTACCAGTCCTCGCCCGTCCGCGCCGCGGAGTCCGCCGCGTCGGCCGAGGCGCTGCACCGCGCGCTGGCCGGGCTCACCCCCGAGCAGCGCGCGTGCTGGGTGCTGCGCGAATTCCACGGCCTGTCGTACGACGAGATCGCCGCCGCCGTGGGGATCGGCGAACCGGCCGTCCGGGGACGGATCTTCCGCGCCCGCCGCTATCTGACGGAGGCGATGGACACATGGCGCTAGACGACGAACTCCTGCCCTGCGACGCCTCGTTGGCCGATCTGTGGGAGGGCGGCGAGCCCGCCCCCGGCCACGAGGACTGCCCGCACTGCCGGGACTCGCTCGCCGAACTGGCCCAGCTCGACCAGGCCGTGCACCAGGCGCTGGCGGTACGCGACCTGCCCGCGCCCGATCTGGCCGCCCGCGTGATGGACCTGGTGCGGACCGAACTGCGGCCCGGCCGCCTCGTACCGCTCGGCGACCCCGCGGCCGACGACTGGATCACCGAGACCGCCGCCGCCCGGCTCTTCCGGCAGGCCGCGGACGCGGTTCCCGGTGTCGTGGCCGGGAGCTGCCGGATCACCGCGGCCCGCGAGCCCGCGCGCTACGTACTGCCCGGGCTGCCGCTGCCGCGCGTGCCGCTGCGGGTCCGCCTGGAAGTGGCCGTCGTCCTCAGCCGTACCGTCCCCGAGGCCGCCGCGGCGGTCCGCGAACGCGTCATGAACGCGGCGCACGCGGTGATCGGCCTGGACGTCGCCGCGGTGGACGTGTCGGTGGTGGACGTCCTGGACGACGGGGCGGCGGCCGACCGCCCGCTCAACGACGCGACCTCCGGGGAGGGCTGACCCGATGAACCCGCTGACCCGCACACCGGAAGAGCGCGAGACCGCGACCGCGGCGGGCGCCGCCGCGGTCGACGTCCCCGGCGTCGCCTACCTCAGCCCGCGCCTGACCGACCGGCTGCGCTCCCGTACCGCCCCCGGTGTCACCGTGCGGTGGCGGACCGACCCCGCGCAGTGCGCGGTCACGGTCTCGCTGGCCGTACGCACCGGCTACCAGGCGGCCCGGGTCGCCCAGCACGTGCGGGAGGCGGTCGTCGAGGCGGTCTACGCGACGTATCCGCAGACGCTGACCACGCCGGTCACGGTGTCGGTGACGGTCACCGCGATCGTCTGAGACCGCCCGTTTTCACCGGGTACGTCCCCGCGCGTGATGTCCGTCCGCCCACGGTGTCCAAGGGTGCAGACCTTCGAGATTCGAGAGAGGACACAGACCGCCATGGACGCCACGGCTCCCTTCACCTGTCCGACCGCGCTGGACGACGACGGGATACTCACCCTCCGGCCGTGCGGGGACATCGACCTCGAAGCGCGCCCGGCTCTGACCCAGGCCCAACTGGCGCTGCGCCCCGGCCTGCGGGGGGTCCACCTCGACTTCGACGCCGTCCCCTTCATGGACACGACGGCGCTGCGCTTCCTGAGCAGCCTGCACGCCCGCTGCACCGCCTTCGCGCTCCCGCTCCACATCACGGGTCTGCGCCCCCAGCACCGCCGCATGCTCTCCCTGTCCGACTACCGCCTCCCCACCTCCCCGACCTCCCCCACCACAACCGCCTGACCCTCCGGCGGCGCCCCGAAGCGGGCCACGCAGTGCCAGACGCGCTTGAGCGACTGCGGGTCGTGGCGGCCGGTGCGGGCGGCCTCGCCGATGACGCGCGGGTCGAGGAATCCGCCCTCCGCGATCTCGGCGCCCAGCGCGACGAATTCCGGCCCCCGGTAGTCCGGGTGGCGGCGCAACTCCGTGACGGCGAGGCGGAAACCGGCGTGCCACTCCAGCGGGCACGGCAGCAGGCGCGCGGCGTCCTCCACGGTGGTGCCGCGGTGGCTCGGGTCGAGCACCAGCGCCTCCACGTCCTCGGCGAGCACCACGGGACCGTGCACCTGCGCCTCCACATAGCCGTCGAGCGCGTCCCCCCGCCCGGCCGCGGTGTCCGCGCGGGCCAGCTCCACCAGGGCCGACACCGTCCCTTCGACCCCGAAGTCGGACGGTTCCCGGGCGCTGTCCGGATAGCAGAAGGTCGCCCGTGCCAGCGTCCCGGCGCGCAGCCGGAAGTGCGCGGACCCGAAGCGCGGGGCCGCGCCGACCTGCTCGCGCCGGAAGTTCAACGCCCCGTACACCGGCCGTGCCCGCCCGTCCGCCCGGTCGTACGCGCCCCCGAAGATCCGGCTCTCCCACCGCCACCGGTCTCCGCCCGGATACGCGGTCAGGCCCCCGTTGCTCGTACCGGTCACGAACTGCGACCGGTACACGCCCTCCCGTCCCAGCGCCTCCAGCATCCCCCCGCGGTCCGGATGGAAATTCACGCTCACCCGCACCCCGGCGGCAACCGGCGTCCCGGCCCGCGCCAGCCCGGTCACGTGGCGCAACGCCTCATCCGCCGCGAGCGGCGTTTCCCCGGTCACGTCATCCACCCCTTGCCCCCTGCCTCCTGTGCGGGCCGAGCCGTCGGCCGTCAGCGCGGGGCCGGGGCCGGGGCCAGGCCGTCGGCGACGAGGCCGGCGAGGACGGCTTCGCCGAGGGTCTGGACGGCGGACTGGGGGCGGACCATGACAGTGATCTCCTTGATCAGCCCGGCCGGGTCGAACTGGAGCATGTCGATGCCGTGGATCTCCTTGCCGTTGACGGTGGCGCGGAAGAGCAGGATCGCGGACGGGGCGTCGGTGCCGTCACCGGTGGTCCGGGCGGAGCCGTCGAACCGGCCGATGTAGCGGAAGTCCTCGAAGGTGCGCACCAGGACGTGGAAGAGGCCGACGACGAGCGGCTTGCCCTCGAACGGGGTGAACTTCACCGGGCTGTAGAGCCGGATGTCGTCGGTGAACAGGCGGCTGAGGGCCTCGACGTCGCCCGACTCGACGGCGGCGCGGAAGGCGGAGGGGTCTGCGGTCACGGCGTCCGTCGCGGTCACGGCGGCTGCTCCTTCGGTTCTGGAGGGCTGCCCTGGGCGGACCCCCTAGTCGTGCATCTGATTAGTCACTTTCTTGAGTACCATGTCGAGCGTACAACGGACCGGGCGGACGGGAGGAGGCCGGGCGATGGCTTTGCGCCACGCGGTCCTCGCGGCGCTGCTGGACGAGGAGCTGAGCGGCTACCAGCTGGCCAAGGCGTTCAACGTCGGCGTGGCCAACTTCTGGCACGCGCTGCCCCAGCAGCTCTACGCGGAACTGACCAGGCTGGAGAGCGACGGCCTGGTCACCGGCCGGGAGGTCGTCCAGGACACGCGGCCGAACAAGCGCCTCTTCCAGGTGACCGACGCCGGCCTCGCCGAACTGGAACGCTTCGCGGCGGCGCCCGCGAAACCGTCCTTCATCCGTGATGAACTCCTTGTGAAGGTTCAGACCGCCGACCGCCTCGGCACCGAGGCCGTCATCGCCCAGCTCATGGAGCGCGCCGCCTTCGCGGCGGCGAAGGCCGAGCTGTTCACGACCCTGCTCGGCAAGCTCCGCGGCGACCGGGACGAGGAGGACTTCCTGCGCCACGGCACCCGCATCGGCCCGTATCTGACGTGCCTGCGCGGCCTCGCCTTCGAGCGGGGAAACGCCGAGTGGTGCGAGCGCAGCGCGGCCGTGCTGCGCGCGAGGCTGTCGGCGCGGGCCTGACGGCGGCACTACGCTCGGGGCCATGAGCGACAAGCACATCGGGCACCAGGACATCGGCCACCAGCACTTCGAGACCCTCGCGATCCACGCCGGCCAGGCCGCGGACGCGCAGACCGGGGCCGTGGTGACGCCGATTTACCAGGTGTCGACGTACAAGCAGGACGGTGTCGGCGGCCTGCGCGGCGGCTACGAGTACAGCCGGTCGGCCAACCCGACCAGGACCGCCCTCGAAGAGAACCTGGCGGCGCTGGAGGGCGGCAGCCGCGGCCTCGCCTTCGCCTCGGGGCTCGCGGCCGAGGACTGCCTGCTGCGTACGATGCTCGCGCCGGGCGACCACGTGGTGATCCCGAACGACGCGTACGGCGGCACCTTCCGGCTCTTCGCGAAGGTCGTGGAGCGCTGGGGCGTGCGCTGGTCGGTGGCCGACACCTCCGACGTCCAGGCGGTACGGGACGCGCTCCGGCCGGAGACCAAGCTGATCTGGGTCGAGACGCCCTCGAACCCGCTGCTCGGCATCACCGACATCGCGGCGGTCGCCGGGGTCGCCCGGCAGGCCGGGGTGCGGCTGGTGGTCGACAACACCTTCGCGAGCCCTTACCTCCAGCAGCCGTTGGCGCTCGGCGCGGACGTCGTCGTGCACTCCACGACCAAGTACATGGGCGGGCACTCCGACGTGGTCGGCGGCGCGCTGGTCACCTCGGACGCGGGCCTGGGCGAGGAGTTGGCGTACCACCAGAACGCGATGGGCGCGGTCGCCGGGCCGTTCGACGCGTGGCTGGTGATGCGCGGCGTCAAGACGCTCGCGGTACGGATGGACCGGCACAGCGCCAACGCGACGCGGGTGGCCGGCATGCTGGCCGCGCACCCGAAGGTGGCGCAGGTGTACTACCCCGGTCTGCCGGAGCACGCGGGGCACGAGGTGGCCGCCAAGCAGATGAAGGCGTTCGGCGGCATGGTGTCCTTCCGCGTCGTGGGCGGCGAGGACGCGGCGGTCGCCGTCTGCGACCGCGCGGAGCTCTTCACGCTCGGCGAATCCCTCGGCGGCGTCGAGTCGTTGATCGAGCACCCGGGCCGTATGACGCACGCCTCGGTGGCCGGTTCCGCGCTGGAGGTGCCCGCCGATCTGGTACGCCTGTCGGTCGGCATCGAGGCCGCGGACGACCTGCTGGCCGACCTGGCGCAGGCCCTCGGCTGAGGTCGTGACACGGTCGTGAGAGCGTGAACTCCCGGGCCCGTACGGTCGCGCGCGCCGCGTACCGTACGGGCCCGGCGCCTTTCCCACGAAAGGCGTCAGCCCGTCGCCGACCACCAACTGCCGTCCGTCGGCGTCGTAGGGGCCGAGTGGTCGGGCCACGCCACCGCGGCCAGGACCAGACCGGCCACGACGGCCGCGAACAGCACCAGCCACAGGGCGAGTCGGACGACCCGGCGGCGGCGTACGATCCGGCGTCCGCGGGCGGCGGCGCGGGCGGTGAGATCGAGCGGGACCACCGGGTGCGGGGTGTCCAGCAGGCGGCGCACCTCGTCGTCGCGGCGGTTGGGCAGGCGGCTCACGGCGCCACCGCGCTGGACTCGGCCAACTCCGCTGCCTCGGAAGCCGGTTCGGTCTCCCCGGGGGCTCTGCGGGCCCGCGCCGCGGCGGCGGCCACGGCCCTGGCCGCCGCGGCGGCGGCCGGATCGTCCTCTTCGGGCCTGCTGCGCAACGTGGCCGTCCCGCGGGCGCAGATGGCGCGCACCCGCTCGACGGGCAGGCCGAGTTGGGCCGCGGTCTGCTCCTCCGCGACGCCCTCGAAGTGCCGCATCACGACGATCAGCCGCTCCTGGCCGCTGAGCCGGTCCAGGGTGCCGCCGCGGGGCCGCCGCCACCACGGGCGGTAGGCGAACCGCCGTACCAGCTCGCTCCTGGCCCGTTCGTACGGGTCCTCCGCGCGCATCGTGAGCCAGTTGGCGTAGACGTGCGCGAGCGTCGCGGTCAGGAGGCGGTCGGCGGCCTCAGGGTCGCCCGCCAGCAGTGTGGCGGCGTGCAGCAGACGGCCCGCCGCGCCCGCGGTGAACGCCGCGAATTCGGCGTCCCGTCGGTTTTCCGCTGCCGCCCGGCGCTTCCCCACGCGGCCATGGGACGGCAACCGGGTGTTCCGGGTCAAGCCCCTTGCGTGTCTCCCCGCGACCCGGTCGCGCCGCCGGTCCCCTCGGTCCCACCGGCCTCGTCGGACTCCGGCTCCTCGCGCTGTCCCGCCCCGGTGTGCCAGTCGGCGAGCGAGGTGTTGAAGCGGGCCAGCAGCTCGGTGAAGATCTCCCGCTCCCGCGGGGTCCACTCGTCGGTGACCTCGGCCATCAGCCGGCGGCGGGAGTCGCGTACCGCGTCGAGCCGGGACCGGCCGCGCGGCGACAGGGCGAGGACGACCGCGCGGCCGTCCTCCGGGTGCGAGGTGCGCTTGACCAGGCCGGTGTCGACGAGCGGGGCGACCTGACGGGTGACCGTGGAGGAGTCGATGCCCATGGCCTCGGCGAGCGCCTTGACGCCCATCGGGCCTTCGCGGTCGAGCCGGTTGAGCAGCAGGTAGGCGGCGCGGTCCATGGAGTTGCGGGCCTTGCCGACTCCGCCGAGCCGCGTCTGTTCCGCGCGACGGGCGAAAAGTGCGACCTGGTGCTGGAGGCGCTCAAGGAGTTCGGTCGAGGTCTCCGTGGGGTTGGACATGACCTTGAAGCTCGCGTTCTGTCGGTCCTGTGAAGGGGAACGGGAAGGCGGAAGTTGTGGAGAAGAGTACGCGGCGCGGAAGGCCCCGTGACCCTTCACCGGCAATACGCCGCCCGCCGCGGCCCCGGCCCTGACACGTATTCCGGCCGCCGGTGACACCCTTGGCCCCCGGCGGTGGCGGTCCGCCGGAGCTGGGAGACTGGGCCCATGGACAGTTCGGTGCCCGCAGCGTCCCCTTCGATCACCCTCGATGACGTGCGAGGAGCGCACAAAATGCTCTCCGGGGTGGCCCGTATCACCGCGATGGAAGGCAGCCGCCATCTGTCGTCGCTGGTCGGAGCACCTGTGCACCTCAAATGCGAGAATCTTCAACGCACAGGTTCGTTCAAAATTCGCGGCGCGTACGTCCGCATCGCGGGCCTCGGCCCGGAGGAGCGCGCGGCCGGGGTGGTGGCGGCCAGCGCCGGGAACCACGCCCAGGGCGTGGCCCTCGCGGCCTCCTTGCTCGGTGTCCGCTCGACCGTCTTCATGCCCGTCGGCGCCCCGCTGCCCAAGGTGGCCGCGACCCGTGACTACGGCGCCGAGGTACGGCTGCACGGCGCGGTCGTCGACGAGACGCTGCGGGCGGCCATCGAGTACGCCGAGCAGACCGGGGCGGTCTTCATCCACCCCTTCGACCACCCGGACATCATCGCCGGGCAGGGCACGGTGGGCCTGGAGATCCTTGAGCAGTGCCCCGAGGTCGGCACCATCGTGGTCGGCATCGGCGGCGGCGGTCTCGCCGCCGGTCTCGCGGTCGCCGTCAAGGCGCTGCGGCCCGATGTGAAGATCGTCGGCGTGCAGGCCGCGGGCGCCGCCGCGTATCCGCCCTCGCTCGCCGTCGGCCGCCCGGTGGCGCTCGGCACGGTCGCCACGATGGCCGACGGAATCATGGTCGGCCGTCCGGGCGACATACCGTTCGCCCTGGTCAGGGACCTGGTGGACGAGGTCGTGACGGTGACGGAGGACCAGCTCTCCTCCGCGCTGCTGCTCTGCCTGGAACGCGCGAAGCTGGTCGTGGAACCGGCCGGGGCCAGTCCGGTCGCGGCGCTGCTGGCCGCGCCCGAGGCGCTGCGGGGGCCCGTCGTCGCGGTGCTCTCCGGCGGCAATGTCGACCCGCTGCTGATGCAGCGCATCCTGCGGCACGGCATGTCGGCCGCCGGCCGTTACCTGTCCCTGCGGCTGCGTCTCACCGACCGGCCCGGCGCGCTCGCCACGCTCCTGGGGGTGTTGTCAGTGGTCGACGCTAACGTCCTCGATGTCAGCCATGTGCGCACCGACCCGCGGCTCGGCCTCACCGAGGCCGAGGTCGAGGTGCACCTGGAAACCAAGGGACCTGAGCACTGTGTCGCCGTGGGCGAGGCACTGGAGAACGCGGGTTACACCGTCATCCGGTGACCGCCCCGGCGGGCGGAGCTCGCCGTCGTACGACCCGCCGCCGCGGGGGAGTCGCCCGCCGAGCCCCGCGGCGGCGCGCCGTGTACCAGGTTCCGTGGCGGACGCGAAATTGGCTTGACGCGATATATCGCGTCTGTCATTCTCGCGTTCCATCGCGGTTCGCCGCGCGGTCCGCCGCGCGCTGAGCGATGAGTTTCGGCCGTTCGGGCGGTCGAAGTCATGAAGCCGCACACCGCACCAGTCGTGAGAGCTGCACACCGCACCAACGGACGGAGTGACAAAATGCCGGGCGCCATCTATGCAGAGGGTCTTGTGAAGACCTTCGGCGATGTCAAGGCACTGGGGGGAGTGGACCTCGACGTGCCGGAGGGCACGGTCCTCGGGCTGCTCGGGCCGAACGGCGCGGGAAAGACCACCGCCGTCCGGGTCCTGACCACACTCCTGCAACCCGACAGCGGCAGAGCCGTCGTCGCGGGCATCGACGTACTGAAGCACCCCAACGAGGTCCGCAGGCACATCGGCCTGTCGGGTCAGTTCGCCGCGGTCGACGAGTATCTGACCGGCCGGGAGAACATCCAAATGGTCGGCCAGCTCTACCAGATGAGCGCCAAGGCGGCCCGCGCGCGGGCCGACGAACTGCTGGAGCGCTTCAATCTGGCGGACGCCGCGAACCGGCCCTCCAAGACCTACTCCGGCGGTATGCGCCGCCGCCTCGACCTCGCCGCCGCGCTCGTCGTGAGCCCGCCGGTGATGTTCATGGACGAGCCGACCACCGGACTCGACCCGCGCAACCGCCAGCAGCTCTGGGAGGTCATCCAGGAACTGGTCGCGGGCGGCACCACCTTGCTGCTCACCACCCAGTATCTGGAAGAGGCCGACCACCTCGCGCACGACATCTGCGTGATCGACCACGGCAAGGTCATCGCGCGCGGCACCTCCGACCAGCTCAAGGCGCAGACCGGCGGCGAACGCGTCGAGGTCGTCGTGCACGAGCGGGACCGCATCTCCGACGCCGCCCGCGCGCTCGCCGGATTCGGCAAGGGCGACGCGAAGATCGAGGAACACCAGCGGAAGATCACCGTCCCGGTGACCGGCGGCGCCAAGCTGCTCGCCGAGGTGATCCGCGACCTGGACGCGCAGGGCATCGAGATCGACGACATCGGCCTGCGCCGACCCACCCTGGACGACGTGTTCATCTCCCTGACCGGCCACGCGGCCGAGCAGGACAACGCCGCCGACGAGGAGACCGAGGACCCGGGCGCCCGCAAGGCCGACGCGTCCCGCAAGGAGGCAGTCAAGTGAGCGCCACGACCGACATCGTGACCACCGCCGCGCCCAAGGGCGCGGGCGGCGTCGTCCAGTCCGTCAGGGACTCGCTGGTCGTCGCCAAGCGCAATCTGATCCGGATGCTGCGCATCCCCGAGATGATCATCTTCGGGCTGATCCAGCCGATCATGTTCGTGGTGCTGTTCAGCTACGTCTTCGGCGGCTCGGTCGCCGTCGGCGGCTCCCTCAGCGCCTCGGACTACCGCAACTTCCTGATGGCGGGCATCTTCGCCCAGACGGTCACCTTCGCCACCGCCGGCGCGGGCGCGGGCATCGCCGACGACATGAACAAGGGCCTCATCGACCGCTTCCGGTCGCTGCCCATGGCGCGCGGCGCGGTGCTCACCGGCCGCACCCTCGCCGACCTCGTCCAGACGACGCTCACCGTCGTCGTCCTCGCGGTGGTCGGCGTGCTCGTCGGCTGGCGCATCCACAACGGCGTGCCGAAGATGATCGGCGCGTTCCTGCTGCTGCTCCTGCTGGGCTACGCCTTCTCCTGGATCGGCGCGCTGATCGGCCTGTCGGTCCGCACCCCGGAGGCGGCCACCTCGGGCGGCCTGATCTGGCTCTTCCCGGTGACGTTCGTGTCGAACGCCTTCGTGGACTCGTCCAACATGCCGGGCTGGCTCCGGGCGGTCGCCGACTGGAACCCGTTCAGCGCCACCGTGCAGGCGTGCCGCGTGCTCTTCGGCAACCCGGGCGTCTCGCAGTCCGGCGCCTGGCCGATGCAGCACCCGGTGTGGGCGTCGCTGATCTGGTCCGTGCTCATCATCGTGGTCTTCCGTACGCTCGCGGTCCGCAAGTACCGCTCGGCGACCGCTTAACAGCCGGTCACCGCGGAGAGCCGGACGACCGCCTCACGCTCGACGATCGCGTCACGCCCGACGCCTTCGCGGAGAGCCGCGTCACACATGTGCCGCCCGTGCCACGGGGACGGGCGGCACACCGCTGTCCGCTCAGCCCTGGTACGGCTTCACGTCGAGGACCTTCACCGACGCGCTCTTGCCGTTGGGCAGTTCGTACGTGGCGTCCTCGCCCGGCTTCTTGCCCGCCACACCGCGGCCGAGCGGCGACTGCGGCGAGTACGTGTCCAGGTCGCTGGAGACGCCCTCGCGGGAGCCGAGCAGGAAGGTCATGGTGTCGTCGGGGTCGCCGTCGAAGGCGATGGTCACCACCATGCCGGGCGCCACCACACCGTCGTCCGCCGGGGCCTCGCCGACCTTCGCGGACTCCAGGATCTGGTTGAGCTGGCGGATGCGCAGCTCCAGCTTGCCCTGGTCCTCACGCGCCGCGTGATAGCCGGCGTTCTCCTTGAGATCGCCTTCCTGGCGGGCTTCCTCGATCTTGGCGACGATCTCGGCGCGCGCCGGACCAGACAGATGCTCCAGCTCGGCCTTGAGCTGGTCATACGCCGCCTGGGTCAGCCAGGTGACGTTCTCGCTGGTCTGGGTCACAGGTGCTCCTCGTCGGTACTGGTCATGCCGTGTGCCTGTCCCGCGGACTCCCCGCGGGGCGGTGTGTGCCGTCGCACCCGTGGGGCCGACGGCTCGTCCCCACGGCCGGTGCCGGGGTGCGCCCCGATGAACAAGTCCATTGCCACCGGTCGCCGGGACGAAACCACGAGCCTAACAATTACTCGTCGGTCAAGGGGACGAGAAACGAACGCGGGTGCCGGGGTCCGGGGTCAGCCGCGCGGGGCGGTCTGGCAGCTGACCAGCTCACCGGTCTCACCGCGCGAGGTCGTCCGCACCGTGACGACGGTGTCGACCTGCCGGGCGTGCTGCGCGAGGCGGACGTCCTTGCGGCCCACCTCGTTGTGGTCGACGTCCACCGAGCGCAGAGTGCAGACGGCGACGGTCCCCGGGTCCTTGCGGACCTCCAGGTGGATCTCCACGGCCTGGTCCGACACGGCCTTGAAGGCGATGACCTGACCGCTGACCTTGGTGCCGGTGAGGGCGTGCCAGCCGTACCACCCGACGCCGACGACCATCAGCGCGCCCAGCACGACGGCGGCGATCCGCAGCTTGCGGTCCGCCCGCGCGTCGGCGCCCGGACCGTACCTGCCGTCGGGCAGGGCGGGACGGGCGCCCGGCTCACCGGGCCGCACGGCGGTCATAGGCTTTTCCTCCCGAGCGCGGGAACGGCGGAATTAATCGTCCCCTCACTCGGTCACTATAGGAGGCGCCCTCTCGGCCGACGGAGGGGGCTTAGAAGACGGGGGCTCGGCGCCGCTCGGACCCCGAAGACCTGAGGACCCAGCCTTGACTGAGCAGCTTCGACTGATGGCCGTTCACGCCCACCCCGACGACGAGTCGAGCAAGGGCGCGGCCACCATGGCCAAGTACGTGTCCGAGGGGGTGGACGTACTGGTGGCGACCTGCACCGGAGGCGAGCGTGGCTCGGTGCTCAACCCCAAACTCCAGGGCGACCCCTACATCGAGGAGAACATCCACGAGGTACGCGCCAAGGAGATGGACGAGGCGCGCCAGATCCTGGGCGTCCGCCAGTCCTGGCTCGGCTACGTCGACTCGGGACTGCCCGAGGGCGACCCGCTGCCGCCGCTGCCCGAGGGCTGCTTCGCCCTCCAGGACGTGGACGTGGCCGCGGGCACCCTGGTGAAGCTGATCCGCGAGTTCCGGCCGCACGTCATCACCACGTACGACGAGAACGGCGGCTATCCGCACCCGGACCACATCATGACGCACAAGATCTCGGCGGTGGCCTTCGACGCCGCGGGCGACCCCGAGCGCTACCCCGAGGCCGGGGAGCCGTGGACGCCGCTGAAGCTCTACTACAACCAGGGCTTCAACAAGGAGCGCACCCTCGCGCTGCACGAGGCGCTGCTCGCGCGCGGCATGGAGTCCCCGTACGGGGAGTGGCTCAAGCGCTGGGAGGAGTTCGACCGCCCGGAGCGGCAGCTCACCACCCACGTGCCCTGCGCGGACTTCTTCGAGATCCGTGACAAGGCGCTGCTCGCGCACGCCACGCAGATCGACCCGGACGGCGGCTGGTTCCGTATCCCGATGGACCTCCAGCGGGAGGTCTGGCCGACCGAGGACTACGAGCTGGCGCAGTCCCGCGTGGACACCTCGATCCCTGAGGACGACCTCTTTGCGGGGATCGAGAGGGCCTAGGCGACAATGGGCGGGTGAACGCCTCCCACGGATTCAATACGCTGGTCCCGCTCGCCTCGAACGCCGCCGGTGAGCTGAACCAGGACAAGGTGACGCCGGGGCTCCTCGGTTTCGTGATCTTCGCCGCCATCGCCATCGGGCTGTGGCTGCTGATGAAGAACATGGGCAAGCAGATGAAGAAGATCGATTTCACCGAGGAGCCCGCGGCTCGCCCGCCGCATGAGGCCCCCGCGGCCTCTCCCTCCGCTTCTCCCGCCGCCTCCGCCTCCTCCGCCCCGGAGCCGCCACGCCCCTGACGGGCGGCCCTTGCGCAGGGCGTGCTTTTCAGGGGCGCGGGGAACCGCGCGGCCAGCCGCCACCGGCCGGTGGTCCGGAGACAACCGATCTGCCCCGCCGGGGCGGGTGGGAGCGTCGTGGCCGGCCGCGCGGTTCCCCGCGCCCCCGACGGGGCACGTCGTGTGCAAGGGGTCAGACGGGGACGGCCATGACCATGCGGGCGGAGCGGCCGGGGGTCATGCCGAGGCGCCAGGTGTCCCAGGGTCCGCCGGGGGCGACGGTGCCGCGCTCCAGGAGGAGGGCGTACGCCTCGACGTACTCCTCGAGGTCCGGGTCCCGCCCCGGATAGGCGTCGGCGAGGAGCCCGGCGAGGGCTGAGCGGGCCAGGGGCAGGCCGGCCTCGGAGAGCAGCGGCTGGACGGTGGCGCGCAGGAAGACGGCCCAGTCGTGGCCGCGCCGGTCGCCGAGCCCACGGAAGAGCTCGACGGCCTCGTCGAGGAGGGCGAGGGCCTCGGGCAGCCGCCCGTTCCCGGCGTCGATGACGGACAGCTCGACGCACGACCACGCCTCGCCGTGCTCGACGCCGATCCGGCGGAAGTCCTGGCGGGCGTCCTGGAGGAGCTGCCGGGCGAAGCCGCTGTTGCGCAGATTGCCGGTACGGGCCGCCCGCTGGTCGCGGGTGACCCGCGCGGAGTGGTGCCGGGCGCAGGCCAGCCCGTAGACGTCCCGCATGCGGGAGAACATCGTGCGGGCGCGTTCCAGGGTGCGCAGCGCCGAGTCGGTGTCGCCGGACTCCTCCAGCGCGTGCCCGAGGTAGTACAGCGTCCACGCCTCGCCGCGCGCGTCCTCGCAGGCGCGGTGCCGCTGCACCGCCTCGTCCAGGTCCTGGGCGGCCTGCCGGGCCTCGCCCCGCAGCAGCAGGGCCCGGGCGAGCTGCGTCGCGGTCCACGCGCCGCCGCGCGGGTCGCGGGCCAGCGCGTACGACTGCCCGGCGGCGCGCAGTTCGGCCTCGCCGAGGTCGAGCCGCCCGAGCCGCAGGTACACCTGGCCGAGCTGGAGGTGCGCCCACGCCTCGCCCTGCACGCTCTCGTTCTCGCGGTGCAGCGCCAGCGACTCGCGCAGCAGCTCCAGCGCCGTGCCGACCTGGCCCATGTCGCGCAGCACGGCGGCCAGCGCGTGCAGCGTCCAGGCCCGGTCCTCGTCCAGCTCGGGGGCGGACTGGATCTCCAGCGCCTCGCGCAGCCTGCGCTCGGCCTCCTTGAGGTTGCCCTGGTGGTGCAGGGTGATGCCGAGGCTGTCCAGCGCGCGGGCCGCGCCCGACGGGTGCCGCGCCTCGAAGTACAGGTCGACCACCGACGTCAGCGTCGACCGCGCCTTGTCCAGCTCGCCGAGCTGCCGGGCCGCGATGCCGGTACGCCACTGCACCGACCGCACCAGCACCGAGCGGTCCTCGTCGGGGCCCGACTTCTGCTGCCCGGCGGCCTGTTGGGCCTGCGCCATCTCGCTGATCTCGCCGAGCCGGTAGAGGTCGCCGCGCAGCAGGCAGTAGTCGCACAGCGCGCCGAGCAGCGCCTGTACGGCGGCCCGGTCGACGCCCTCGGTGTCGCGCAGCGCGGCGGTGATGAAGCTGGACTCCTCGTCCAGCCAGCGCAGCGCCAGCTCCAGTGAGGCGAAGCCGTGCTGGCCGAACCGCCCGGCGCGGGTGGAGGTCTTGCCCTCGACCAGCCGGATGACGGTGTTCGCGAGGTCCGCGTACGAGCGGATCAGCCGCTCGTGGGCGGCGCCGCGCTCCACCGGGTCCTCCTCGTCCAGCAGCCGTTCGCCCGCGAAGGCGCGGACGAGGTCGTGCGGGCGGTAGCGGCTGCCGCGGACGTTCTCGATCAGCCCCGCGGCGGCGAGTTCGTCGAGCCTGCGGGCGGCCTCGCGTTCGTCGGTGGCCATCAGGGCCGCCGCGGCGGCGGCGCCGAAGCTGGCGCGCCCGGCCAGCGCGAGGCGGCGCAGCAGGCGGCGGTTGGGCTCCGGCTGGTCGTGGTAGCGCAGTGCGAGGACGCGGTCGACCGGGTCGCGCGGGCCGAACACCTCCAGGTCTGCGGCGAGTTCGGTCGCGCCGTGGTGGTCGGGGAGCGCGGCTCCGGCGATCCGCAGGGCTATCGGCAGACCCGCGCACAGGTCGCGCAGCCGCTCGGCCTCCTCCCGCAGCGGGGCGGCGCCGCCGCCCGCCGCGGCCAGTTCGCCCAGCAGTTCCAAGGTGTCGTCCGCGTCGAGCGCGCCGACGTCCAGGCTGTGCACGAAGGCGCCGGGCAGCGCCAGTTCCTCCGGGTCGAACGGCGCGCGGCTGGTGACCAGCACCAGGCTCTCGGACCGCTCGGGGACCAGCGTCCTGATCTGCGCCGCGTCGGTGGCGTCGTCCAGCACGATCACCACGGGCACGTCCCTGAGATGCTGCTGGTACTGCTCGCTGAGCCGTCGCAGGTGCTGTTCCTGATTCTGCCGCTCGCGGAAGAGGAGCTGGTCGCGGGGCGCGCCGAGCCGGTTGAGCAGGTGCAGCAGCGCCTCCCTGGTGGGCAGCGGCGTCCTGCCGTCGCTCGCGCCGCGCAGGTCCACCACGCACGCGCCGCGGAACTGGTCCTTCAACTGCCGTGCGGTACGCACCGCCAGCGTCGTACGGCCGCTGCCCGCCGGGCCGTGCAGGACGACCACGGTGGGCCGTACCGCCGTGGACACCCGGGCCTGGTGCACCCACTGGGCGATCCGCGCGACATGGGCGCGGCGCCCGGCGAACGGGCCTTCCGCGTCCGGGAGATGGCCGAACGACTGCTCCAGCACGGCGCGTGTGCGGGCCGCCGCGCTGCGGTCGTTGCCCGAACGGCGCGGCGGGGAGGGCTGGTTGGGCACCTTGGCGGACTGCTTGCGGGGCGGCGCGGGGACGACCGCGCGCTGCGCCTCGATGAACGGCCGTACGCCGCGGCGGTCGAGCGCGGCCAGCCACAGCAGCCGCAGTTGTTCCGGACCGCCCGGTAAGCCCTGGCCGGCGCCCGCGCGCCGCGCCTTTCCCTGCTTGCCCGCTCCGGTCAGCGTCACCGCTCCCGCCGCGCCGACCGCGAGGCCGGTCACCAGCGCGGGTCCCGCCGCGAGTCCGTAGCCGAGGTCGACTCCGAAGGCCACCGCGGCCGTTACGCCCGCGACCAGGCCCTGCACCGCGGCGGTGGCGCGCCCCGAGCGCTCCTGCGGTCCGGCCGCTTGACCGGCCTCCAGCGCCCTGACGTACGCCCCGTACTCCTCGTCCGCCGCGGCCGCGATCTCCTCCAGCCGCTCCAACCCCCGCGCCAGCAGCGCCTTCCCGTCCACGCCCTGCCCCTGCTGGGCCACCGCCCGCTCCAGCAGGCGCACCACCTCGGCCCGGTGCGGTGCGCGCAGCGCGGCCCGTGACTCCGGCACATGTCCTCCCGCGTACGGCTTCGACAACTTCGACGTGCGGACAACCCATGAGTGGGTTTGGTGCCCACCCAGCGCCCGCGTCAAGCCCCCGCGGCCCTGTGGATCCCACAGCGCCGTCCCCGCGCGCCCCTCCTGGGCGCGGAGCCGCCGTCGCCGCCGCGCGCACGCGCGCGGTTCAGGCCCGCGCGGGGGAGGCGGGTTCCGGTGGTGCGGCGCCGGTGAACAGGCCGATCAGGCCGTAGGGCGCCTTGTCGCCGAGGCAGAGGTCGAGCTTCTCGTGCGCCTCGGCGTCGGCGGCCGGCTCTCCCGCGCGCCGTGGCAGTCCGCGATGCCGCGCGTCTTCGACGGCGTCGGCGCTACGGCTTGTGAACCGCCCGGCTCACGGGGAGTGGTTCCAGACCAGCAGCAGATAGCCGCCGAAGTACCCGGACACCAGCGTCAGCGTCGTCACGACCGTGACGGCCGTACCGGTCCTGGCCTTGGCCAGCGCGATGGCGGGCGGGATGAGCAGCGGGAAGGCCGCGACGAGGAAGCGCGCCTTGGAGTGGTAGTAGCCGGAGCCGCCGATCGAGGTGGCCAGCAGCAGGAAGCTGAAGAGCAGCAGCGGCCAGGGCTGCCGGTCGAGCACGCCGAGGACGAAGAGCGCCACGGCCAGCAGCAGGACGACGGTCACCGCGTACAGGTCGAGCGCCGACGGCGTGCTGAGGATGTGCCGGGCGCTGTCGACGGTGAACCGGCCGCCGTCCCACGACGATCCCCAGCCGTCCTTCTGGATGTGGAACCAGCCGTCCAGCCGGTGCACCCGCAGGCCCACCCACACCAGATAGCCGATCCAGCCGGCGGGCGCGATCAGCAGCGCCGCCCACGCGCGCCAGGCGCGCGGCGCGCGGACGATCGCGAACAGCGCGGCCAGGCAGACCACCGGCACCAGCGCGGAGGCGGTCGGCCGGGTCAGCCCGGCGAGCAGGCACAGGAAGGCACTGGTCAGCCAGTGTTCGCAGAGCAGCGCGTACAGCGTCCAGGCGGCCAGCGCCGTGAACAGGCTCTCGGTGTACGCCATCGACTCGACGACGGCGTGCGGGATGACGCCCCACAGCACGGCGAGCACCACCCCGGCGCGCTGGCCGTACAGCTTCGCGCCGACCGCGTAGATGCCCCAGGCGGCGGCCAGCGCGAAGAGCCAGCCGAGGACGACGCCGGTGGTCGCGGGCCCGGTGGGGGACAGCGCGGCGGTGCCGCGCACCAGTTGGGGGTAGAGCGGGAAGAACGCGAGGTTGCTCTGCGCCGGGGTGCCGTGGTCGTAGCCGTGCTCGATGATGCCCAGGAACCACAGCGAGTCCCATTTGCGGCCCAGCAGCCCCAGCAGGCTCTTGTGTTCCGACCGCGCCCACATCCAGAGCATCGCGGTCGCCGCGAGCCGCACCAGCAGATAGCCGAGGACCGCGGGCGCCGCCGCGCGGGCCGCGCGCCGCAGCGCGTCCCTCCGGCCGGTGGGCTGCGTCGCGGGCGCCGGCCGGGTGTGGTCGAGCAGCGCCACGACGCTCCCTCTTTGGCGTGAAAAACGGTGCATACGGGTGAGGTGCAGAATTGCGGCAGTCTATCCGGTCGGTGTACGGCGGTTGTCCCGCACCTGTCCGGCAGCTGTCCGACCCCTCGCCGAAGCCCGCGCCACGCGCCCCGCCGACTTCCAGGCCATGTCGCCGCCTGTTCCGTACCCAGCAGGCCCGGTGGCGGTGGCGGGTACCGCCGGGTGACGGGGCGGATCTGGGCGTGCGGTGGCGGCCACCGCCGGGTGCGGATCGAGGCGGGCGGTGGGGGCTACCGGCGGGTGACCGAGCGGATCCAGGCGAGCTGCTGACCGACGTCCCCGGCCTCGGCGACCTTCTCCCGGTCGGAGCCGTCGAAGACGCCGAGGAGGGTTTCCGCGCCGTGCGGGGCGACGCTCATCACCGGTCCGCCGGAGTCCCCGCCCGCGGGGATCCCGGACACCTTCACCATGCAGAAGTCCGAGCCGCCCGGCGCGGTGGCGCCGTCGCACCGCGGGTCGTCCGGCCGGACGACCCGCAGCCGCGACTGCTTGAGCACCGGCGACTGGCAGGAGTTCTCGTCCCCGGCGCACGTCGCGCCCCACCCGTACACCCGCACGGTCCGGCCGGGGCGGACGGGCGCGGTGGACAGGCGCGCCGTGCGGACGTTCATGGCCGGCACCTCGACCAGCATCATGTCGGCGACGGCGCTTCCCACGCGCCCGCCGGGCACCGGCCGGACCGTCGTGCCCTTGCGGACGTCGAGGCTGCCCACCCGGAACGTGATCCGCTTGTCCGCGACCGGCCGCGCCTGCTCGAAGAAGCAGTGCGAGGCGGTCAGAATCCACCGGCGCGTCACGGCCGTCCCGGTGCACACCGGCTTCCCGTCGACGAACATCCGCACCGCCCACGGCCCGTACGTGCTCTTCGACCCGCCGATCACCGCGGAGGCCGGTGCCGACGCCGTCACGATCCCCGTCACGGCCACCAGTACGGCCGTCAGCAGCACCCGAATCCGCCCCGCCATCCGCGACCACCCCTCACGCTCACCCGGCACCGCTCCCGCTGGCGCCACTGGTGCCATTGGCACCACTTCCGCCACTTCCGGAACATCCGCCCATGAGCGTACGCGCCGACCCCCGGCTTTCCGGACCGGACGCGCACCGGGCGTCACGTCCGTCAGCCGCCACCCGGCGCATCCGGCCCGGAGTTCGTCGGCGGTGACACCGGAGACGGGGGGATCACCCAGTCGGGGCGCCAGGTCCCGGCGGCGTCGTGGGCGGTCGCCGCGGCGGCGAGGTGGGCGCGCAGAACGGTCAGCGCCGGGTGGGGGTTGTCGCGGTGCCACAGGAGGGCGTGCGGGTAGACGGGGGTGGGGTCGGTCACCGGGATACGGCGCAGGCCGTGGCCCGCGGGCCAGATGAGACGGGTGGGCTCGCCCATGAAGGTGGCCAGCGCCGGGGTCTCGGCGAGGGTGTCGAGAAGCGCGTCGGAGCCGAAGTTGGGGCCGGTCGCCTCGATGGTGAGGCCGAACTCGTCGACGAGGTCGTCGTAGTAGGCACCCCACTCGGAGCCGGGGACGATGCCGGGCATCCAGATCCGGTGCCCCACGAGCCGCTCGACGGTCACCGACCGGGCGCCCGCCAGCGCGTGGGCCGGGCCGGTGAGGAGCTGGAGCGGCTCGTCGAGCACCCGTACGGACGCGACGTCCTCGGGAAGCGGCAGGCCGGGCGCGGCGACGGCGCGGAAGGTCGCGTCGATCGCACCGGACCTGACGGCGCCGACGGCCGTGCCGAATTCCAGCAGCATCACCACGTCGAGGTCGATCTCGGGGTGCGCGCGGTGGAAGCCGCGCATCAGGCCCGCCTGCGCGCCGCGCGAGGCCATCACGTCGACGCGCAGCGGACGGCGGCCGGGGCGTACGGACGCGACCGCGCGTTCGGCGACGCGCAGCAGTTCGCGCGCGTGGGGCAGGAACGCCTGGCCGTCGATGGTGAGTTCGGCGCCGCGCGGGGCGCGGGCGAACAGCCGCATGCCCAGGGCGCGTTCCAGCGCGGCGACCCGCTTGGAGACCGCCTGCTGGGTGATCGACAGGTCGGCGGCGGCCTTCTGGAACTGGCCCGCGTCCGCGACGGCGACGAAGGTGCGTACGGCTTCGAGGTCCACGTCGATTCACCTTAGTGAACAACGAATGGTTGTGGATCGCGGGCGGTGCGGTTGTTTGACCTGCGGTTGTGCCGCTCGCTTAGCTCTCACCGGTCCACGTCGGCCCGTCGAAGGGGGAGCGCCGCGCATGAGGGGCAGGAGAGCGCTGGGGCGGCCGTTCGGCTGGCTGTGGGCGGCGTACGCGGTGAGCGCCTACGGGTCGGGGCTGGGCTTCGGCGCGCTGCCGCTGATCGCGGTGCTGGCCCTGCACGCGGGCCCCGCCGAGGTGTCCGCGCTGTCCGCCGTGGGGCCCGCGGTGGGAGCGCTGATCGCGCTGCCGCTCGCGCCGTGGGTGGAGTTCCGGCGCAAGCGCCCGGTCATGGTCGCGATGGACCTGACCCGGTTCGCGGTCATGGCGACGGTCCCGGCCGCGTACGCCCTCGGCTGGCTCAGCTTCGTCCACCTGCTCGTGGTCTCCGCCGTGTCCGCCGCGGCCAAGATCGCCTTCAACGCCTCCAGCGGCGCCTACCTCAAGGCGCTCGTCCGGCCGGACGACCTGCTCGTGGCCAACGCCCGCTTCGAGTCCACGAACTGGAGCTCCATCGCGGTCGGGCCGCCGCTCGGCGGAGCGGCCATCGGCCTGTTCGGGCCGGTCGTCACCGTCGTGGCCGACGCGCTCAGCTACCTGTGCTCCGCGCTGTGCGTCACCGCGATCCGCGGCCGGGAGGACGCGCCGCGGCCCACCGGCACACCGACGACCCGGGCGGGCGCGCTGCTCGACGGCTGGCGGCACCTCCTGGGCCACCCCGGCCTGCGGGCGCTCTACCTCAACCAGCTGCTCGTCGGCGGTCTGATCATGGCCACAGAACCGCTGCTCGCCGTGCTCCTGCTGCGCCAACTCGGCTTCCCGCCCTGGCAGTACGGCCTCGCCTTCGCCGCGCCCTGCGTCGGCGGGCTCATCGGCTCGCGGCTGGCCCGCCGGGTGGTCGCCCGCCACGGGCAGCAGTGGGTCTTCCGGACCGTCGGCACCCTGCGCGCCGTCTGGCTGATCGGGCTGGCCTTCGTCCGGCCCGGCGTCGTCGGCCTGCTCACCGTGATCGCCGTCGAGCTGGCGATCATCGTCAACATGAGCCTGTACACACCGGTGCTCGCCACCTACCGGCTCGAACACACCCCCCGGCACCTCGTCGCCCGGACCCTGTCGGCCTGGTCGATCGGCCAGCAGACGGCCATCGCCGTCCTCACCGCGCTCGCCGGGCTGCTCGCCGACGTCACCGGCCCGCGCACCGCCCTCACGGTCGTGGGCCTGCTCATCCTGACCACCCCGCTCCTGCTGCCCCGCCGCGACCTCACCCCGAGCCCCGAGCCGGCCCTGGCCCCCGGCCGGCCGTGACCGACCGGGCCCGGGCGGGGGTATCGGCGGATCGCGGCACCGCCGCTGCGCCGTTGCGGACCGGAACTGACCGCAATCGCGCCTAGCGTCGCTGTCGACAACCGATGTCAGCGAAAGGACCGCGATGCCCGAGAAGACCAATGCCGCGCCCGAGGGCTACACCACGGTGGCGCCCTGGGTGGTCACCGACGACACGGGGGCGTTCCTCGACTTCGTGGCCGCGGCGTTCGGGGGTGAGGAACTCGGGCGGGTGGCGACGGAGGACGGCCTGATCGGACACGGCGAGATCCGTATCGGCGACACCGTGGTGCTGGCCTTCGACCGGCACGCGGACTGGCCCGTCGTGCCGAGCCTGCTGCGCGTGTTTGTCGCCGATGCCGACGAGGCGTTCGCGCGGGCCGTCGCGGCCGGCGGCCGTATCGTCACGGAGCTGGCCGACGACGCCTTCGGACAGCGCGGCGGCCGGATCAAGGACCCCTTCGGCAACATCTGGTGGGTGGTCAGCCGCGTGGAGGACGTCTCCGCGGACGACATGTGGAAGCGGCTGGAGGACCCCGTGTACGCCGAGGCCATGCGCGTGGCCCAGGAGACCCTCGACGCCGAGCTGAGCGGCCGGGCCGGCCGCAGCAGCGCCCCCGTCAGGACCTGGCCCCGCGGCCAGGACGCGTAAGGCGTAGGTCAATCAGCGTCAATCAGCCGTCGTCAGCGCGTCGGCGGTGAACCTCCGGCGCCAGGCGAGCGCGACGTGGACGAGGCCGATCAGGACGGGGACCTCGATCAGCGGGCCGACGACCCCGGCCAGCGCCTGGCCGGAGGTGACCCCGAAGGTGGCGACGGCGACCGCGATGGCCAGCTCGAAGTTGTTGCCCGCCGCGGTGAACGCGAGGGTCGCGGTGCGGTCGTAGGCCAGACCGACACCCTTGCCGAGGAGGAAGGCGCCGAAGAACATGACCGCGAAGTAGACCAGCAGCGGAGCCGCGATCCGTACGACGTCCAGCGGGCGCGAGGTGATCGTCCCGCCCTGGAGGGCGAAGAGGACGACGATCGTGAACAGCAGCCCGTACAGCGCCCACGGGCCGATCCTCGGCAGGAACGCGCTCTCGTACCGCTCGCGCCCCACGCGCCGCTCGCCGACGCGGCGCGTGAGGAACCCCGCGAGCAGGGGCACGCCGAGGAAGACGACGACGTTCAGCGCGATGTGCCAGGCGGAGACGTCCAGGCCCTGGCCGTCGCCGAGGTTGAGCAGACGCGGCAGCAGGTCGAGGTAGAACCAGCCCAGCAGCGCGAACGCGAGCACCTGGAACACCGAGTTGAGCGCGACCAGGACGGCGGCGGCCTCGCGGTCGCCGCACGCGAGGTCGTTCCAGATGATGACCATGGCGATGCAGCGGGCGAGTCCCACGATGATCAGACCGGTGCGGTACTCGGGCAGGTCCGGCAGGAAGAGCCAGGCCAGCGCGAACATGATCGCGGGCCCGAGGACCCAGTTGAGGAGCAGGGAGGACGCCATCAGCTTCCGGTCGCCGGTGACGCGGTCGAGCCGGTCGTAGCGGACCTTGGCCAGCACCGGGTACATCATCACGAGCAGGCCGAGCGCGATCGGCAGCGAGATCCCGCCGATCTCGGTCTTCGCGAGCGCGTCGTTCAGCCCCGGGACGGCGCGGCCCAGCCCCAGACCGGCCCCCATCGCGGCCAGAATCCAGACCGCGAGGTAGCGGTCCAGGGCGGAGAGCTTCCCGACGACCGAGTCGCGCGGGGCCGGACCGCCGCCCGGTGGGCGGGCGGCGGCGGGCTCCGCGGAGGGCGCGGGTCGGGGTTCCGCGGAGGGCGCGGGTCGGGGTTCCGCGGAGGGCGCGGGTCGGGGTTCCGCCGAGGTCACGGGTCGGGGCTGCGCGGAGGGCGCGGGCCGGGGTTCCGCGGAGGTCACGGGCACGCCCGCTTGTTCTCGGCGGCGGTACGCGCGGACTCCGCGAGCGCGGCGAACCGCTCGGACAGTCCGGCCAGCACCTCGGGGCGCAGCTTGTAGTAGACGAACCGGCCGCAGGGCTCGGTGTCCACCACGCCCGCCTCGCGCAGGACCTTCATGTGGTTGGAGAGATTGGTCTGCCTGGCTCCGGTCTCCTCGACCAGGTGCGTGGTGCACAGGGTCTCGCGGGCGAGCAGGGTCACGATCCGGAGCCTGAGCGGGTCGGCCAGCACCCGCATCAGATCAGTGTCGACTGATGTCAGCATGGACTGATACTGTCACACACCAGTCGCTGCTGATACCAGCGCGGGCTGAATCGTTCGTTCGCCTCGCCACGTCGCCGCAGCGAATCCGTCCGTCAAGCCGTCGCACCGAGCCCGTGGCACCACGCCCGTCTCATCACGCCCGTTGCACCACGCCGGTCCCATCACGCCGTTCAACCGAGGAAGGAACAGGGAAGCCCCATGTCCGACAAGCCTTCCGTCCTGTTCGTCTGCGTCCACAACGCCGGCCGCTCGCAGATGGCCGCCGCGTGGCTCACCCACCTGGCCGGGGACCGCGTCGAGGTCCGCTCCGCCGGGTCCGACCCGGGCGCCGCCGTCAACCCGGCCGCCGTCCAGGCCATGGCCGAGGTCGGCATCGACATCTCCGCCGAGGCCCCGAAGATCCTCACCGTGGACGCGGTACGCGAGTCCGACGTGTGCGTCACGATGGGCTGCGGCGACACCTGCCCGGTCTTCCCCGGCAAGCGCTACCTCGACTGGAAGCTCGACGACCCGGCCGGCCAGGGCGTCGAAGCCGTGCGACCGATCCGCGACGAGATCAAGTCCCTGGTCGGGACCCTCCTCCAGGAGATCGCCCCACCCCCGGCCCCTTGACCGCCCCGCCCCCCGTCGGACCCCGTCCCCACCGGTCCCGCTCCCGCTCCCGCCCGGTGCGTCGAGATGCCCGAACGACAGCCTCCCGCCGCCGCGCGCGATCGTCTCGCGGGCCTTGCTTTGTGAGAGGCTAGGCCGCGTGAACCGGTTGGCTGACGCGACCTCGCCCTATCTTCTCCAGCACGCCGCGAATCCCGTGGACTGGTGGCCGTGGGGGGCGGAGGCGTTCGCGGAGGCGCGCAAGCGCGGTGTGCCAGTGCTGCTGAGCGTGGGGTACAGCGCGTGCCACTGGTGCCAGTGAACTCGTCAACCGAGTAGTGGGTTCGGTCGTACCTTGCTGGCATCATCCGGCTGGGACCGGAGGGCCTATGGCAAGCCATCCGCCCGGCAGGCAGGAGACGGCTGGATCAGAGTTTCTGCACGCCGAGGTCGGCGAAGAGCTTCCTGATGGCGGGGTCGACCGAGTAGAGCACCAGGCCGCGGATGGAGCGGGTCATCAGCACGCCGTAGGCATTGCGCAACGCCCGGATGAGTTCGGTGTCGTCCTTGATCTGTGAGGCCTTGCTCTTCACGTGCTCGCGGTTGGCGACCCAGGTGCCGTCCTCCCACGTGAGATCGGGGCCCATGATCACGCCGCCCCACTCGTACTCGAGCCCTTGGGCCGTGTGCACGCAACCGATCTGCCCGAAGCCTCCGGGATCTGTCGCCCAGAACTTTCGCTTGGGTATTCCCTGGGTGCTGTGGTTGTCACCGGCGTTCCAAGGGCGTGCCCAGTCGGGATCGGGGCTGACGTCGGGGAAGGTGCCGGTGTCGTCGGTCCAGTCCCAGCACATTCCGGCGGTCATCCGGGCGCTCACGCCCGTCGGGTCCTTGACCTTGAGGAAGGACTCCATCTCTGCAGCACTGTCAGCGTAGTAGAGCTCGAAAGGCTCAGGGTCGGTGGCGTCGTCAGGACTCCACGCGATGGGGTCCCCGGCCATGAGCCGGCTGACCCAGGTGTCGTATGTCGAGCTGCCGACGGTTCGGAGTACCCGGTCCAGGTTGATCGGCACGATCTCTACGCCGAGGTTCCGGAGCTCGCTTTTGAGTCTTTCAGGGGACCAGACCTCTTCCGCGAAGAGGCGTTGATCCCCGTCGATGAAGAAGACCGGCACGCGAGCGTGGGTGACGACTTCCTCCACCGAGGTCGGCCCTGTCTGCCGCATCCCGAAGGAACCGGTCTTCGGTCGCAGGCTGAGGCGGTGGGCTTCGTCACAGACGATCAGGTCCAGCTCGTCGGGCCCGAACTTGTCGGCAATCTGCACCAGCGGCCTGAAGACTTTCCGGTACCCCTTGGCAGCGCGCTTGAAGGTGTCGCGAGAGGCGATGCCACCGGAAACGAAGGCGGCAGAGTGTCCAGCTTGCAGCGCTTCTCCCAGCGCGGTGAGCGCAACGAGTGACTTGCCGCTGCCCGCACGTCCCTCGATGACGAATGCCTTCTTCACCCCCTGCGCCCCGACGGCTGCCGCGGCATCGGCGATCGCCTGGACCGCCCGTAGTTGGTGTTCGACGAGACTGAACCGGGTGTGGCCGTTGACGATCGCTGCGGTCTCGTCAGTCAGAAGGCTGGTCGAGCGTCGACGTCCGAGCAACTCCTGTGCGGCCTCCGCGCCGGAGTCCGAGCTGAAGTTCGCGGTCAGGAACTTCTCCAGGTCCCCCGGTTGCCGTGCGGTGAACGTGGGGATCCCTGGGCGAGGAGACACCTGGCTTATCCACTGGTGCTCCGGATCCATGAGGTTGTGCAGGTAGGCCGCGCCCACGAGATTGACGTAGCGATCATCGAACATGCTGTGGTGCCTGCGCAGGTCGTCCACGTTGTTGCCGACCTGGACAGCGGGATGCTTGAGGTGCTTCTCGTACCCAGCGAACGGCGCGTAGACCAGATCCCTGGCGCAGCGCTGGCAGAGTTTGGTGTTCCCCTCCGCCCTGCACGAGGCGCAGAGCCCGGCTGCCTTCGACGCGGTCGGACGCTCGATGCTGCCCCACTGCTTGAGCTCGATGACCGCGTAGCTCAGCCGTCCCGAGGGATGCTGTCCTGCGAGGACGACGTCGATGTGGTTCATCTGACCGTCGGCGAGGTACTCGATGAACATCCGCACCTGGCCGAGCCCGAAGTTGTCCAGCGTGGTCGCCAGCTCGTAGACGCTCTCACGCCAGGACTTGACATCCGAGGGGCTCGGTTTCTTGTCCTTCGGGTGCGCGGCGGTGTAGCACTCGCTGATCTTCCGGACCAACTGATGGCGGTCCCGCACCAGACGCTGTACGGACCAGAACGCCTCCAGCGGCTTCCAGCCGCTCCCGACCGCCATCCCGTTTACCTCCAGTGAACGAAGCTCTCCTGAGCCGATTCACTGGAACGTAGCATCATCGTATTGTCATTTAATTTGGATTTACCTGGTCGACTGCCGTCGGCGGACCACGGCGCAGTCGGCCCGTGTGAGTTCTCGGGGCTGAGCCGCGTGAGACGCTGGTTCGCATGAACCGTCTTGCCGACGCGACCTCGCCCTATCTTCTCCAGCACGCCGCGAATCCCGTGGACTGGTGGCCGTGGGGGGCGGAGGCGTTCGCGGAGGCGCGCAAGCGCGGTGTGCCGGTGCTGCTGAGCGTGGGGTACAGCGCGTGCCACTGGTGCCATGTGATGGCGCACGAGTCCTTCGAGGACGAGGTGACGGCCGCGTACCTCAATGAGCACTTCGTGTCGGTGAAGGTGGACCGCGAGGAGCGGCCGGACGTCGACGCCGTGTACATGGAGGCCGTGCAGGCGGCCACCGGCCAGGGCGGCTGGCCGATGACGGTGTTTCTGACGCCGGAGGGCGAGCCGTTCTACTTCGGTACGTACTTCCCGCCGGCCGCGCGGCAGGGGATGCCCGGCTTCCGGGACGTGCTGGAGGGCGTCGTCGCGGCGTGGCGTGACCGGCGCGAGGAGGTCGCGGATGTCGCGACGCGGATCGTCCGGGACCTGGCCGAGCGGGCCGACGCGTACGGCGCGGCCGTCCATCCGGGTGAAGGCGAACTGTCGGCGGCGCTGCTCGGGCTGACCCGTGAATACGACGCGCGGCGCGGCGGGTTCGGCGGGGCGCCGAAGTTCCCGCCGTCCATGGCGCTGGAGTTCCTGCTGCGGCACCACGCGCGGACCGGCGCCGAGGGCGCGTTGCAGATGGCCCGCGACACCTGCGAGGCGATGGCGCGCGGCGGGATCTACGACCAACTCGGCGGCGGCTTCGCCCGGTACGCGGTCGACCGCACGTGGAGCGTGCCGCACTTCGAAAAAATGCTTTATGATAATGCGCTGCTCACCCGCGTGTACGCGCACCTGTGGCGGGCCACCGGCTCCGACTTCGCGCGCCGCGTCGCGCTGGAGACCGCGGACTTCATGATCGCCGAACTGGCCACGGACGAGGGCGGGTTCGCGTCCGCGCTGGACGCCGACAGCGACGACGGCACCGGCAAGCACGCCGAAGGCGCCTACTACGCGTGGACGCCCGCGCAGCTCACCGAGGTACTGGGCTCGGCCGACGGGGAGTTCGCGGCGGGCTACTTCGGCGTCACCGAGGAGGGCACCTTCGAGGAGGGCGCCTCCGTACTCCAACTCCCGCAGGGCAACGGCGTGGTGGACGCCGACCGGGTCGCCTCCGTACGCGAACGGCTGCTCACCGCCCGCGCGTCGCGCCCCCGTCCGGGGCGTGACGACAAGGTGGTCGCCGCCTGGAACGGCCTGGCCATCGCCGCGCTCGCCGAGACCGGGGCCTACTTCGACAGGCCCGACCTCGTACAGGCCGCGGTCGACGCGGCCGACCTGCTCGTACGCGTCCACATGGACGAGCGCGGACGGCTCTCGCGCACCTCGCGCGACGGCGTCGCCGGGGCCAACGACGGTGTGCTGGAGGACTACGGCGATGTCGCCGAGGGCTTCCTGGCGCTCGCGTCGGTGACCGGCGAGGGCGTATGGCTGGACTTCGCCGGGCTGCTGCTCGACTCCGTCATCGTCCACTTCACCGCGGACGACGGCGGGCTGTACGACACCGCCGACGACGCCGAGACCCTGATCCGCCGCCCGCAGGACCCCACCGACAACGCGACGCCGTCCGGCTGGACGGCCGCCGCGGGTGCGCTGCTCACGTACGCCGCCCACACCGGCTCCGACGCCCACCGCACCGCCGCGGAAAGGGCGTTGGGTGTCGTCGGCGCGCTCGCCTCCCGCGCGCCGCGGTTCGTCGGCTGGGGTCTGGCCGTCGCCGAGGCCGCGCTCGACGGGCCGCGCGAGGTCGCCGTCGTCGGCGCGGTCGGCGATCCCCTGACCGACGAACTCCACCTCACCGCGCTGCTCGGCGCCGCGCCCGGCGCCGTGGTCGCGGTCGGCGAGGAGGGCAGTACGGAATTCCCGCTGCTGCACGCCCGGCCGACGCGCGCCGGGCAGGCCGCCGCGTACGTCTGCCGCAACTTCGTCTGCGACGCGCCGACGTCCGACGCCCGCACCCTGCGCTCGCAGCTCCGCTCCGACGTGTGGACCGGACCCCGCCCGAGCTAGCCGGCCCCCCTGCGGGGGTGCGCGCCCAGCCACGACGCTCCCGCGGGTCACCGGCCGTCCCGGCGGGGCGGATCGGTGGTGGCCGGGTCACCGGCCGGTGGGGGCTGGGGGCTCGGTCATGGGGCCTGGTGCCGGGGGAGGCGCGCGGGGTCAGAACTCCAGGCCACCGCGCAGCAGGCCGAGGGCGCGGTCGAGGAGGGGGAGGAGGTCTTCGGTGCGGCCCTGTTCGACCCAGTACATCGTCGTCTCGTGGATGACGCTGAAGACGGCGGCGGTGAAGACGCGTACTTCGAGGTCGTCGGCCGAGCGGCCGGACCGCTCGGCGATGATGCCGCCGAGCAGCCGACCGGTCTCCGACATGGTTTCGTGCGAGCGGGAGCGGATGGCGGGGACGTCGCGGACCAGTTCCTCACGCTGAACCATCTCGGCCTGGCCCTCGGGGTCCTGGAGCAGCAGGCTGAGCGATTCGTGCATGACCATTTCCAGCGCCGTCAGCGGTGACTCCTCGGCGGGCCGGGACCGCAGCATCTCGGCCATGCCCGCGTCGTACTCGTCCGTGAGGACGATGTCCTCCTTGGTGGGGAAGTACCGGAAGACGGTGCTCGGCGAGACGTCCGCCTCGGCCGCGATCTGGTCGACGGGGGTGGCGTCGTACCCCTGCTCGGCGAAGAGCCGGTAGGCGGCGGCGCGGATGGCCTGGCGGGTCTGGGCCTTCTTGCGTTCGCGCAGACCGGTCTTCGCCGGGATGATGCCGCTGGAGCGAGGGGACATGGCCTCATTGTCCGGCATCCGTGGTGCGTTCTGCCACGGGCAGCGATGCCCCGGCGCGGGTGTCGGAGCCGGTCACGGAGCCGGTCACGGCACCGGACACGATGCCGGGCGCGGCGTCGCTCCCGGACCCGGACCCGTATCCGGACCCGTCTCCAGACCCGGACCCGGACCCGGACCCGTCTCCAGACCCCTTCGCGCCCCGGTCGGCCGCGCCCCCCTCCGTCGCTTTCCCGGTGCGCGGGTTCGGCAGGAAGGCCGCCACCAGCGCGGCGGCCACCAGGGACGCGACACCGCAGACGGTGAGGACGACGCTCATGCCGTGCAGGTACGCGGCGTCGGCTGCGGTGGCCAGCGCGCGGTCGCCCAGGGAGGCGGCGACGGCGTGGGCGCCGACGACGGAGTCCTTGGCGGTGTGCGCGGCGGCCGAGGACAGGCCGCCGGTGTCCAGCCGTCCGGTGTACCCGGCGGCGAGGACGCTGCCGAGGATGGCGACGCCGATCGCGCCGCCGGTCTGCCGCAGCGTCTGGAGCAGTCCCGAGCCGCTGCCCGCGCGCTCGCGGGGGAGCGCGCCGAGCGCGCTGTCCATGGCGGGCACGATGGCGAGGCCGAAGCCGAGCCCGGCGATCGACAGCCACAGCGCGGTGACGCCGTAACCGTCACCGACGCGCGTGGTGCTGCCGAGGAAGGCCGCGCCCGCCAGGACGGCGAGTCCGCCGACGATCACCGGCCGCGGGCCGAACCGCTTGACCAGCGGGGAGCCCGCGCGGGCGGCGAACATCAGCCCGCCCATCATCGGCAGCAGCCGCAGACCGGTGCCGAACGCGTCGTAGCCCAGGGAGGTCTGGAGGTAGGACGGCAGGACGAAGAGCAGCCCGGTGAGGATGAAGGTGACCAGGGTGGCGGCGACCGCGTTCCACACGAAGCCGCGCTGCCGCAGCAGGGTCAGGTCGAGCATCGGCCTGCTCACCCCGCGCTCGCGCAGCACCAGCCCGGCGATCAGCGCGACCCCGCCGAAGAGCATCAGCAGCACCAGCGGGTCGCCCCAGCCCCGGTCGGGCGCTTCGATGATGCCGAAGACCAGGGCGCCGAGGCCCCCGGCGGCGAACACCGTGCTGGGGACGTCCACCCGGGGCGCGGCGGGGTCGCGGGTCTCGGGCAGCAGCGTCATGCAGGCGACGACGCTCAGGCCGACCAGCGGGATGTTGATCAGGAAGACCGAGCCCCACCAGAAGTGTTCGAGCAGCGTGCCGCCGATGATCGGGCCGAGCGGCATGCCGAGCGCCATCGCGGTGGACACGATCGCGACCGCCCGCGAGCGCTCCTGCCCGCTGAACATCGACGGCAGCACCGACAGCGCCAGCGGCATGATGAAGGCCCCGCCGACGCCCATCACCGTACGGGCGGCGATCACCGGTCCCGGGCTGTGCGCCAGCACGCCGAGCATCGATCCGGCCAGGAACACGACGAGGCCCGTGACCAGCATCCGGCGCCGTCCGAACCGGTCGCCCAGCAGGCCCGCCGGGAGCATCGCGGCGGCGAAGACGACGGTGTACGAGTCCACGATCCACTGCATGTCGCCGGTGTCGGCGCCGATCTGCGCGGACATCGTCGGCAGCGCCACGTTGAGGATCGTCGTGTCGAAGCTGAGGACGAGGACGCTGGCGATGATCGCGAGCAGTGCCAGCCAGCGCCGCGGGTCCGCCTGCGGCGGGGCTTGCGCGTCCGCCGGGGGCGGGGCCGGGGAGGAAGAGGTTGCCATGACGGCTCCTGAAGGTCTGTGTCAAATGAGAGTGACTCCTAAAAAAGAGTAGCTGTCAGATCGCCGCATGGGAACCCGTGCGGGCGGGCGCGTCCGCGGATGGGTGTCGGCGTACGCGTACGCACCGGCGTACGCGCCCTCACTCACCCGCGGGCGCGCGCCGACGTGCGGGCGTACGAAAAAACCCGCCCCCGTGGGGACGGGCGCGGGTGGGTGAGGGGGCGGGCGGCTGCGGCCCGGCGGATTTACGCGTGCTGGTAGGCGACCAGCGAGATGCCGACGTAGTGGACGATGAAGGCGACCAGCGTGAAGGAGTGGAAGACCTCGTGGAAGCCGAACCAACGCGGTGACGGATTCGGCCGCTTGAAGCCGTAGACGACGGCGCCGCCGCTGTAGAGCAGGCCGCCGACGATGACGCAGACCATGACGGCCACGCCGCCGGTCCGCAGGAAGTCCGGCAGGAAGAAGACCGCGACCCAGCCGAGCGCGATGTAGCACGGGGTGTAGAGCCAGCGCGGGGCGCCGACCCAGAAGACGCGGAAGGCGATTCCGGCGAGCGCGCCCGCCCAGACGACCCACAGCAGCGCCTTCGAGGTGTCGCCCGGCAGCAGCAGGATCGCCAGCGGCGTGTACGTGCCCGCGATGATCAGGAAGATGTTCGCATGGTCAAGTCGTCGCAAAATCGCTTCGCCCCGAGGGCCCCAGTTGCCCCGGTGGTAGAGCGCGCTCACGCCGAACAGCGCGCACGCGGTCACGGTGAAGACGCCGCAGGCGATCCGTCCCCTGGTGCTCTGGGCGAAGGCGGTGAGCACGACTCCCGAGACGAGCACGGCGGGGAACATCCCCGCGTGCAACCACCCTCTGAGCTTGGGTTTCACGGGGATCGGCAAGTCGACGCCGTCGACGATGGGGGACACCTCTGAAGTGTCGTTGCCAAGGACCATGCCGTCAATCCTACCTACGGTCGCGTAAGTTACCTGTTAGTAGATTTAAAGGTGGCGCGGGACACTCCCGGAGTGGTGATGCTCACTCGCGGCGCCCTGGACAGAATCATTTGACGGGGCCCACACTCATATGAGTGCGGTCGGTACCGGATGAGCACTCCACGAACGCGTCCGGGCCGCAGCCCCCAAGGGGCCGAGAACCAAACCCTCAATTTGTGACGCCGGTTCTGTGCGGACCCGGCGGGACGGAGCGATCGTGGCGCGCGGTATTGCGGCTCCCACCAACCATCAGGAACTGACCCGCTGGGTCGGCGAGATCGCCGAACTCACCCAGCCCGACGAGATCGTGTGGTGCGACGGCTCGGAGGCGGAGTACCACCGCCTGGCCGGAGAACTCGTCGCCAAGGGCACCTTCACCAAGCTCGACCCGACCCTGCGCCCCAACTCGTACTACGCGGCCTCCGACCCCTCGGACGTGGCGCGGGTCGAGGACCGGACCTTCATCTGCTCGGAGAACGAGGCGGACGCGGGCCCGACCAACCACTGGAAGGCCCCCGCCGAGATGCGGGAGATCTTCACCGGCGACAAGGGCGTCTTCCGCGGCTCGATGAAGGGCCGCACGATGTACGTCGTGCCCTTCTGCATGGGCCCGGTCGGCTCACCGCTGTCCGCCATCGGCGTGGAGATCACCGACTCCGCGTACGTCGCCGTCTCCATGCGCACCATGACCCGGATGGGTCAGGCCGTGCTGGACGAACTGGGCACCGACGGCTTCTTCGTCAAGGCCGTGCACACCCTGGGCGCCCCGCTCGAAGAGGGCCAGGCCGACGTGCCGTGGCCGTGCAACACCACCAAGTACATCTCGCACTTCCCCGAGAGCCGCGAGATCTGGTCCTACGGCTCCGGCTACGGCGGCAACGCCCTGCTCGGCAAGAAGTGCTACGCGCTGCGCATCGCCTCCGTCATGGCCCGCGACGAGGGCTGGCTCGCCGAGCACATGCTGATCCTCAAGCTCACCCCGCCCAAGGGAGGACCCGAGGCCGTCAAGTACGTCGCCGCCGCGTTCCCCTCGGCCTGCGGCAAGACCAACCTCGCGATGCTGGAGCCCACCGTCCCCGGCTGGACCGTCGAGACCATCGGCGACGACATCGCCTGGATGCGCTTCGGCGAGGACGGCCGCCTGTACGCCATCAACCCCGAGGCCGGTTTCTTCGGCGTGGCGCCCGGCACCGGAGAGCACACCAACTCCAACGCGATGAAGACGATGTACGGCAACTCCGTCTTCACCAATGTCGCCCTCACCGACGACGGCGACGTGTGGTGGGAGGGCATGACCGAGGAGCCGCCCGCGCACCTCACGGACTGGAAGGGCCAGGACTGGACGCCGCAGTCCGGCACGCCCGCCGCCCACCCCAACGCCCGCTTCACCGTCCCCGCCGCGCAGTGCCCGATCATCGCGCCCGAGTGGGAGGACCCGCGCGGCGTCCCGATCTCCGCGATCCTCTTCGGCGGACGCCGCGCCTCGGCCGTACCGCTGGTCACCGAGTCCTTCGACTGGCAGCACGGCGTCTTCCTCGGCGCCAACGTCGCCAGCGAGAAGACCGCCGCCGCCGAGGGCAAGGTCGGCGAACTGCGCCGCGACCCCTTCGCGATGCTGCCGTTCTGCGGCTACAACATGGGCGACTACTTCGGCCACTGGGTCTCGCTCGGCAAGACGCACGACGCCGCCAAGCTGCCGAAGATCTACTACGTCAACTGGTTCCGCAAGGACGCCGCCGGGCGCTTCGTCTGGCCGGGCTTCGGCGAGAACAGCCGGGTCCTGAAGTGGATCGTCGAACGCCTCAACGGCGAGGCCAAGGGCGTCGAGACCCCCATCGGCATCCTGCCGGCCCCCGGCGACCTCGACACCGAGGGGCTCGACATCTCCCAGGACGACCTCGACCTGCTGCTGTCCGTCGACCGCGAGGTCTGGAAAGAGGAAGCCGCCCTCATCCCCGCCCACCTCGAAACCTTCGGCACCCACACCCCGCGCGAGCTGTGGGACGAGTACGAGTCCCTGGTGGCGCGCCTGGGCTGACGTGGGGGGCGCGGATCGCCCGCGCCCCTTCGCGGTGACCTCCCGCGCTCCTTCGCCGTACCCCTCCCGGACGCCGTACCTCTTACGGCACCTGGCTGTAGCCGCCCAGGAAGTCGCCGATGCGGGTGACCGCGTCCGTCAGGTCCTCCTTGGCGGGGAGGGTGACGAGGCGGAAGTGGTCGGGGTCGGGCCAGTTGAAGCCGGTGCCCTGGACGACGAGGATGCGCTCGGCCCGCAGGAGGTCGAGGACCATCTGCTGGTCGTCCTTGATCTTGTGCACCTTGGGGTCGAGGCGCGGGAAGGCGTAGAGGGCGCCCTTGGGCTTCACGCAGGTGACGCCGGGGATGGCGGTCAGGGCCGCGTACGCCGCGTCGCGCTGCTCGGTCAGCCGGCCGCCGGGCAGGACGAGGTCCTTGATGGACTGGCGCCCGCCGAGGGCGGTGGCGATGGCGTGCTGCGCGGGCACATTCGCGCACAGCCGCATGTTCGCCAGGATCGTCAGGCCCTCGATGTAGCTGGTCGCGTGGTCCTTGGGGCCGCAGACCGCGAGCCAGCCGCTGCGGAAGCCCGCCACCCGGTACGCCTTCGACAGACCGTTGAAGGTCAGGGTCATCAGGTCGGGGGCGATGGCGGCGAAGGGGGTGTGCGTCGCGTCGTCGTACAGGATCTTGTCGTAGATCTCGTCGGCGCAGACGATCAGCCGGTGCCTGCGGGCGATCTCGGCGATGCCGCGCAGCATCTCGTCGTCGTACACGGCGCCGGTCGGGTTGTTCGGGTTGATGATCACGATCGCCTTGGTGCGGTCGGTGATCTTCCGCTCGATGTCGGCGAGGTCCGGCTGCCATTCCGCCTGCTCGTCGCAGCGGTAGTGCACGGCCGTGCCGCCGGACAGCGAGACCGACGCCGTCCACAGCGGGTAGTCCGGCGCGGGCACCAGCACCTCGTCACCGTCGTCGAGCAGCGCCTGCATCGACATCTGGATCAGCTCCGACACCCCGTTGCCGAGGTAGACGTCCTCGACGTCCAGGTCGATGCCCTTGGTCTGGTAGTGCTGCATCACCGCGCGGCGCGCCGGGAGGATGCCCTTGGAGTTCACATACCCGTGCGCCGTCCCCAGCGACCTGAGCATGTCCTCCAGGATCTCCGGCGGGCACTCGAACCCGAACGGCGCCGGATTCCCGGTGTTCAGCTCCAGGATGCGGTGACCCGCCGCCTGAAGCCGCATGGCCTCTTCGAGGACCGGGCCCCGGATGTCGTAGCAGACGTTGGCGAGCTTCGTGGACTGGATCACCTGCATGCCGGTCACCTTACGGCCACGTCACGCGGACCGCTCGGTGTTTTCCGCCACGTACCGGCGGACCCGGGGGCGCGGCTGCCAGACTTGGACGGTGTCCTCCCCAGCGGCCGGACCGCCGCCCATGTCGCCGTACGCGACGCCTTACGCGACGCCGTACGCATCCCCGTACGGGTCCTCGTACCCGCCGGTGACCCCGCCCGCGTTCGCTCTGCTCAACGACGAACCCGTGGCCGACGAGACGCGCGACCTGCTCGGCGCCAACCGGGCGGCGGCGCAGCTCACCGGACTGCTGGTGGCCTCGCGCGACGCCACGCCCTTCACCCTCGCGGTGGACGCCGGATGGGGGATGGGCAAGAGCAGCCTGATGCGGCTGGTCGACGTACGGCTCCAGCGGTTCCCCGACGTGCACACCGTCTGGTACAACGCCTGGACCTCGACCGGCGGCGACGCCCTCGAAGGGCTCATCAAATCGGTGCTCAACCAGGTCGACCCCAGCATCCTGCGGCGCGCCCTGCGCCGGATCAGGGCCGGCGGCGCCCTGATGGGCCTGTTACGGGCGCTGACCGTCGTCGCCGCCGGGCCGCTCGGCGTGGCGGGCATGGTCGACGAGCTGTGGAAGCGCCTGTCGGTCGACGCGGGCGCCCGCAACGGCATGCGGGACGCGCTGCGCGACATGGTCGGCGAGTGGACCGCGACGCGCGGCTCCGCGCCCGGCGGCAAACTCCTCGTCATCTTCATCGACGACCTCGACCGCTGCTCGGAGCAGACCTTCCTCGCCGTCTGCGAGGCCGTGAAGGTCTACCTCGACGTGCCGGGCCTCGCCTTCGTCATCGGCTGCGACCGCGCCGCGATCGGCCCCGGCGGACTGCTGCCCGATCTCTCGCCCGCCGGGGCCGCCTTCGTGGAGAAGATCTTCCAGACCAGCTACCGCATCCCCGCGCCCAGCGGCCGGGAGATCCAGGCGTACGTCCGCTCCTGCGCCGAACTGGCCGGTATCGACCACCTGTTGGACCCGCACCTGGTCGAACTCCTCGCCTACCGCGCCGCCCGCAACCCGCGCCGGGTCAAACGCCTGCTCAACGGCCTGCTGTTGGAGGCGAGCCTCAACCCGGTCTGGGCGGGCATCCGCCCCGAGGCCGTCATCCGCACCCTGCTGCTCCAGTACCTCTATCCCGACTTCCACCGCATGATGACGGCGCCCGCCGGGCCCGGGGACGACGCCGACGTGGTGCGCGAATTCCGCACCTACCGCCGGGTCCGCACCCGCCTGTGGTCCCCGGCGCCGCTCGCCGACCCCGACCGGCCGATGGTCGCCGACTTCCTGCGCGCCCACTCCCTGCCGCCGCTGCACGGGCACGAGGACCACGGCACGGTCCTCGCCGACCTCGAAGCCCAGCTCCCGGTCGGCTTCCCCGACCTGGCGGGCGACCCCGCCTTCGTCTCCCTGGTCGAGGACCTGGTGGCGCTGCCCGAGTCCGAACTGGTGCTGCGACGGCTGCGGCAGGGCACCGAGGACGGCGAGGCGGCGCCGTATCCGCCGCTGGCCGGTCCGTGGGAGACCGCGCCGCAGCCCGGGGCCGGGCCGCAACCGGCCGGGGACCCGGTGGCGTCACCGGGGCCGAGCGGATCGTCGGTCGACTACGGCGATACGGGGGTCGGCACGCCGCCGTACCCGGGGCCCGTGCCGGGGTACGGGCAGGGGCCCGTGCAGGGGTACGCGCCGGGGTACGGCTACGGCTACCCGCGCGGTGACGGGTCGCCGTACGAGCCGGATCCGCTGGAGCGGCCGCAGTCGGTGAGCCCCGCGCTCGACGACCCGGAACTGGCCGGATACGGCGCCGACGCACCGGCCTGGCACGCGCCGCAACAGGGTTCCGGCTACCCGGCCGGGACGCCGGAGCGTACGTTCGCGCTCGCGGTGGCGGCGGGCTTCGCGCGGGGCAGAGGCCGTGCCATCGCCCAGTTGCTGACGGTGAGCTCCGCCGTGCTCCCCGCCGACACGGAAGCCGAACTCGTCCAGATCTTCGCCGAACACCGCCCCGCCCTGCTGCTCTGCCACGCGGGCTTCGCGGACGAGCCCGCCAAGGGCTTCGCGCTGGTACGCGGTGTGAGGTCACGCGGCTACGCGGGTCCGGTGATCTTCTACTCCGGGCGGATCACGCCCAACGACCGGGCCGCCGCCGGGGCGTTGGAGGCGGTCATCACCGACGACCTGACCGCCGTACCGGCGATCGCCGAGACCCTCACCTCAGGGACTCTCGCCCCAGGGGGCCTCATCCCCGGGCCGTTCGCCGACCAGCCGTTCGCCGCGCCTCGGTCCGCCGCGCCCCGGTCCGCCGCACCGAGCGTCCCGCCAGCACGTCCGTCCGACGGGCGTCCTCGATGACGAACCGGCCGTCGATCAGGACGTACGGGATACCGGTGGGCAGGGTGCGGGGGCGGTCGTACGTGGAACCGGCCGCGACGGTGGCCGGGTCGAACAGGACCAGGTCGGCGCGGTAGCCCTCGCGGACCAGGCCGCGATCGGGCAGCCGCAGCCGGGCGGCGGGCCTGCCGGTCAGATGGGCCACGCACTCCTCAAGGGGCAGCACCCCCAACTCCCTGACGTAGCGGCCCAGATACTCGGGGAAGGTGCCGTACGCGCGCGGGTGCGGCTTGTCGCCGCGCAGGATGCCGTCGGAGCCGCCGGTGTGCACGCGGTGCCGCATGATGGCCCGGACGTTCTCCTCGTGGCCGACGTGCTGGAGGATCGTGGTGGCGAGCCGGTCCTCCAGCAGGAGCCGCCGGGCGGTCGCGAAGTCCGCGATCCTGCGCCCGACATGGGCGGCCAGCGAGCGCTCGCGCACCCCGGCGACCTCGATCACCGACCAGTCGACGGGGACGCCGTGGCTGCCGTCCGCGCCGTCCACCTCCATCACCCGGCGGATGCGCGCCGCCGTCGCGTCGTCGCGCAGCCGGGCCAGCGTCGCGTCGGGGCCGCCCTCGGTGGCCCAACTGGGCAGCATCGCCACGAGGGTTGTGGAGCCGGGGAGGTAGGGGTAGCTGTCCAGCGAGATGTCCGCGCCTGCGGCCAGGGCCGCGTCCAGCAGCGCCAGCAGTTCGGGGGCGCGGCCCTCGTTCTCCGGGAAGTTCATCGTGGCGTGCGCCAAGTGCAGCGCGCAGCCCGCCTGTTCGGTGAGCGCCACCATCTCCTCGTACGCCCGCAGCGCGCCCGCCCCGTACGACCTGTGGTGCGGGCAGTAGTAGCCGTCGTACGCCGCCACCACCCGGCACAGCTCGGTCAGTTCCGCGTCCGACGCGTACATCCCCGGTGTGTACGTCAGCCCCGACGACAGGCCCACCGCGCCCTGGGCCAGGCCGTCGGCGACCAGTTCCTTCATCCGTGCCAGCTCCGCCGCCGTGGCCGGGCGGTCCTCCCAGCCCAGCGCCAGCATCCGCACGGTGCCCTGCGGCACCAGATACGCGGCGTTGACCGCGATGCCCCGGTCCAGCCGGTCCAGGTACTCGCCGACGCTCCGCCAGTCGAACTCCACGTCCGAGCCGTCGCCGTTCCACCCCGCGATCTGGGCCCGCACCTGCGCCAACGTCCGGTCGTCGACCGGCGCGTACGACAGGCCGTCCTGGCCGAGGACTTCCAGCGTCACACCCTGTGCCGCCTTCGCCTCGTGCGACGGGTCCCGCAACAGCGCCAGGTCGCTGTGCGCATGCATGTCGATGAACCCCGGCGCCAGCGCCAGACCCTCCGCGTCCACCACCCGTCTCGCCGTGAGCCGCCGCCCCCCGTCCTTCCGCCGGATCTCCCCGACCCGGCCCCCCGCCAGCCCCACGTCCGCCACATACGACGCCGCCCCCGTTCCGTCGATGACGCGAGCGTCGCGGAACACGAGATCCATGGCGGGGCCTTTCATGTCGTCACGGTTGCCACTCATCACCGCCGGGCCTGGCCCTCAACCGCCGGACGGGCTGGTCCGGCGCTTCTGGCGCGCCCGCCCAACCGGCCGCCCGTGCCCAGGGTTCGGACCCGGTAGTCGTCCCGTTCGGGCACCGCTTCCGGCGCGGGCCGCGGCACACCCCTTTCAGCCCGTCCGGCGATTGAGGACATGGGGGGGCGGGTGGGTTAGAAGAAGGTGCGGATGTAGGCGGGGACGGTGGCGTCGGGGGCGGTGACCGGGATGAGGGGCCACTTGTCGAAGGTGGTGCAGGGGTGGGAGAGGCCGAGGGCGACCCAGTCGCCGACGGCGAGGGGGTCGGAGGCGGGCACGGCCAGCCAGGTGTGCTGGTCGGACAGGGCGGTGACGGTGAGCCCGTCCGGCGCCGGACGCGGACCGGCGTCGGCGCCGCGAACCGTCTGGACGGACGGCAGCCCGAGATCGTACGGCGCGTCGCGCTTCCCGGCGTTGAGGAACGCCTGGGTGGGCGACGGCCGGGAGACGACCTGGGCCCAGAGCCGGAAGGCCGGTTCGAGGGCGCCCTCGTCCGGGACCCGGTTGAACGGCGTGCGCCGCCGGTAGTGGTCGTCGTCGTGCGTGACGTACGCCCCGGAGCGCAGCAGCTTCAGGACCGGCCGGGACATCGCGGGCACGTCCGCGAAGACCTCCGCGACGAGGTCGAACCAGGCGGAGCCCCCGGCGCTGACCACGATCTGCTCGGCGCCCCCGAAGAGCCCGTCGGCGTCGAGGGCGCCGGCGAGCGCGACCAGCCGCCGCAGCCAGGCACGTACGCGCCCGGGGTCGGCGTCCGGCACCTCGCCCTCGTACCCGGCGACGCCGGTCAGCCGCAGCGTGCCGGTCGCGGCGACGGCCGCCGCGACGGCCGCGCACTCGTCCTCGGTCCTGACACCGGTCCTGGCGCCCTCGCCGCCCGCGAGCTCGACCACGACGTCCAGCCGCCGCCGCGTCCCGGCGTCCCGCAGCGCCGCGTCCATCAGCTCGACACCGCGCACGGAGTCGACGTACGTGACGACGGTGAGGCCGGGGTCGGCGTCGAGCTGACCGCCGATCCAGCGCAGCGCCACCGGGTCGACGACCTCGTTGGCGATGAAGATCCGCGGCACCCCGAACGCCCGGCACACGCGCGCCTGGTGGGGTACGGCGACGGTGATCCCCCAGGCGCCGCGCGCGAGTTGGTCGGCGAAGAGCTGCGGGGCCATGGACGTCTTGCCGTGCGGGGCGAAGGACAGGCCGTGTTGGGCGGTGTACCGCTCCAGGAGGTCGAGGTTGTGCGCGAGGGCGGCCTGGGACAGGACGAGGACGGGCGTGGTGAAGCCGCCGTCGAAGAGGCCGCGGCGCTGGTCGGCCAGCTCGCCGACGGTCAGCCCCTCGGCGTCCGGCGGCAGCCCCTTGAAGCGGTGGTCGACGCGCTCCTCGCGCAGCCCGGCCGCCAGCGCCGCCACCCGCTCGGCACCGGCACCGGCTCCCGTGCCGACCCCGGCCCCGGCCCCGGCCCCGCCCCCGTGTCCGCCCACGTCCGCCGTCATCGAACCTCCCGAGTTGCAACATATGCAACGGCCGTTGCATACAGTGATGCAAGCTGTCTAACATCCCCGCGAGTGCCTGGTCAACGGTGCTCCTGCCCACCAGGCCACCGCCGCTCCCGCCGCGGCCCGCAGAAGTGAGTGACCGCCGTGACCGTACCGACGAGCCCGAGCGCCGCCCCCGGCGCCGCCGACTTCGACGTCGTCTGCCTCGGCGAGTCCATGGTCACCTTCGTCCCCTCCCGCCCCGGCCGCCTCGCCGACGTGCCCGCCTTCCACCGCGCGATCGGCGGCGCCGAGTCCAATGTGGCCTGCACCCTGGCCCGCACCGGCCACCGCGCCCGCTGGATCAGCCGCGTCGGCGCCGACGGCTTCGGCGACCACCTGGTGGAGACGATCGCCGCGGCCGGGGTCGACGTCAGCGCCGTACAGCGCGACCCGCACCGCCCCACCGGCGTGTACTTCCGTACGGCGGGCGAGCGCGCCGTCGGTACGGACGCCCCCGCCGACCGGGCCGAGGTCGTCTACTACCGGGCCGGTTCCGCCGCCTCCGCGCTCGCCCCCGACCTCGTCGCCCGCGCCGACGCGTGGAGCGGCCGGGTGCTGCACCTCACCGGCATCACCGCCGCGCTCTCCGCGACCTGCGCGGAGCTGATGCGCGGCCTCACCCGCCGCGCGCCGGGACGCCCCCTGGTCTCCTTCGACGTCAACCACCGCCCGGCGCTGTGGCGCGACGCCGACCCCCGGCGCACGCTCGACCTCGCCCGCGGCTGCGACCTCGTCTTCGTCGGCGAGGACGAGGCGCAGGCCGCCTGGGGGCTGCCGGACGCGGCCGCGGTACGGGCCGCGCTGCCCGAGCCGCGGACGCTGGTGGTCAAGCAGGGCGAGGCGGGCGCGACCGTCTTCGACGGCGACGAACGCCGTCACGTCCCCGCCCTCGCGGTCGACGTCGTCGCGCACGTCGGCGCGGGCGACGCCTTCGCCGCCGGGTACCTGTCGGCGGCCCTGCGCGGCCTGCCCGTACCCGACCGCGTCAGGCACGGCCATGTGCTGGCCGCCGCCGCGCTGACCGAGCCGGGCGACCTCGGCACGCCGCCCGGCCGCGCCCGCGCCGACGCGCTGGTCGCCCTGGACGACGCGGCATGGGGGAGACTGCGGCTGGGCGCCGGGTGGACGGCGTCCGGAGATCGTGCGCCCACGACGACGGAGGAGGGACCGCGGTGAGCCAGACGGTCGACCGCGCGCTGAGCATCCTGCCGCTGCTGGCCGAGGGCCCGGCGGGGCTCGAACAGGTCGCCACCCGGCTCGACGTCCACAAGTCCACCGCGCTGCGGCTGCTGCGGACCCTGCACGAACACGGCCTGGTCTACCGGCAGCAGGACCAGCGCTACCGGCTCGGCGCCCGCCTGTTCGCCCTCGCCCAGCAGGCCATCGAGACCCTCGACATCCGCGGCATCGCCCACCCCCACCTCGCCGCGCTCAACGAACGCACCGGCCACACCGTGCACCTCGCGGTGTACGAGCAGGGCGAGGTCGTCTACATCGACAAGGTCGAGAGCCGCTATCCGGTACGGATGTACTCCCGGATCGGCCGCCCGGTCGCCATCACGGTCGCCGCCGTCGCCAAACTGCTCCTGGCCGACCTGCCCGAGCCCGAACGGCGCTCGGTGGCCGAGCAGTTGGAGTACCCCCGCTACACCGCGAAGTCCACGCCCGACGCCGCCGCGTTCCTGGCCGAACTGGCCCGCGTCCGCGAACAGGGCTGGGCCACCGACCTCGGCGGCCACGAGGAGTCCATCAACTGCGTCGGCGCGCCCCTGCGCGGTCCCGACGGCCGGGTCTGCGCCGCCATGTCGCTCTCGGCCCCCAATGTCGTCGTCCCCGCCGACGAACTGCTGCGCCTGCGCCCGCTGTTGCTGCGGACGGCCGAGGCCGTCAGCCGCGACCTGTCGGGAAGCGCGCCCGCGCCCGCATCCGTACCCGTATCCGCGTCTGTACCCGTACCCGTATCCGCGTCTGTACCCGCACGAGATTCAGTGAAGGACAACTCCGCATGAGCAACGGCCAGAAGACCGCGATCGTCCCGGCCACCCACACGGCGCCGCCCGCCAAGTTCTCGCACGGCGTCCGCAAGGGGAATCTCCTCCAGGTGGCCGGCCAGGTCGGCTTCCTCCCGGCCGTCGAGGGCCAGCCCCCGACGCCCGCGGGCCCCGGCCTGCGCGAGCAGACCCTCCAGACCCTCGCCAACGTCCAGGCCGTCCTCGAAGCGGGCGGTGCCACCTGGGAAGACGTCATCATGATCCGCGTCTACCTCACGGACACGGACCACTTCGCCGAACTCAACGCCATCTACAACGAGTTCTTCGCCTCCCTCGTCGAGCCCCCCGCCGCCCGCACCACCATCTACGTCGGCCTCCCCGCCGGCCTGCTGATCGAAATCGACGCCCTGGCCGTCCTGGGGTGACGACTCCTCCCGCGCGGGAGGAGAGCTTTCGGGGCGCGGGGAACGCGTCGGGGGCGCCCCCTGTCCCGCGGGTGCGGGACAGGGGGCGCCCCCTTGGAGCGGACTCCGTGTTACGGCATGCCGTGCACGTGGGCCCCGACGCTGTTGGACCAGGCGTTGCCCGCCGAGGCGTCCCAGTTGGTGGACCAGGTCATGGCCCCGCGGATGGTGGGCCAGGTGGTGGACGGGTGGAAGGTCCCGCACCCGGTGCCCTTGGCGAGGCAGTCGAGCGCGTTGTTGACGACGGTCGGGCTGACGTAACCGGAGCCCGCGGCGCTGGTGGACGCCGGGGTGCCGATGCCGACCTGGGACGGGGAGAGCCCGGCCTGGATGGCGGTGCAGGCCAGGGTCGTGATGAAGTCCACCGTGCCCTGGCTGTAGACGCCGCCGTCGCAGCCGTTCATCGAACCGCTGTTGTAGTACTGGGTGTTGACGACGGTCAGGATGTCCTTGATCTTCAGCGCGGTGGCCAGGTAGTCACTGCCCGCCGAGAGCATGTCGATGGTCTGCGGCGCCATCGTGATGATGAGCGACGAGCCCGCCTTGGCGCTCAGCGCGCGCAGCGCCTGCGGCATGTAGGTGGTGTCGATGCCGTTCTCGAGGTCGATGTCGACGCCGTTGAAGCCGTACGTCTGCATCAGCGTGTAGACGCTGTTGGCGAAGTTGGTGGCCGAGGCGGAGTCACGGACCGAGATGGTGCCGTTCTGACCGCCGACGGAGATGATCACCTTCTTGCCCGCGGCCTGCTTGGCGGCGATGTCCGCCTTGAACTGCGCGGTGCTGTAGTTCAGCGCCGGGTCGAGGGTGAACGAGACCGCGCCGGGCGTGGTCGTCGCGTCCGCGAAGGCGACGGCGATGATGTCGTACTGGCTCTGCACCTGCGCGATGGTCTGCACGGTGGCGCCGTTGTTGAAGTTCTGCCAGTAGCCGGTGACCGCGTGCTTGGGGATGCTGCTGGTGGGCGGGCTGGTCGGCGGCGTGGTGGGAGGCGTCGTGGGCGGGGTGGTGGGAGGTGTCGTGGGGGGAGTGGTCGGCGGCGTCGTGGGAGGCGTCGTCGGCGGGGTGGTCGGCGGGGTCGTGCCCGTACCGCCGGGGCCCGACAGCGAGATGTCGTCCGCGAAGTACGCGGGCTGCGCGTACCAGCCGTGGGTGTAGATCGTCACGGACTTGGTGTTCGCGCCGGTGGTGAAGCTGACGCTGAGCTGCTGGTACGAGGAGGCCGACGGCGTCCAGGTGGACGGGTCGGTGCCGCCGGTGCCGGTCGCGCCCAGGTAGACGTACGAGCCCTGCACCCAACCGCTGAGCGTGTACTGGGAGTTGGGCTGCACGCTGACGACCTGGGAACACTGGCCGGTGTCGCTGCTGGTCGGGGTGGCCTTGAGGGCGGCGGAGCCGGAGTGCACCGGGCTGGAGACGGTGCTGCCGCTGCCCGCGGTGCAGGTCCAGCCGGAAAGGCCGCTCTCGAAGCCGGGGTTGGCGGCGAGGTTGGTGGTCGCGGCGCTGGCGCTGCCCATGTCGACGAGCGCGACACCGGTGCCGATCACCGCGGCGGCGCTCAGCCCCGCGATACCTCGGCGGAAGAACGTCGAGCGGACGAGCTTTGATCTGTGCTGGGCATGGCTCGCTTGATTCGCGTGCGATGCACGTTCCACGACTGCCTCCTGGGGGCAAGGAGTTGGGGGGTAGTGGGAGTGCGGTGGCGCATGACATGACGTACGGACGTGAACGGGTGACCTGAAGTGCCGACGTGCGGAGCAATGTGAAGCGCATGCAGAAAACAGATGACAGGGAGAAAGTTGGTCCAGACCAATTCGGTTGTCAAGACCTCCGCCGGACACCTGTCGTTCACCACTTCCGATCCGCAACTTTCCGCACCCAAGCCGCTACACATCGATAAGCTGACGACCGCGAATCGCCAGGTACCGGCCACCACCGGGCGCAGGAGGGGAGGTTCCGCATGCCGAGCGTCATCACCGTCACCTCTGACGATCTCTCGCTCTCGCTGGAAGAGCAGTTGACGCGCACCACGACCGCGCTCGACACGTACGGGCACCTCATCGCCCTGGCACCGGCCGAACCGGCCGACCCCGCCAGGCGCCGGATGCACACCGTGCGGTCCGCCCTCGAAGCCGACCGGATAGCGATCGTCCCCAGCCCGCTGCCCCCGCTGGCCATCGCCCTGCTCGCCGAGCAACTGCGCCAGCTCTCCGGCACCGACCTCGGCCCCGGCGTCCTCGCGGGCGCCGCCCGGCTGCTCACGTACTACCTGCACTCCGGCGCGCTGCTCGGCTCCGTCGCCAAGCTCGACCGCGTCCCGGTCGGCGTCGGCGCCCACGTCAAGTCCCTCGTGCCGGGACGGCACTTCGCCGTCCTCGCGCACCCCGAGCCGTACCTGGCCGAGGCCGAACCGGGCACCGTCCCGCCGGGGCCCGGCTACCAGACACAGCTCGCCGTCGCGGGCAAGGGCGTCGACCCCGCCTGGGTCACCGGACCGCTCGCCAGCGGCTGGCGCGCCCAGCACCTGCGCGAAGTGCCGCTGCCGACCGACTCCCCACGCTGGTGGGGTACGTCCCGGCTGGTCGAATTCACCGCCTACATCGCCGATGTGGGCATGCTCTACCAACTCGTCACCTCGGTACGGCGCGACACCTGCACCTGGTGCGGGCTCGAAGTCATCGGTGACCAGTGCTTGTTCTGCGCCACACGGCTGGGGGATCGTACGGCTCCGGCGAAGCACGCCGCCGCCCGGCCGGGGCGCGAGGTCGAGACACCGCGCCGCCCCCAACTCGAACCCCACAAGCGATAGGTCCGCCCGCACATGAACTCACGTCAGCGTCGTGGTGTCGTCCTCCTCGTGATCTCCGTGATCTGCGCGGTGGCCGCCTTCGCGGGAGTGCTCGCCGTCGTCAGCGACGCGCGGTCACAGGTCGGACCGAAGGTCACCGCGTACGAACTCAGCGCCGACGTACCGGCGTACCAGGCGCTGACCGCGTCCCAGGTGCACCGGATCCGGATACCGAAGCGCTGGCTGCCGGACACCGCCGTACGCGATCTCGGCCAGCTCCAGGGCAAGATCGCCGCCGTGCCGCTGCGCAAAGGCTCGCTGCTCCAGTCCGACATGGTCGCCGCCCGGCCCGAACTCCAGGCCGGACAGATGGAGATCGCCATCATGATCGACGCCGAGACCGGCGTGGCGGGCAAGATCACCCCCGGCGCCCGGGTCAACATCTTCGCCACCTTCCAGGGCCGCAAGGACACCGATCCCGACGTCTCGAAGATCATCGTGTCCGGCGCGCAGGTCATCGACGTCGGCGAGATCAAGGCCTTCGACAAGAGCGAGAACGCCCAGCGGCTGTCCACCGAAGGCGTGCCGATCACCTTCGCGCTCAACGCCGGTGACGCCCAACGCGTCGCCTACGCCGAGTCGTTCGCGGAACACGTACGCCTCGCGCTGGTCGCCCCAGGTGACAGCTCCGCACCCTCGCAGACCGACCGCACGTACACCCTTGGCGGCGACAGCGGCACCGGAGGCAAGCCGTGACCGTACGCATCCTCGCCGGAACCGCCGACCCCGACGCCGCGCGCGCCCTGCTCGGCCTGCTCGGCCAACTGCCCGGCGCGGAACCGGCACCCGCGCTCGGCGACTCCACGGCGCTGCTCGAAACCCTCACGCGCGCCGCCGAGGCCGGGATCGACGAACTGCCCGAGGTCGTCATCGTGCAGGAGGGCATCGGACCGATGCCCGCACTCGACCTCATCCGCGATGTCGCCCTGCGCTTCCCCGCCATCGGCGTCGTCCTGCTCACCGCCGACCCCAGCCCTGCCGTGCTCGCCGCCGCCATGGACTCCGGCGCCCGAGGCGTCGTCGGATTCCCGCTCTCCTACGACGAGTTGGGCGCCCGCGTCGAAGCCGCCGCCACCTGGTCGGCCGGCGTCCGCAGACACCTCGGCCCGCAGCGCGCCCTGCCCGCCGTCGCGGGCGGTACCCTCATCGCCGTCGCCGGGGCCAAGGGCGGCGTCGGCACCACCGTCACCGCCGTCCAACTCGCCCTCGCCGCCCACGCGTCGGGCCGCTCCACCGCCCTGGTCGACCTCGACCTCCAGGGCGGCGACATCGCCTCCTACCTCGACGTCCAGTTCCGCCGCTCCATCGCCGACCTCGCCGACATCGCGGACGTCTCCTCCCGGGTCCTGCACGACGCCATGTACGTCCACGAGTCCGGCCCCGCCCTGCTGCTCGCCCCCGCCGACGGCGAACGCGGCGAGGACGTCACCGACCGCTCGGCCCGCCTCGTCCTCGCCGCACTCCGGCAGCGCTACGAAGTCGTCGTCGTGGACTGCGGCACCCAGATGACCAGCGCCAACGCCGTCGCCGTCGAGGTCGCCGACGCCGCCGTCCTCGTGCTCACGCCCGACGTCATCGCCGTGCGCGCCGCCAAGCGCATGGTCCGCATGTGGGACCGGCTCCAGATCCGCAAGCCCCAGGACACCACCGCCGTCGTCAACCGCCACACCCGCGGCACCGAGATCCAGCCGTCGCTGATCGGCCGCATCACCGGCACCCGCATGGCGACCTCCGTCATCCCCGCCGGATTCCGCGAACTCCAGGCCGTCATCGACGCCGGCCGCCTCCAGGACCTCGACGCCCGCTCCACCGTCAAGGCCGGAATCTGGGCACTGGCAGGGGAGTTGGGCCTGGTCAGCGGCGCGGCGCTGCCCGCCGCACGCGGGAAGAAGCAGCGCCGCGAGCGGTCCGAACGCGGCGACCGGGGCCAGGTCACCCTCGAAACCCTCGGCATGACGCCGATCATCCTCATCACCCTGCTGCTCATCTGGCAGGCGGTGCTGGCCGGTTACACCTTCACGCTCGCGGGCAACGCCGCCGATCAGGCGGCCCGGGCCGCGGCGGTGGGTTCCGACGCCTCCGCCGCCGCGAGCAGCGACCTTCCCAGCGCGTGGGGGCCAGGCGACACCTCGGTCAGCCGCGCGGACGGCACCGTCTCGGCGACCGTCACCCTCAAAATGCCCCTCCTCATCCCCGGCATCGGCGACTTCGTCCCCATCTCGGGCCACGCGAAGACGCTGGACGAAACGGCCAAGCGATGAAGCGCTCCCGCCGCCGGGCTCCCGCAGCCCGTACCTCCGCCGAGCGCGCGGTTCCCCGCGCCCCTTCGGGGCCCTCCCGGCGCGGGTTCGGGGGCGGCGCCCCCGAGAGGCACCGCGGGCCCGCCCGGGACCGGGGAGTGGCATCGCTCGAATACCTCGGAATGCTCCCGTTCCTGCTCCTGATCGCCCTCGCGGGCATCCAACTCGGCCTCGTCGCGTACTGCGGCGAACAGGCCGGCACGGCGGCCCGTACGGCGGCCAGGACCGCCGCGCAGGCGGGCCCGAACGGGGGAGAGGCGGCCGGCCAGCAGGCCGGCCAGGCGGCGGTGAGCGACTGGCTGACCGCGACGATCCGGTTCACGACGTCCGACGCGACGACCGTGACCGCGCAGGCCACGGTGAAGGTCCCGTCCGTCCTGCCGGGCGTCAGCTTCTTCGACCCCGTGAAGCGCTCCGCCACCATGCCGAAGGAGGACACGACACGATGAGCCTCCGTGCCCGCCTCGCCGTCGAAGAGGCGACCCCGCAGACGCAGGAAGGCCACATGGTGGCCGTCTACCGCGCGAAACTGCTCCAGGAGATCGACCTCGCGGAGATGTCGGCGCTCGCGCCGGGCGAGCGCAGGGCCCGGCTGGAACGGGTGCTCGGCCACATCATCAGCCGCGAGGGCCCAGTGCTGTCCACGGCGGAACGCGCCGCGCTGATCCGCCGCGTGGTGGACGAGGCGCTCGGCCTCGGCATCCTGGAACCGCTGCTCGAAGACCCCACCGTCACCGAGATCATGGTCAACGGCCCCGACAAGATCTACGTCGAGCGCGGCGGCCGGGTCGAGGCCGTCGCCGCCCGCTTCTCGTCGGCGGAACAGCTCCTCCAGACCATCGAGCGGATCGTCTCGACCGTCAACCGCCGTGTGGACGAGTCGAATCCGATGGTCGACGCCCGGCTGCCGTCGGGCGAGCGCGTCAACGTCATCATCCCGCCGCTGTCACTGACCGGACCCACGCTCACCATCCGCCGCTTCCCGCGCGCGTACACGCTCCAGGAGCTGATCGGCCTCGGGACGCTGGACGAGCACATGCTGTTGCTGCTCTCGTCGTTCGTGCGCGCGAAGTGCAACATCATCGTCAGCGGCGGTACGGGCTCGGGCAAGACCACGCTGCTCAACGCGTTGTCCGGGCTGATCCCCGACGGCGAGCGGATCATCACGGTCGAGGACGCGGCCGAACTCCAGCTCCAGCAGGAGCATGTGATCCGGCTGGAGTCGCGCCCGCCCAACGTCGAGGGCGAGGGCCGGATCACGATTCGCGACCTCGTACGCAACTCGCTGCGGATGCGCCCCGACCGGATCATCGTCGGTGAGGTCCGCGGCGGCGAGACCCTCGACATGCTCCAGGCGATGTCCACAGGACACGACGGCTCACTGGCCACCGTGCACGCCAACTCCGCCGAGGACGCGGTGCTCAGGCTCCAGACGCTCGCGTCGATGAGCGAGGTCAAGATCCCCTTCGAGGCGCTGCGCGACCAGATCAACAGCGCCGTGGACGTCCTCGTCCAGCTCAACCGCCACATCGACGGCACCCGCAGGATCGGCGAGATCGCCGTCCTGTCCTCCCGCGGCCGTGACGTCTTCCGGCTCACCTCCGCGACCCGCTTCCGCGCGGAACCTCTCGGCGTCGACCGCATCGTCCGCGGCTGGTACGAACACCGGCCCGTCCCGCGCGAGATCGCCGAGCGGCTCTACCTGTCCGGCGAACACGTACCCGCCGCCTTCGGCATCGGCGCGAGCGAACTCGAACTCGACAGCAGGGAGGCGAAGTGACCGCCGTTCCGCAAGAGTTGACGGCGGTCGCGGCCCCGCCCGGCAGCGGTCTCCCGCACCTGGCCGCGGGCCCCGGATTCGCCTCGGGACCGTACCCGCTGCTCGTCCTCGGCGTCAGCGTGCTCGCCCTCGCACTGGCCGTGTGGGGCGGCCACGCCTGGCGCGGCGGCAGGGCCGACCGGGCCGCGCTCGTCGACCGGCTCGCCGGCGACTTCGGCGGCGGCCCCCGCGAATCGGCCTTCGCCGGACTCGACCGCCGCGTACGCCGCTACGCCTGGGGCCAGCGCCTCGCGGCCCGACTGGCCGCCACGGGAACGAACTTGACGCCAGGTCAGTTCACCGCGGCCGCGATCGGCGTCGTCCTCGTCGCGTGGGTGCTCGCCGCGGCGGTCCTCGCCCCCTTCTTCGGGCCGATCGCCGCACTCATCGCGGGCTGGTCCGCGTACAGCTTCCTGGAGTGGCGCCGCCGCGTCCGTACCGAGCGCTTCATCGCCCAACTCCCCGAGCTCGCACGCGTCCTGGCCAACGCCACCCAGGCCGGGCTCGCCCTGCGCACCGCCGTCTCCATGGCGGCGGAGGAGCTGGACGCGCCCGCGGGCGAGGAGCTGAAGCAGGTCGCGGACGCGATGGCGGTGGGCCACTCCATCGAGGACGCGCTGGCCGAGCTGCAACAGCGGCTGCCCAGCCGCGAGTTGGTCGTGCTGGTCTCCACGCTGGTGCTCTCCAGCCGCGCGGGCGGCTCCGTCGTCGAGTCGCTGCGCAACCTCACGGTCACCCTGGAGGAGCGCAAGGAGACCCGGCGCGAGATCCGCACCCAGATGTCCCAGGTCACCGTCACCGCCTACGCGGTCCCGGTCATCGGCATCGGCTCCCTGCTGCTCCTCAACCAGATCATGCCGGGCTCGCTCAGCGCCATGACCGGCTCCACCGTCGGCCGGATCTGCGTCCTGGTCGCGCTGGGCCTGTACGTGGTCGGCTTCGCGCTGATCCGCCGGATGTCGAGGATCGACGTATGACCGCGACCGTGCACACCTCACGCGGCAACCGGCCGGTGACCGGAGGGAATTCCCGATGCTCCTGATCGGCCTCGTCCTGGCGGCGGTCGTCGCCGCGGGCGTCGTCGGCGTCGTCCACGCCGTCGCACTCCTGCGCGCCGACGTGAAGCTCCCCGACGACCTGGCCCTCGCCCTGGAAGTCGGCAGGACCCGGACGACCCGTACCGGCAACGCCATCGACCGGATCGGCATCCGCTGGGCGCCGATGGTGATGCGGATGATGGGCCCGGCCCGGATCGCCAAAATGCGCGCCCGGATCGACCACGCGGGCCACCCGCACGGCCTCACCGTCGAGCGCTACGCCGCCCGCCGCGCCGTCTACGGCGGCCTCGGCGGCTTCGCGGCCCTGCTGCTGCTCGTCCAAGGTCACTGGATCCTGGCCCTGTTGCTCGCCGCGTACGCCTGGTGGTGGGCCGACCTCGGCATCTGGCTGGCCGTCCGCCGCCGCCGCGACGACATCGAACGCACCCTCCCCGACTTCCTCGACGTCCTCGCCGTCGTCGTCAGCGCGGGCCTCGGCTTCCGCCAGGCCCTGGAGCGCGTCAACGCCGTGTACCAGGGCCCCTGGTCGGACGAGGTCCGGGTCGCCCTGCGTCAGATGGACGTCGGCGTCAGCCGCCGTGACGCCTTCGACCAGCTCCGCAGGCGCAACCGCAGCGACCAGGTCGGCCAGTTCGTCACCGCCCTCCAGCAGGGCGAGGAACTGGGCGCCCCGATCGCCCGCACCCTCCTCCAGATCGCCAACGACATGCGCCGCACCGAGGCCCAGAACGCCCGCCGCCGCGCCGCCCGCATGGTCCCGCGCGCCACCGGCGTCATCACCACCATCCTCGTCCCGGCGACCATGATCCTGCTGATCACCGGCACGATCATGGGCTCCCACATCCAGTTCGGCGACACCTTCGGCAGCGGCGGATGACGGGGCGGGTGGTGGTTCGTACGGCGAGGCGGGTGTCGGTTCGTACGGCGGGGCGGGTGATGGGGCGGGTGCCGGCGCGGACGACCGGGCGGATGACGGTCGTCGCCGCCGGACGCGGCGGGCGCGTGACCGGTGACGATGAGCGGAGATGGCGGCCGATGACCGGAGATGAGCGGTTGATGACCTGGCGATTACCGTGATCCGCTGGCCACACAGTGTGATCAACCGGCATGCTGTAAGCGCCAATTGGCGCAGAACGGGCTGCGGATGTCCGAGGTTCGGGTGTACCTTTGCATTCGCAACCATATTTGCACCTGCAATCAGAACCGATCCGCTGCGGACGGCAACACGACCAGCGAGAGGCGGTGCGCCGTGGACACCTACCCCGACAGGTGGAACGCGGCCGTCGCACGCATCCGTCAGGTGACGAAGAATGGGGCGAACGATGATGAACAGGTGGGTAGTCCGGCGCTACACGGACACCGAGATCTGGCTGCGCGACCGCACGGACAGACTCGCGGCCCGGATCGCCGACCGGTCGGCGGACGGGTCGGCCGACAGGGGGCAGACGTCGTTCGAGTATCTCGGGATCGCGGTGGTGATCGCGGTGATCATCGGAGTGCTGGCGGGGACGACGGACATCGGAAACGCCGTCAAGAACGGGATCACCGGCATGATCGACAAGATCGTCGGTGGAAACGGCAAGTAGGCGTCCTCGGTGACGACCGTGGTCAGACGCTGGGGATCTACATCGTCGCCATGGCCGCGCTGTTCTTCCTCGGCTTCGCGTTCTTCGCGGTGGGTCAGGCCGCTGTCGTCCGCAACTCCGCACAGACAGCGGCGGATTCGGCGGCTCTCGCCGCCGCCCGTGCGGATCGCGACGCGGCTCACGACGCCTTCCTGAGCGCACTGCGGTCCGGTGACCTGGTCCAACTCGGTCTGCTTCTGCGGAATTTGGGTCAGCACGACGCGGAGGCGTGTGCCGCCGCTTCTGCCTACGCCGGAGAGAACAACGCCGCCGTGGACGCCCCGGACGGCTGCGGCCGGGCGTCGGGGCTCCAGGGATACACCGTCTCGGTCACGACGTTGGGCACGGTGGGCACCTCCGTGATCGACGGCACCGAGACCAAGCACGCCAAGGCCACCGCCACCGCGGTGGTCGAACCGCGCTGCGGACTTGGCGACAAGGACGGCAACGCGATCGGATTCATCTGCAACGGCGACCATGTGACGGTCGATCCGACGGCGGGCGGCTTCGTGCTGGACCTGTCGACCTTCTACACCGTCCACTTGAGCAAGTGACGGCGGCCGAGCGATGAGGGAACGGGGAACGATGCGATACGGGCGCAGGGCGACGATTGCGGTGGCGTTCGCCGCCGGTGCCGCCATCACGCTGGCCGGATGCGGTGGCGGAGGCGGCGGTGGCGACAAGGGCGGTGACAAGCCGTCCACGTCGGCCGGCGCGCCGAAGACAAGCGGCAGCAGCGGAGGCGGCGATGAAACGCCTTCCGCGACTCCCACCGAGGTTCTGGCCCAGATCAAGGGCGAGAAGGACATGGTGGTGACCATCAACTCGGCGACCCGGGACTCCGGTGGATTCGTGACCGTGGAGGGTGTCGTCACCAACAACGGCACTTCCGGGTTCACCGCCAACCTGTGGGTGGGGTCGGAGACCGCGCTGTCCCACTCCGGCGCTTCCGTGGCCGGCGCCGTCCTTGTCGACGAGGCGGGCAAGAAGCGCTACTACGTGCTGCGGGACACCGACGGCCGCTGCCTGTGCACGATGGGTCTCGTCAGCATCCAGCCCAAGGAATCCCGCCCCTTCTTCGCCCAGTTCCCCGCCCCGCCGGAAGCCACCACCCAAGTGTCGTTCGAGCTGCCGACGATGCCGCCCGCGAAGATCACGATCTCGGAGGGGTGAGGACGATGAAGCGCAACGCGTCGCCGCCCGGGGCGGCATCCCGCGCCGGAGGGCAGCGGGCCGCCCTGTCCGCGGGTGTGGTGATCGTGCTGGTGCTGGCCGCCGGGACGGTGGCCGGGGGGACCGCGGCCGTGGCCGACACGAATCCGCCGCCCACGGCCGGTGACAGCACGCCGACGGCCCCCGTGCGGATCGACCCGACGTCGCCAGGACTCAGGCTGCCGGAGGGCTCGACGCTGGCGCCGGCGAAGGTGCTGGACATCGTGTCCGTGACGGACGAGTCGTCGACGAAGGCGAGCCAGCCGGAGCAGCGGCAGGAGACGTCGAACTCGACGGTCACCTACGCGCTCCAGTCGGAGGTGCTGTTCAAGAAGGACAGCGCCGTGCTGTCGCCCACGGCGACCTCGCGGATCCAGGCCATCGCGGACGACATCACCGCACGCCATGTGACGTCACCCATCCGGGTGTTCGGGTTCACGGACAATCTCGGCAGCTCCGAGCACGGCATGGTGCTCTCGAAGCAACGCGCCGACGCCGTTTACCAAGTCCTGGCAACGGAAATGGGCAGCGCCGGTGACCCGTCCCACACGTTTCAGGTCCGTGGGTACGGCGAGGACTACCCGATTGCCGACAATTCGTCCGAAACCGGACGGAGTCAGAATCGCCGCGTCGAGATCACTTTCACGCCACCTGCCGCGTAACGTGCTGAGCGGTCGCTCTGACGCGGTACGGTGTAACTCCCCCCCTCGGGCCGGTTCGCTCTCCCCCTCCTGCGAACCGGCCCGTTTTTCTTTTCCCGCGCCCGCACCGCACCTGGCACCGCACGCGCGCGGCCCCCATAGGCCGCCCCCGCAGGGCCCCCGCGAACGCCACCCTCAGCCCGTCTCCACCCCCGCCGCCCGCAGCGGCCGATAGGCCAGCCCCAGGCCGCGGTAGAGCCGCAGCGCCAGGGCGTTGGAGTCGTCGACGATCAGCGCGGCGGTGCCGTGAACGGCCCGCGAGCCGGTCGAGCAGCGACAGATTCGGCGCCGCCACTGCGACCGCCGCGCCGCGGACGAAGGCCCGGCCCGCGCTCAGGTCCTGCGCCGCCCAGCGGCACAGCGAGTCGTCGGTGGGCAGGTCGCGGAGGCGGCCGATCTCGTGGGTGGACCGGGCGGAAGAGGTCGCGGGCATTCCGCATGCCTATCAAGGAGATGCGGGCCGCCGCATCGTAGATTGCCCGCATGCGGAACAAAACGGCGAAAAGCCGCCGGTATTCGCTCACCGGCGCCGCCCTGACCTGCCTGGTCCTGGCCACCCTCTCCGCCTGCTCGGTCGGCGCCGGAGCCCCGGACGGCTGGCGCTATCTGCGGGCCGACCCGCTGGCGGTCGCGGTCCCCAAGACCTGGCAGGACGTGCGCGGCGGGGCGGTGCTGCGCGGCCCTGACGGCCGTACGGACGCCGAGGTCGCCGTCAGCGCCAATCCGGGCGCCGGCGGTCCCCCCGACAAGGCGACGGCCACCGCCCTCGCCACCGCCCGCAAGGAGTCGCTGGACTTCGACGGCCAGCCCGGCCAGGTCCTCAGCTACGCCCAGGCCGCCCCCGACGGCCGCCCCGCCGCCCGCGTCGAGGTCCGCCTGCACGACTACGAGGGCCACCCGGTCACCGTCCGCGCCTGGACGGCCGACGGCGCGGCCGACCCGATGCTGCTGCGCCGGATCATCGACAGCATCGAATTCGCCACCGACCCGAACCGCTAGGGCCTGTCCGGCCCGCCTCCCACGTCCGCCTCCAGCCGGACCCCCTTGCGCACCCCCCACCGCGCCAGTGCGCCCGCCTCCGCCTCCAGGACGTGCCGGGCCAGCAGCCGGGGGCGGCCGACGCGGCCGGGCGGCATCGTACGCACGGCCAGGACGCGCAGCCGGCGGTCCAGATAGGCGACGTCGATCGGAAACCGCATCCGTACGGTGTGCACGCTGGAGGCCGGGGTCAGCAGCAGGGCGCCCTCGATCCCGTCCAGGCCGAGCAGCCCGCGGGTCCGCGCCCGGTACGACGCGGCGACCCGCAGCGGCACTTCGGCGTCGGGCGTCCGCAGCGTGCCGTCACCGTCTCGCCAACGTCGGCGCATGGCCACTCCCCGGGGTGCTCGATCAGACGGCAGGTGACGCGGTACGGGCCCCGTTACGGGTCCGCGGCGGCCGTGTACGGTCGGCCCGGTGCATGTCTATCCGATCGTGGCCGCCGCCGTGTGGGGAATCGTCAGCGGCCTGTCGCTGCCGCGCGCCGCCTACCGGTTGGCCGTCCCCTCAGGTGAGCCGTGGGCGGCGCACTGCCCCGAGGGTCACCCGCTGCCCGAGGGCATACGCGGCTGGCTCGGACCGGCGCGCTGCCCGCGCTGCGCCGAGCGCGGCTCCTACGGCTCCTACGGGCCCGCCGTCGTCCTCGCCCTCGCGTGCGCGCTCGCCTGCGCCGGACTGGCCGCCAGGGTGGGCGCCCACCCCGAACTCGTCGTCTGGCTCCTGCTGGTGCCGCTCGGCCTCGTCCTCGGCCGCGTCGACCTCAAGGTCTTCCGGCTCCCGGACGTCCTCACCTTCCCCGCCTTCTTCGGCACCGCCGCGCTGCTCGGTCTCGCCGCCCTGTTCCCCGATCACCGGGGCTCCTGGCCGCGCGCCCTGTTCGGCGCCCTCGCCGTCGGCTTCGTCTACCTGCTCCTCTTCCTCGTCAACCCCGCCGGCATGGGCTTCGGCGACGTCAAACTCGCCCCCACTCTCGGCCTCGCCCTCGGCTGGTACGGCTGGCCCACCGTCTTCACCGGCACGTTTCTCGGCTTCGCCCTCGGTGCCCTCATCGGCCTCGCCCTCATCGCCACTCGGCGCGCCACCCGCAAGACCCCACTGCCGTTCGGGCCCTTCATGCTCCTCGGCACCCTCACCGCCCTCCTGCTCACCCCCTGAGCCCCCCTCAGGCCCCCGCCCCCTGTCCGCCCGCCCTCCGCAAGACGATGCCCCCCCGGGGGCGCGGGGAACTGCGCGCTCAGCCCCCACCGGCCCGGTGGTCGGGAGACCACCGAACTGCCCCTCCGGGCCCGGTGGTGACGCGCAGCCATCGCCGTGGCCGGTCGCGCAGTTCCCCGCGCCCCTGAAAAACGCGGCGTACCGCCCGGCGCAGCCGCAGGCCCGGGGCCCGAGCCCCGAAAGAAAGGGGGGTGCCCCCCTCCGCCCGGTGAGGGGCGAAAGGGGGCACCCCCTTTAAACGGAAGCGAGCCGCAGGCTAGGCCTCGCTGCTGACCGACCAGAGGTTGACCCCCTCCGGCTCCACCGCGTGCGCGTCGATGGAGGAGAGCTCCTCGGCGGTGAGGGGGGCGGCGCCGACGGCGGCGACGTTGGCCTCGAGCTGGGCGACGGAGGAGGCGCCGATGAGGGCGGAGGTGACGCGGGGGTCGCGCAGGACCCAGGACAGGGCGAGCTGGGCGAGCGACTGGCCGCGCGCGGCGGCGATGTCGTTGAGGGCGCGCAGCCGGCCGATGGTCTCGTCGTTGACGAGGCCGGGGTTGAGGGACTTGCCCTGGGCGGCCCGCGACCCCTCGGGGATGCCGCCGAGGTAACGGTCGGTCAGCAGCCCCTGGGCGAGCGGCACGAAGCCGATGCAGCCCATGCCCTCCTCCTCCAGGACGTCCAGCAGACCCTCGTCCTCGATCCACCGGTTGATCATGGAGTACGAGGGCTGGTGGATCAGGGCGGGCACCCCCAGCTCGCGCAGGATGCGCGCGGCCTCGCGCGTACGGTCGGGACCGTACGAGGAGATGCCGACGTAGAGCGCCTTGCCCTGCTGGACGGCGGTCGCCAGCGCGCCCATCGTCTCTTCGAGGGGCGTGTCGGGGTCGAAGCGGTGGGAGTAGAAGATGTCGACGTAGTCGAGGCCCATGCGGGACAGGGACTGGTCGAGGGAGGACAGCAGGTACTTGCGCGAGCCCCATTCCCCGTACGGTCCGGGCCACATGTCGTAGCCCGCCTTGGTGGAGATGACCAGTTCGTCGCGGTAGGGCCGGAAGTCCTGGGCGAAGAGGGTGCCGAAGTTGGCCTCGGCGGCGCCGTACGGCGGCCCGTAGTTGTTGGCGAGGTCGAAGTGCGTGACGCCGAGGTCGAACGCGCGGCGCAGGATGGCGCGCTGGGAGTCCAGGGTGCGGTCGTCGCCGAAGTTGTGCCACAGACCCAGGGAGACGGCGGGGAGCTTGAGGCCGCTGCGGCCGGTCCTGCGGTACTCCATCGAGTCGTAGCGCTCGTCGGAGGCGCGGTAGAGGGAACGAATATTCACGGTCTCTGCTTATCACGCGGGGGTGTCGGCCCCGCCTCCCCGGTTCGTCCGCGAGCCCTTGTGCGCAGTAGTGTGGCCGCCGGGCGACAGGCCCAGGAGGGGCTGGTGTGCGATGAATCTGCGCGACCTGGTGTACGGGCTGTACTCCCGCAGGGTGGAACGCCGGCTGGACGTGGCGCAGGGCCCCAAGCACATCGGCGTGATCCTGGACGGCAACCGGCGCTGGGCCAAGGCGTCCGGCGGCAGCCCCGAACAGGGGCACAGGGCCGGGGCCGACAAGATCTCCGAAATGCTCGGCTGGTGCGAGGAGACCGGTGTCGAGGTGGTCACGCTGTGGCTGCTGTCCACCGACAATCTGGACCGCCCCGCCGACCAGTTGGTGCCGCTGCTGGGCATCATCGAGGACGCGGTGCGTGAACTGGCCGCGACCGGCCGCTGGCGCGTGCACCACGTGGGCACCATGGACCTGCTGCCCGCGCACACCCAGTCGGTGCTCAAGGAGGCCGAGCAGGAGACGCACGCGCTCGGCGGCCTGCTGGTGAACGTGGCGGTGGGCTACGGCGGCCGGCAGGAGATCGCCGACGCCGTACGGTCGCTGCTGCACGAGCACGCGGGGCGCGGCACCACCATCGAGGACCTGGCCGAGATCCTGGACGTCGAGCACATCTCGGAGCACCTCTACACGCGCGGCCAGCCCGACCCGGATCTGGTGATCCGCACCTCGGGGGAGCAGCGGCTGTCCGGCTTCATGCTCTGGCAGAGCGCCCACTCGGAGTACTACTTCTGCGAGGTCTTCTGGCCCGCCTTCCGCAAGGTGGACTTCCTGCGGGCGCTGCGCGACTACGCGGCCAGGCACCGGCGCTACGGCACCTGACGACTTCCGTACCGGCGCGCCGGTACGGAAGACCCCGTGGAGCCCCTGCCGCGCGGGGCGCGGTGTGGGCCGTACGGGGGGCGTGGGGGCGGCCTGAATCCGGTGCCGGGAGGGCTCGACGACGGCGTGCGGAGGCCGGTTTCTCCCGCGTAATGGCCGGTGAGCGGTCGGTGACCGGGCGATGACCGTCGGATGACTGTCATATGCATTCGCATGGGCAACGGTTTTCCAGGGCATATCACTGGGAGACCGGCATCCGGCCCATGGTTGCCGGTACCGCAGTTCGACCTCTCCCGAGGGGGTTCGTCCACACGTGGTGACCAGCAAGAATCGCCGTGACAACGACCGGCGCACGTACGTACTCGACACCAGCGTGCTGCTCGCAGACCCCAATGCCATCGCCCGCTTCGACGAGCACGAGGTTGTGCTGCCGGTCGTCGTGGTGACGGAGTTGGAAGCCAAGCGCCACCACCCGGAACTCGGCTACTTCGCCCGCCAGGCGTTGCGGCTGCTGGATGAGTTCCGGATCCGCTACGGCCGTCTGGACGCACCGATTCCGATCGGTGACGTCGGTGGCACGCTGCGTGTCGAGCTCAACCACTCGGATCCCGGGGTGCTCCCCGCCGGATTCCGGCTCGGTGACAACGACTCGCGCATTCTGGCGGTCGCCCGCAATCTGCAGGCCGAGGGGTACGACGTCACCGTCGTCTCCAAGGATCTGCCGCTGCGGGTGAAGGCGTCCTCCGTCGGCCTGCTGGCCGAGGAGTACCGGGCCGAGCTGGCGATCACCTCGGGCTGGACGGGAATGGAGGAACTGCTGGTCGGGGCGGACGAGGTGGACACCCTCTTCGCGGAGGAGTCCATCGCGCTGCCCGAAGCGGCCGAGCTGCCGGTGCACACCGGACTGGTGCTCCAGTCAGAGCGCGGCAAGGCGCTGGGCCGGGTCACCGAGGACGGCCGGGTGCGGCTGGTGCGCGGCGACCGCGAGGCGTTCGGCATCCACGGCCGCAGCGCGGAACAGCGGATCGCGCTCGATCTGCTGCTCGACCCCGACGTCGGCATCGTGTCGATGGGCGGGCGCGCGGGTACCGGCAAGTCCGCGCTGGCCCTGTGCGCGGGCCTCGAAGCCGTCCTGGAGCGCCGTCAGCACCGCAAGGTGATGGTCTTCCGGCCGCTGTACGCGGTCGGTGGCCAGGAGCTGGGCTATCTGCCCGGCAGCGAGGCGGAGAAGATGAGCCCCTGGGCTCAGGCCGTCTTCGACACGCTGTCGGCCGTGACGTCCAAGGAGGTCATCGAGGAGGTCGTGGCGCGCGGCATGCTGGAAGTGCTGCCGCTGACCCACATCAGGGGCCGTTCGCTGCACGACGCCTTCGTGATCGTCGACGAGGCCCAGTCGCTGGAGCGGAACGTCCTGCTGACCGTCCTGTCGCGGATCGGCGCCGGATCGCGGGTGGTCCTCACCCACGACGTGGCGCAGCGCGACAACCTCCGGGTGGGCCGTTACGACGGTGTCGTGGCGGTGGTGGAGAAGCTGAAGGGCCATCCGCTGTTCGCCCACATCACCCTCAACCGCTCCGAGCGGTCGCCGATCGCCGCTCTCGTCACCGAGATGCTGGAGGACGGCGGGGCCTGACCGGGGCACGGCCCCCGAATGGCGGGGGGCCTGAAGTGTCCGGATTTACTGAGTGATAGCGTGAGTTGAGGCTGCTGCGCCCGGCGTGAAGGGCGCAGCAGCCTAGCGTTTTACGGGGTCCGCCGCTCGGATTTACCCTCCTCCGCAGCGTGTGAGCTTTGCCACTCAACCGGAAATTGCCGCGCGGCGTCCGCGTACGGCAGGGTGTGAGGCTGTCAGGCCCCGCTTATGGCACTCCTACACCCTCAGGGGTGTGGGAACAGCAGCTCCACACAAATCCACATCGACCGCCATGAGCCGCCCGAGCACCACGCGGGACTCCTCCGGGAGTTCGCACCGGGCCAGTGCCCCCGTGACCGACCGGCCCGTATTGGCGGACCGGCAGGAAGGGGACCGTGCCAGGGGCACGATTTCGTCCGTGAGGTCACCCATCGGGCGATGCTGGAAGGAAACCGTGTGAGCCGGATCTCGGTCCGGGGACTCGCGGTGGCTTCGGCCACTGCGGTCACCACTGTGGGCGCCGTCGTAGGCGTCGCGTCGGGCGCCGACCAGGGCTCTTCCGAGCCTGTCGAAGCAGCCGGCACGACGACCCTCCTTGCGGACATTCCCGCTGGGCAGCAGATTCAGCAGGCTTCGCTGACCGAGCAGGTGCAGGCGCAGTCGGACGCCGCCGATGCCACGGCCCGGCAGTCCGCTGAGCAGACCGCCCGCGTCCAGGCGGCCAAGGACGCCGCCGCCAAGAAGAAGGCGGCGGACGAGGCGGCTGCCAAGGAGAAGCAGCGCAAGCTCGAAGAGGCCGCCAGCCGGGGCGGTGGCGACTCACGTGCCACGTTCCCCGTCACGGCCTCGTACACGGTGGCGCAGGTCAAGGCGATGGCGCAGACCATCGTCGGCGGCGACCAGTTCGCGTGCTTCTCCAACATCGTCTCCCGCGAGAGCGGCTGGAACTACACGGCGACCAACCCCTCCTCCGGGGCGTACGGCCTGGTTCAGTCCAACCCCGGTTCGAAGATGGCCTCGGTCGCCTCGGACTGGCGGACCAATCCGGCCACGCAGATAAAGTGGGGCCTCAACTACATGAACAGCCGGTACGGCAGCCCCTGCGGCGCCTGGTCGTTCTGGCAGAGTCACAACTACTACTGAGCCGACGGCGCCCAGCCGTCAGGCGGCAGTGCGCGGTATCTCTCCGCAAGCCCCCGAGCCCTCAGGGCCGGGGGCTTGTGCGTGTCCCGGAACGGGGTAGGCGCGGGGAGGATGTGGGAGGCAACCCTCCTCGCGAATAACATCGTCATTCTCAGCAGTTCCACAGATGGTCGACGGGGTCAGGGGAGAGCAATGCCGGACAAGCGCCACTGGAGCGCCGTACTGGCCTCCGGGCTGGCCAATATCGCCGGACGGATCGACGAACGCCAGGCGGCGGTGAACGCGAGCCGCGGCGTCGGCGCCGCGATCGAGGACCCGCGCCGCGACTCCTCGGACGCCGCTCCCGCCACCGACCCCTCCGCCGGTACGGACCGGGAGGCCGACACGCCCGACGCGGCCTCCGAACCGGGCGGCGGAAAGCGTACGGCGAAGGCCGCCGGTGCGGGAGGCGGGGCCGTCGCGCCCCCGCCCGTCGTCGTCGTGCCCGCGCCGCGCGCGCCGCAGCCCGATCCGGTGTCGGCCGTGCCGTGGAGCATGCGCGTCGGCGCCGAGGTCGGCTGGCGGCTGCTGGTGCTCGCGGGCACCGTCTGGGTGCTGATGCGGGTGATCGGCGCCGTACAGCTCGTGGTGCTGGCCTTCACCGCCGGCCTGCTGATCACCGCGCTGCTCCAGCCGTTCGTCGCCCGCCTCAAGCGGCGCGGTGTGCCGCGCGGGGTGGCGACGGCCATGGTCTTCGTCGGCGGCTTCGTCATCATGGGCCTGGTCGGCTGGTTCGTGGTCTGGCAGGTGATGGACAACATCAGCAATCTGTCGACCAGCCTCCAGGACGGCGTCAACGAGGTGAAGAAGTGGCTGCTCAACAGCCCCTTCCACGTCACCGACGACCAGATCAACCAGGTCGCCAAGAACCTCCAGGAAGCGATCGGCTCCAACACCAAGGCGCTGACCGACGCCGGGCTCCAGGGCGTCACCGTCATCGTCGAACTGCTCACCGGCATACTGCTGGCGATGTTCAGCACGCTGTTCCTGCTCTACGACGGGCCGAACATCTGGAACTGGTTCCTCAAGCTGTTCCCCGACGCGGCCAGGGACGGGCTGGCCGGCGCCGGTCCGCGCGCCTGGCGCACCCTCACCCTGTACGTGCGCGGCACGGTGATAGTCGCCCTCATCGACGCCATCTTCATCGGCGTCGGCATCTTCTTCCTCGGCGTGCCGATGGCCGTGCCGCTGGCCGTGGTCATCTTCCTGTCGTCCTTCGTGCCGCTGGTCGGCGCCGTCGCCTCCGGCTTCATCGCGGTCGTCGTGGCCCTGGTCACCCAGGGGCCGTTCACCGCGCTGATGGTGCTGGTCGTCGTGCTCGCCGTCCAGCAGATCGAGGGGCACATCCTCCAGCCCTTCATCCTCGGCCGCGCCGTCCGCGTCCACCCGCTGGCCGTCGTCCTGTCCGTCGCCGCCGGTTCGATGATCGCGGGCATCGGCGGCGCCGTCGTCGCCGTGCCACTGGTCGCGGTCGGCAACACGGTGGTCGGCTACCTCAGGGCCCACACCAAGGAGCGGGCGGCGGCCGCAGCCGGTCCGCACGGCGCGACGGCCTACGAGATCGCCCCGGTCACCACCCGTCAGCCCCCGGCGGACCCGGAGGCCCCGGCCTCGGGCGGCCCGACACCGGACGGCCCCGGCCCCGAGGGCCCCGGTCCTGAGGGTTCCGGTCCTGAGGGCCCCGGCCCTGAGGGTTCCGGTCCTGAGGGCCCCGGCCCGAACGGTCCCGGCCCGGACGACCGGGACCCCTCCCACGAGGACGACCACACTCACGAGGGCGCGTCCGCCTAACCCGCGCCCCCCCGCGCCCCCGCCTCCGACCGCCCCCGCGTCCCCCCTCCGGACGCGGGGGCGGTCGCGTCGTTCGCCCTTCGGCCTTCGCCCTTCGCCCTTCGGCCTATTCGGTCCGCAGACCGTCCGGCCGCATCAGCCGCCACAGCGGCGGCAGGCTGAGGAGGGTGACGGCCAGGACGACGGACGCGCCGATCGCCGACATCTGGGCGACGATCGCCCAGTCGACGTGGAACGTACGGCCGACCATCGCCAGGAGCGCGGCGCCGAGCCCGAGCCCCCCGACACAGGCGAGGACCAGGCCGAGCGCCATCGGAATGGCCGTCTGCCACAGCACCGACCAGGCCAGGGCGGTGCGCCGGGTGCCGAAGGCGACCAGGACGGCGAGCAGCTTCTTGCGGTCGCGGAGCTGCTCCAGCATCGTGACCAGCAGGCTGGCGCCGATCAGCGCCATGGTGATGGCCGCGCCCACGAACAGGCCGCGCCGCAACTGGCCGTACTGCGTCTGCGTGGTGCTGTCGCTCACGGCCGAGACGGTGACCGTCGGGCCGAGCGCGGCCCCGGTGTTGCGCAGGTACTCCACCGCGTCCCGCTTGCCCGCGTCGAGGTTGACCATGACGACGGCCGTGGGATCGGCCAGCTTCGACTGGTCGACGGCCTCGGGGGTCAGCAGGACGCCCCAGTTGGTCTGACCGCGCGGGTCGGTCCGCGCCGTGACCGAACGGGCGTCGGACGGGACCGTCCACAGCCGCGGAGCGCCGGTGTACGGCAGGGCGCCGGTGTTGAGGTCGAGGCGCTTGCCGGGCTTGGCGTACTTGGCCAGGTCCGCGTTGGACGACGCGCCCCACTGCTCGTTGTTGGGCACGATGTAGACGCTGCCCGCCCCGCAGGAGCCGATGTCCGCCATCTGCCGCAGCGTGTCGCAGTCGGCGACCAGCAGCGGGATGTAGGCGGTCTCGGCGTCGGGGCCGAGCTTGCTGGCGTCCGGCTGCGTGGCCCGCGTGTCGATGAAGCCGTACGCCCGCGCCACGCCGGGCGTCGCCCGGACCTTCGCGGTGTAGTCGACCGCCTGCCGCGCGTCGGCGGTCGGCGCGCTGACGGTGGCCTGGATACGGGACGTGTCGGCGCCCGTGGAGTGCACGAAGGTGTCGTTGACGCCCGCGAAGAGCATCTGGAGCGCGATGGCCCCGGCGACCGCGACCGTGACGCCGCTGACCATCCGCGCCGATCCGTTGCTGTTCAACTGGAGCCTGCGGGTGGCCAGTTGCCAGGCGACCGGCCCGCCGCGCAGCCGTCCGACGACGGCCTCCACGACCCAGGGCAGCACCGTGGTGACACCGAACAGCAGCAGCACCGCGCCCGCCGCGGTCTGGTACTCGTTGACATGCGCGTCGCTGCCGTTGACCGAACCGAACAGCGGGACCAGCAGGCCGATGCCGACCAGCGGCACCAGCAGCCGCCACCACAGGGTGCGGCGCCGGCCGAGCCCCTGGCGGACCACGCCGAGCGGTTCGATCGCCGTGCCGCGCAGGCTGACCAGGGTCACGGCGACGGCCGCCACCGGGACCGCCAGCACGATCAGCGTGGTGAGCGCCGCGTTCGGCGTCATGTCGGCGGGGAAGGCGCTGATGTCGTGGATCGTGAAGTGCGAGGCCAGCTGCCGACCGGTGAAGAAGAACACCGCGCCCAGCACCAGCCCGAACAGCGACCCCAACAGGGCTTCCCCCGCGGCGATTCTGCGGGTCATCCGGATGTCCGCGCCGACCAGCCGCATCGCCGCCAGCCGCCGGTCCCGCCGCTCGCCGCCCAGCCGTACCGCCGCGCCGACGAAGACCGCGACCGGCAGCAGCAGCACCACCAGCATGACGACCAGCAGCAGCGTCAGCACCGGGCTCATCGCCTCGGACGGGGCGTGGTAGCCGTACGAGGTGACCCGCGTGGCGTTGCCGTGCCCGTAGTTCTCGTCACGGGCGGTGAGCTGATCGCTGCCCGCGTAGTACAGCAGCTCGCTCGGGCCCATCAGCCCGGCTTCCCCGACGGTGCCGGTGATCTTGTACGGGATGCGCTCGCGCAGCAGCGGCGTGGAGTTCAGCAGCTTGCGCAGCGCGGGGGAGACCACCATCTCCCCGGCGCCCGGCAGATGGGCGACGCCGGGCGGCGAGGGCGCCTTGGCCCCCTCGGCCTGGAGCAGCGAGCCGCCGATCTGCGAGTCCCGGTAGACGGTCCTGACGTCGGCCACCAGGAGCGAGCGGTCGGACGGCTTGGCGATGAACGTGGCGGAGGAGGTGTCGCGGGCCACCCGCTTCTGCTCCCGCGTGTCCAGCATGGCCGGTACGGCGGCGGCGAGCAGCAGCAGCGCCACGCCGAGCCCGACGCCGACGGCGGTCAGCACCGTACGGGTCCAGCCCTCGCGTCCGCCGCCCGCCGCGAAACGCGCGCCGAGCGCGAGGTCGCGCGCCCAGGTCCGCACGCCGGCCGGCTGGTCCGGTGCCTCGGCGCCGTGAGGTTCGCGGCTGTTCATGACACCCGCTCCATGTCGCGCGACTTCCCGTCCCGCACGACGATCTCCCGGTCGGAGTAGGCGGCCACCCGCGCTTCGTGGGTGACCAGGACGACGGCGGCGCGGGTGTCGTGCGCGGCGTCGGTCAGCAGCCGCATCACCCGCTCGCCGTTGAGCGAGTCCAGCGCGCCGGTCGGCTCGTCGGCGAAGACGACCCGCGGGCCGCCGACCAGCGCGCGCGCCACCGCGACGCGCTGGCCCTGGCCGCCGGAGACCTCGCCGGGCCGCTTGTCGGCGATGTCGGCGACCTCTAGGCGCTCCAGCCACTGCGCCGCCTGCTGCTCGGCCGGCCTGCGCTTGGCGCCGCCGAGCCGCATCGGCATCGCCACGTTCTCCAGGCAGGTCAGCTCGGGTACGAGCTGGCCGAACTGGAAGACGAAGCCGAAGTCGGCGCGGCGCAGCGCGCTGCGCTCGCCGTCCGACATGGCCGACAGGTCGCGTCCCCGGTAGCGCACCTGGCCGGAGTCGGCCTTCACGATGCCGGCCAGGCAGTGCAGCAGGGTCGACTTGCCCGACCCCGAGGGGCCCATGACCGCGACGACCTCGCCGGGCCTGATGCTGAAGTCGGCGCCGTCCAGCGCCGGGGTCGGGCCGTACGCCTTGCGCAGTCCCGCGGCCACCAGCAGCGGCTCGGGTCGGGGCTCGGTCGACGCGTTCATTTGGCCACCTCCGCGGCGAGCTGGTCGAGACGGGCGGCGGTCAGCTCCAGCCACCGCAGATCCGCCTCCAGATGGAACAGGGCGTGGTCGCAGATGAGCTGGTCCGCCAGGTCGCCCGCCGACTTGCGGCGGGTGAGGTCGCGCATCAGCCGCAGGTGCTCGGCGCGCTGGGTGTCGAGCAGGTCGGCGGCCGGGCGGCCGGTCAGCAGCGCCAGCACGACCTTCGTGTACAGCGTGGTCTGGAGGTACGGCTCCGGCTTCTCCGGCTGCGTCAGCCACGTCTCGACGTCCGTGATCCCCGCTTCGGTGATCGCGTACCGCTTGCGCTCGGGGCCGCCGCCCGGCTCTATGCCGTCCACCTCGACCAGGCCGTTCTTCAGCAGCCTGGCCATCGTCGAGTAGACCTGCCCATAGGCCAGCGGGCGGTCGTGTCCGAACCGTTCGTCGAATGCGCGCTTGAGGTCGTAGCCGTGGCGCGGGCCGGACTCCAGGAGTCCGAGCAGGGTGTGCCCAATTGACATGCGGAGCACTGTACACCACGGGTATACACACCATGTATACGCACCGGAGCGCTGCCTTCCGCCGCCGTGCGGTGGTGTCGGGAGGAGGCCGGTGGCGGGCGGGGCCTACGTACCGGCCGACGGCTTCGGGGGCCGGCCGCGGCGGGGGAGGGGGCGGGTCGCGCTGGGCAGGCGGCCCGCCTCGGCGAGGGCGCGGCGCAGCAGGAACTCGATCTGCGCGTTGGTGCTGCGCAGCTCCGCCGCCGCCCAGGACGCGAGGGCGTCGTGAACGGCGGGGTCGAGCCGCAGCAGCACCTGCTTGCGTACGGGGCGGGCGGCGGTCTCCCCGCCGCCCGCCCCGTCGGGCCCGTCGTCGGGCGCGGAGGAGGTCACTGGTAGAGGGTGCCCGTGTTCAGGACCGGCTGCGCGGCGCGGTCACCGCAGAGCACGACCAGCAGATTGCTGACCATGGACGCCTTGCGCTCCTCGTCCAGTTCGACGATCCCCTGCTCGGCGATCCGGGACAGCGCCGACTCGACCATGCCGACCGCGCCGTCCACGATCGTCTGCCGGGCGGCCACGATGGCCCCGGCCTGCTGCCGCTGAAGCATCGCGGAGGCGATCTCGGGCGCGTAGGCGAGGTGTGTGAAGCGGGATTCGATGATCTTCACACCGGCCGACTCGACGCGGGCGGCGATCTCGGCGGACAGCCGCTCGGTGATGTCCTCGGAGTTGCCGCGCAGCGAGATCGACTGGCCGTCGTGGGCGTCGTACGGGTAGTTGGTCGCGATGTGCCGGACGGCGGTGTCGGTCTGGATGCTCACGAACTGGACGTAGTTGTCGACCTCGAAGGTCGCCTGCGCGGTGTCCCTGACCTGCCAGACCACGACCGCGGCCAGTTCGATCGGGTTGCCGTACGCGTCGTTGACCTTCAGCGTCGAGGTCTCGTGGTTGCGCAGCCGGGTGGAGATCTTGCGGCGGCTGGTGAAGGGGTTCACCCAGCGCAGGCCGTCCTGCCGGATGGTGCCCTGGTAGCGCCCGAAGAGCTGGCACACCCGCGCCGAGCCCGGTGCGACCTGGGTGAGGCCGAACAGGGTGATGAACGCGCAGAGGACGACCACCGCGCCCGCGACGATCAGCGTGGTCGCGAGGGCGCCGGGGTGGTCCTTGGCGTGCACCGCGCCCGCGACGATCAGCGCCACACCACCGGCCACCACCACCAGCGCGAGCAGCAGAAAGGGCAGACCGGGCATGCCCACCGCCCGTCGCTCCTGCACCCGCGGCGCGGGCATGTCCGGTGCGTCGACGGCGAGCTGTGGTTTCTGGTCCGACATGGCGGGTCCCCGTTCCTCCGAAAAAGTGTCTATCAAAGAGATATCACATTTTCGGGAAACCCAAACCTTGGCAAAGCCTCGAACCCGCACCTGACCCGCCCCCGGACACGATGCAGCCCCGGGGCACGGGACATGATCACGTGCCTCGGGGCTGCGCTTCGGTGGGCGTCAGCCGGTCTTGACCTCACCGGTGATCCGGTCGCCGAGCGACTGGTCGACATTGCGCCAGTACGTCAGCGCCCGCTCCAGCACCGGCGCGCTCACCCCGTCGCTGAGGTGGCCCGCCACGTTCGACACCAGCCGGGCGCGCGCCGCGTCGTCCAGCACCTCGCGCACCATCGTGCCCGCCTGCCCGAAGTCGTCGTCCTCCGCGTGCAGCGCGTACGCCTCGCGCACCATCTCGCCCGCCGCCCGCCAGCCGGTGACCTCCCCGTACGCCTGCGGCGAAGCGGCCGGTCCGCCGTACGAGTTGGGCGCGTACGGCGCCCCCGCGTTCGACGGCTCGTACCGCATCGGGCCGTCCTTGGCATAGGAGTTGACCGGCGAGTGCGGGCGGTTCGGCGGGAGCTGGGCGTAGTTGGGGCCGATCCGGTACCGGTGCGTGTCCGGGTACGAGAACAGGCGGCCGAGCAGCATCTTGTCCGGGGACGGGCCGATGCCCGGCACCATGTTCGAGGGCTCGAACGCCGCCTGCTCGATGTGGACGAAGTAGTCCTCGGGGTTGTGGTCCAGCGTCATCCGGCCGACCTCGATCAGCGGGTAGTCGCCGTGCGGCCACACCTTCGTCAGGTCGAACGGGTTGAAGCGGTAGTCCGCCGCGTCCTCGAACGGCATGACCTGCACATACAGCGTCCACGACGGGTGGTCGCCGCGGTCGATGGACTCCCACAGGTCCTGCCGGTGGTAGTCGGCGTTCTGGCCCGCGAGGGTGTCGGCGTCCGCCTGGGTGAGGAAGTCGATGCCCTGGTCGGTCTTGAAGTGGTACTTCACCCAGAACTTCGTGCCGCCGCCGTTGACCCACATGTACGTGTGCGAGCCGTAGCCGTTCATGTGCCGGTACGACTTGGGGATGCCGCGGTCGCCCATCAGCCACGTCACCTGGTGCGCGGACTCCGGCGAGAGCGTCCAGAAGTCCCACTGCATGTCGTTGTCGCGCAGCCCGTTGTCCGGGCGGCGCTTCTGCGACCTGATGAAGTCCTGGAACTTGATCGTGTCGCGCACGAAGAACACCGGGGTGTTGTTGCCGACCAGGTCGTAATTGCCGTGCTCGGTGTAGAACTTCAGCGCGAAGCCGCGCGGGTCCCGCCACGTGTCCGGGCTGCCCTGCTCACCCGCGACCGTCGAGAACCGCGCCAGCATCTGCGTGCGCTTGCCCGGCTGGAACAGGTCGGCGCGGGTGAACTGGCTGACGTCGTTGGTCACTTCGAACCGGCCGTACGCCCCGCTGCCCTTGGCGTGCACCACCCGCTCGGGGACCCGCTCCCGGTTGAACTGGGCCATCTTCTCGATCAGGTAGTGATCCTGCAGCAGGATCGGCCCGTCGGCCCCCACGGTCAGCGAGTGCTCGTCGCTCTCGACCGGGATACCGGCGTTGTTGGTGGTGTACGGGGTGCTCATCGAGAGTGTCCTCACGCTCGGGAGTCGTATGACCTCGCTGCTCCCCACCTTCCCACCGAATATGCCTGTCGGCACGCTGAGCCACCTTGCGGTGACCCTCGGTCACGCTGGTGGCCGAGTCGGCGGGGTGCGTTCGCCCGAGGGGCTGCGCCCCTACGGCACCGCTGCGCGGTGGGGTTCGCCGGTAGCCAGCGAGCCGAAGGCGGCGCCGGTGTCGAAAGCGACGATGAGCAGGGAGCGAGGAACGAGCGACCGTCGAAGAGGAGCGTCGACACCGGATCTAAGCCGCCGGAGGCGAGAGGGCGGCAAAAAAAGGGGATCGCGGTGAGCATGGGAAAGACGGCTCCCACCCACGGTCCGCCGTGACGCTGAGCTGACGCAAGAGGGTGCCGCGGGCGTTCACCCCCCCACGGCAACCCCACCCAAGACGGCACCCCCACCCCCGTACGGCCCTAGATCGGGAGCTCGAACCACACCACCTTGCCCGCGCCCAAGCGGGTGGCGCCCCAGCGTTGGGCCATGCGGTTGACGAGGTAGAGGCCGCGGCCACCTTCCTCCTCCGGGGCGGCGTGGCGCATGCGCGGCAGAAGAGGCGCGTCGTCGCCGACTTCGCAGCGCAGGACGTCGGTGCGCAGGAGGCGCAGGGTGATGGGGCGCTCGGCGTAGCGCACGGCGTTGGTGACGATCTCGCTGACCAGGAGTTCGGCGGCGTCGGACTGGTCCTCGAGGTCCCAGCGGCGCAGGGCCTGGCGGATCAGGCGGCGGGCGCGGCCGGGCGTCTGGGGGTGCGGCTCCAGGAACCAGTAGGCGACGTCGCTGGGCGAGATGCCGTCGAAGCGCGCGGCGAGCAGGGCGATGTCGTCGTCGCGGTCGCCGGGGCCGAGGATCTCCAGCACCTCGTCGCACAGCGGCTCCAGCGGCGGCGGCGAGACCACGCTGGCGGCGTCGTGCAGCCGTTCGCGCAGCAGCTCGATGCCGCCCCACACGTCACGGCTGCGGGACTCGACCAGGCCGTCGGTGTAGAGCAGCAGGGTCGCCCCGGCGGGCGCGGGCAGCTCCACGGCCTCGAAGGGCACCCCGCCGACGCCGATGGGCGCGCCGGGCGGCACGCGCAGCACCTCGGCGAGACCGTCGGCGTGCAGCAGCACCGGCGGCGGGTGGCCCGCGTTGGCGACCACCAGCCGGTGGGCGATCGGGTCGTAGACGGCGTAGACGCAGGTCGCCATGCGGTCCTGGCCGAGCCGCTGGGCCTGTTCGTCCAGGTGGTAGAGGACTTCCTGGGGCGCCAGGTCGAGCCCGGCCAGGGTCTGGACGGTGGTACGGAGCTGGCCCATGATCGCCGCGGAGGTCATGGAGTGGCCCATGACGTCGCCGACGACGAGCGCCACCCGGCTGCCGGGCAGCGGGATCGCGTCGTACCAGTCGCCGCCGACGCGCGCGGACTCGGCCGCCGGAAGGTATCTGCTGGCGAGCTGGACGCCGGTCGGCTGCGGCAGCGAGTCCGGCAGCATCTCGCGCTGGAGGGCGTCCGCGATGTACGCCTCGCGGCCGTACAGCACGGCCTTGTCGACGCCGAGCGCGGTGTGCGTGGCGAGCTGGGCGGCCACCAGCAGGTCGTCCGCCTCGAAGGGCGTACGGTCCGCGCGCCGCAGCAGCACCGCGGCGCCGATCACCCGGCGACGGCCGCGCAGCGGTGCCAGCAGGGCGCGGCGCCCGGTCGGCATGCCCGGCAGCGGCGCATCGCTGTGGTCGGGGCGGCCGAGGAGTTCGGCGAGCGCGTCGGCGGCGCGCGGGGAGTCGGCGAAGACCGGCCGTACGCCGCGCAGCACTTCCGCCAGCGGCCCGTCGAGCAGCACCGCGATGGACTCGGCGGCGCCGCCGTACGACGACTCCAGGGCGGGCAGCAGCGGCGCCGCGCCGACCGGGGCGGTCGCGGTCGCCAGCGGGTCCGCGGGCTCCTCCAGGCCGCCGTCGGCGCGCCGCAGCCGCAGCCGCAGCGGCCCGGACGGCCGCTCGTCGCCGACCGGCAGCGGGTCGCGCAGATAGACCAGGATCGCGTCGGCGAAGGCGGGCACCGCCGAGCGGCACAGGCCGAGCAGGATCTCGTCGAGGTCGAGCCCGCGGGCGATCCGCCGGGTCGCGGCGCCCACGTATCGCAGCCGGTCGGCCTCGGGACCGGTCTGCACGGGCATCGGGATGCGCATCCCCACAGAATCCTCGTCGCCGGGGTGTCCCGCCGCTTCCAGCGGTGTGCCGCGCGGCGGAGTGCTGACGAACGACGCCAGCGACTCGCCCTCGGGCGGCGCCGTCCAGCCGGAGCCGTGCGTCGGGATGGGCGGCAGCGGCGGCAGGTGCGGCTCCACGGCGCGCGAGGGTCCGCGCGGGGTCTCGGGGGCGGATCCGCCGGGTATGGCCGAGGGCCGGTCCGCGCCGGGGCGGTCGGTGGCGGGGCGCTCGGCCGCCGGGTGGTCGGCGCCGGGGCGCTCGGCCGGCCTGCCCTCCGGCTCGTTCTCGTCGTGCGGGCGGGCCCCACCGGGGCGCGGGGGTGTGGCGGAGGCCGCCGAGGCCAGGCCGCGCGCCGACTCGAAGTCGCGGGCGGCGCGGGGCAGCTCGTGGTGGCCCGTGGCCGAGCCGAGGCCCGCAGCGGTACTCGGCCCCGAAGGCGTCTCGGGTACGGCGAAGCCGCCACGCGGGTCCGGTGGGGTCGCGGCGTGGTTCCTGGGCGTACGGGGCGGGTCCGTGGTCACGCGAGTCGTTCCATCCGTCTGTGCGCCACGCGCTGGCCGCGGCGGGTCGGGCCTGGTCAGGCGCGTCGGCAGGAGAGGAAGATCTGCTCCTCCGGCGGCACGTCGGTGCTCGCCGGTGCGTAGGCGTACGAATCCTCCTTGATCACCTCGAAGCCCGCGTCCACCACGACATGGCGCAGTTCATCCCTTAGATAACCGGATACCCGGATGGTGTGACCGAGGAACGGAATCGGCACATTGTCCAGATCGGCTTCCACCATCGACACGGCGAGCAGGCCGCCGGGCTCCAACAGGCCGTGGAGCGCCCGCAAGGTGCCGGGGATCTCGTCCTTGGGCAGCATGAGCAGCGAGAAGAACGCGGCGACCGCCGCGAAACTTCCCGGCGCCAGCGGCCCGCCCTCGGTGAGGTCGGCGAAGTCGGCCTGGACGAAGTCGGCCGCGGGCACGTTCACCCGTGCCTGCGCGAGCATTCCGGCGGACAGGTCCACGCCCGTCACCCGCAGCCCCGCGTCGGTGAACTGGCGCGCGGTCGGCAGTCCCGTACCGCAGCCGAGGTCCAGCACACGGGCACCGGCGGGCAGGGTCTCGACGAGCCATTCACCGGCCCTGACCTGCCCGTCCTTGTGCGGGAACGCTTCGTCGTACCGGTCGCCGATCGCGTCGAACGCCTCGGCCTGGCCGGTACGGTCCCTGCCCTGATCCTCGTGATCGTCGGCAGGGGGGATCCCCATGTGCTCGTAGCCGCCGGTTCCCACCGTTCCGGGCCTCCCTGACTGCTGCTGGATGGCTGCTGCTGAATGGCTGTACGAATGGCTGTGTTCGCGTCGCTGTGACGTAGCGTCAAACTCTAGGCCGCGATCGGCAATTGCGCAGTGTTCCGGAGCACGATCCTACGGTTGGGGGTCAGGGACGCAACAAGGGGCTCGGAGGTTCACTCCCGCCCCCCCACGGCTTACGCCCGCTTACGCCCCCTACCGTACGCACCGCGGCCGTACCCCCGGCCCGGCCCGCCGCTTCTACGACGGCGGCCGGTCCCAGTCCGGCGGCAGCGCGGGCACCGGCCACGCCGGGTCGGGCCGCCAGTCCTCCCAGCCGTCACGGAACGGCGGACCCCAGGCCCTGACCACCCCCGCCGCGCGCTCACCGGCCCGCCGCACACGCGCCGCCAGCTCCGCCGGCATCAGCCCGTCCGCCTGCGCCTGCGCGAACTCGTCCTCGTCCAGCCAGCGCCAGGAGCGGTCCGGGTGGACCGAGATGTCGAGGAAGTGATCCTCCGAGTCCACCCCTCCCGACCAGCGCCGACGAGGTTCCTCAAGGTTCACATACCAGCATTTGAACCGCCACCCGGGCTCCCAGAACAGCCACACCGACCACGGCTCGCCCGGCCGCGCCAGCTTCAGCACCCCGGCGCCCCACCACGGCTCGACCCGCGCCACCCGCGGCTTCACGTACCGGCTCGCCAGCGGCTCCCGGTGCACCGGCGTCCCGTCCGCCAGCACCGGCTTCACGCACGCCGTACCGGGCGCCATCCACACCGCGAGCAGCTCCGCGTCGTCGCGCACCACGGTCACCGGACGGCAGATGTGCACCGCGTCCGTGCCGTTCCCCCGGTAACGCCACAGCACCTGCGCGCCGGGCGTCCAGAAGTGGCGCTCCCCGGTGCGGGTCGAGAGATCGGCTTCGGCTGTCATGAACAGAGTTTACGGAAGCACTGTTACGGATGCGTCATACGCAGAACGTCCAGCGCCTCGTCGAGCTGCGTTTCGGACAGCAGACCGCGTTCGACGTAACCGGACTCGATCACCACCTCGCGGATCGTCTTCCGCTGCGCCAGCGCCTTCTTCGCGACCTTCGCGGCCTCCTCGTACCCGATGTAACGGTTCAGCGGAGTGACGACCGAAGGCGAGGACTCGGCGTACTCGCGGGCCCGCTCGACATTCGCCGTGATCCCGTCCACCGTGCGGTCCGCCAGCAGCCGCGTGACGTTGGCGAGCAGCCGGACCGACTCCAGGACGTTGCGGGCGATCACCGGCAGCATCACGTTCAGCTCGAAGTTGCCCGCCGCGCCCGCCACCGAGATGGCCGTGTCATTGCCCGTCACCTGCGCCGCCACCATCAGCACCGCCTCCGGGATGACCGGATTGACCTTGCCCGGCATGATCGACGAGCCGGGCTGAAGGTCGGGCAGCGCGATCTCGGACAGCCCTGTACGCGGCCCCGAGGACATCCACCGCAGGTCGTTGGCGATCTTGGTGAGGCCGACCGCGATCGTCCGCAGCTGCCCCGAGGTCTCCACGATGCCGTCCCTGGCGCCCTGCGCCTCGAAGTGGTCGCGGGCCTCGGTCAGCGGCAGTCCGGTCGCGCGCGCCACCTCCGCGATCACCGCGGCCGGGAAGCCCGCCGGGGTGTTGATGCCGGTGCCCACCGCCGTGCCGCCCAGCGGCAGCTCCGCCAGCCGCGGCAGCGAGGACCGCAGCCGCTCGATCCCGTACCGCACCTGCGCCGCGTAGCCGCCGAACTCCTGGCCCAGCGTGACCGGCGTGGCGTCCATCAGGTGCGTGCGACCCGCCTTCACGACGGTCGCGAACTCCGCCGCCTTCGCCTCCAGGGACTCCGCCAGACGGGTGAGCGCCGGAATCAGGTCGCCGGTCACCGCCGCCGTCGCCGCGATGTGGATGGAGGACGGGAAGACGTCGTTGGACGACTGCGAGGCGTTGACGTGGTCGTTGGGGTGGACGTCGCGGCCCAGGCGCTCGGTGGCCAGGGTGGCGATCACCTCGTTGGCGTTCATGTTGGACGAGGTGCCGGAACCGGTCTGGAAGACGTCCACCGGGAAGTGCTCGTCCCAGCGGCCCTCGGCGACCTCGGCCGCGGCCTCCTGGATCGCCTCGGCGGTGTCCTTGTCCAGGACGCCCAGCTCCGCGTTGACCTTCGCGGCGGCGGCCTTGATCCGGGCCAGCGCCGCGATGTGCGCCCGCTCGATCCGCTGCCCCGAGATCGGGAAGTTCTCCACCGCGCGCTGCGTCTGCGCCCGCCACTTCGCCTCGGCGGGCACCCGTACCTCGCCCATCGAGTCGTGCTCGATCCGGTATTCGCTCATGCCTATAACAGTGCCCGGGAACACCAGGGTGTTCCCGGGCACTGTCTCCCCGTGGTGAGATCGGCCGAATCCGCGCGCAGCCGCGCGAGCCCGCGTGGAGCCGGGCGAGGCCGCGTGGAGCCGGGCGAGGCCGCGTGAGATCCGCGCGGAGCCTCAGGCGGGCATGGCCAGCCGGCCGTTCCCCCCGTCCTGCGCCTCCTGCGCGTCGAGCGCCGCCCGCGCGGCCGACCTGCGGTCCGCGAGCAGCCGGTCCAGCGCCAGGGCGCCCGGCCCCGAGAAGACGATCAGCAGCAGCGTCCAGCAGAAGAAGACCGCCGCCTCACCGCCGTTCTCGATCGGCAGCAGCCCCCGGTGCTGATGGACGTCGAAGTACGCGAACGCCATCGACCCCGAGCCGATCAGCGCGGCCGGCCGGGTCGCCAGCCCGAACAGCACCAGCACACCGCCGACGAGCTGGATCAGCGCCGCGTACCACCCCGGCCACCGGCCCGCCGACAGCTCGGCCGTGCCGAGCACGCCGAAGAGCGACGCCACACCGTGGCAGGTGAACAGGAGCCCGACGACGATACGGAACAGGCTGAGCGCGTACGGCTGGGCCCGGTCGATGCGGGAGTCCGAACCCGTACCGGTAACGGTGTCCGACATGAGCGCACCTCCTCTCCGCTTAGTTGTAGACGCCGAATTCGTAGAGCGAGTACCCGTAGGCCGTGCCGCGCTGCGTGCCCGTCAGGCGCACATAGCGACCGGTGCCGGAGACGTCGAGGTCGTCGATGTCACCGTTGCCGTCGGTCACGGACTTCACCGTCGTCCAGTTCTGCCCGTCGTCGGAGGTCTGGATGTCGTACGCCTTGGCGTACGCCGACTCCCAGGAGAGCTGGACGTGGTGGAAGGCGGTGGTGGCGCCCAGGTCGACCTGGATCCACTGCGGGTCGCTCCAGTCGCTCGCCCAGCGGGTCCCGGCGTTGCCGTCCACCGCGTTCGACGGGGTGCACGGGCAGCCGCCGGTCGGGTCGGTCTGGTACGTGGAGGCCGTCGCGGGCTTGTTGAGCGCGACATTCGTACCGTTCGGCTTCGGCGGCACGATCCGCACCGACTTGGAGCCGTAGCTGACGTTGCCGTGGTTGTCGGTGGCGCGGACGTACGCCTCGTACACGCCGACCTTCTCCGGCGCCTTCGCCGTCAGCGTGCCGCCGTTCTGCGTGGTCGCGGCCGGAGTGAGCGAGCCGTTGTTGTCGATGTAGATGCTGCTGAACAGCACCTGGTACGTGATCGGATCGTTCTCCGGGTCGGAGGTCGAGGTGGTGATCGTCACCGTGCCGCCCGCGGGCACGCCCGAAGTGGCGTTGTCCACGGTCATGTCGGTCACCAGCGGCGGCTGGTTGTCACCCGAGGTGTTCCCGCCGTACGCGCGCTTGACCGCGTAGTACGAGGGCCGCTTCAGGCCGTCGGGCACCAGGTTGAACCAGATGCCGCCGAAGTCGTCCTCGTTGCCGTAGTGGAAGAGCGTGGCGCCCAGCGCCACACCGGGGTGGCCGGCCACGCAGTTCCACGCGTTGGTGTAACCGTCCGCCTTCTGCTGGTCGGTGGGCTCGTCCGCCACACCGTTCGCGTCGTTCGGCACCTCCCACGAACCGGCCGGGCCGCCCTCGGTGATGATGTACGGCTTGTCGTAACCGCCGCTCTCCCACGCCGACTTGACGTTGCAGACGTCCTTGTAGGAGTTGACCGCCAGCAGGTCCAGGTCCGGGGTGTTGCGCTTGTAGTACGGCCACGCGCCGGTCCACGCGTCGGTCGACGTCACCGGGTGGTTCGGGTCCGCCGCGTGCACCGCCTTCGACAGGTCGTTGACGAAGGAGGTGTACGCGTTGCGCTCCTGCTCCAACTGGTCACCGCTGTAGCAGTTCTGGAGCCCCAGCACCGACTCGTTGCCGACGTCCCACATCAGCACGCCCGGGTTGTCCTTGTAGGTGTTCACCCACTTCGGGAACTCCGCGAGCATGTTGTTCTTGTACGTGGTGTCCGTCAGGTAGTCGACACAGCCGCCCGAGCCGGGACCGCCGCCCGGCTGGAGCCAGAAACCGGCGATCACCTTGATGCCGTTGGCCGCCGCCGCGTCGAACAGCGGCGCGCTGCTCGCGTCCGTACCCCACGTACGGATCGTGTTGACGCCCATCCGTGCCACGTCCGGCAGGTCCGCCGCCGCCTGCGAGGGCTGCGGACCCCACGTCAGACCCTTCACGGTGTACGGGGCGCCGTCCACGGTGAGCTGCCAATTGCCCTGCGAGCCGGTCACCTTGACCACGCTGCCCGCCGCCTGCGCGGCCGGGGCCTGCACGACGGCGAGACCCGCCGCGACCAGTGCCGCCACCGCGAGGGGCGCCAGGCCGCGCCTGGCCGTCCTCCTGATCACATGTGCGCGCATCTCGTCCTCCGAGGGGGTCACGGGTAGCTCACCAGGTAGGAGATACCGGAGTTGGTGTTGTTCACCGGGTCACCGGTCTCGTTGACGACATGGCTGATCGTCCCGTCGTTGCCGAGCGAGACGGTGACCATGTCGTGCAGCCGCACCCCGGACGTGTTCGGCACCAGCAGGGCGCTGTCGGCGACGACGCTCGGGTCCGCGAGGAACAGGCAGTAGCTGCCCAGCCCCCACGCCTCGTGCGAGGAGACCGAGTCCGCCACCTGGTAGGCGGCGTAGCCGTGCCGCGAACCGTCCATCCAGGCCGCCTGGTTGGGCGGGTCGTACGGCATCTCGTTCTGGAAGAAGTACGTCCGTCCGGCGTCGCCGTTCCAGAGCACCTCGGTCTTCTGGTGGTGCTCCACGAACAGGCCGTACATCGTGACGCGCGCGCCGTTGACGACCAGGCCGGTGTCGCTGGTGTTGACGTCCCAGCCGACACCGCTGCCGTGGTCGGCCCGCCACAGCCACAAATTGTCGCCGATCACGTCGGAGCTGTTGATCTCGACGCTGACGGTGGCCTTGCCGGCCTGCGCGCCGCCGATGCGCACGAACACGTCCTGGAGGAGCGTCGGGTCGCCCGCGTGGCCGCCGCCGGCGCCCCGCGGTCCGACGCGGACCAGCACCGCGGAATTCGTGGCGCCCGCGTCGATCAGCAGCCCGGAGATCTTCACACCGTCGACGTCGGCGACGGACAGCGCGGTGATGCCGTTGTCCGGCAGCAGCGTGGCGATGCCCAGGCCCAGCACGACCGTGCCCGCCCGCGTCACCTCCACGGTCTGGTCGAGGGCGTACACGCCCGGCGTGACCAGCAGGTGCTTGCCCTGCGCCAGCGCGGAGTTGATCGTGGCCGCCGAGTCGCCCGGCTTCGTGACGTAGAAGTCGGTCAGCGGGATCGACTCGCCCTGCGCGCCGCCGTTCCAGGTCACCCCGCGGGCGTTGCTGTGCAGCGCGGGCACGAACACCTGGTACGCGCCGGACCCGTCCACGTACAAGAAGGGCTTCTCCCGGATCACCGGGGCGCTGTCGACCACCGTGTGGGAGGGGTCGGGGAAGTTCTGCGGCGGCGCGCCGTCCACGCCGACGAAGACCATGTTCCATACGGAACCGGCCCATTCGCCGAGCGCGCTGTTCCGGGTCAGCCACTGCTGCTGGGAGCCGGACACGACCCGGCCGTCCACCTTGCAGTCGGCCATGAAGCCGCCGCTGGACCAGCCGTCGTAGCCGTTCCACAGCGGGACCTCGCCGCGGATGTGCACGCGGCGCAGCGGGGCGGCCTGCGAGACCGCCCAGCGGTTGGAGCCGCCGGTCGGGGTGACCGACAGATTCTCGGCGCTGCGCCAGAAGTTCTGGGTGGCGTTGCCCTGCATCCAGTCGGCCTCGACGTGCACCAGGCCGTGGATGTCGACGTCGTCGGGGGACAGGCCGAGCCCGGCGACGTGGGTGTAGAAGCCGACGTTGACGTCGAGTCCTTCGTACGTGCCCGGCTTGAAGAAGAGCGCGAAGCGGTCGGTGCCGAACTGGTTGGACTCCTGGCGGCGGAAGACGTCCGAGACCTTCGCCTGGATGTCGGCGATCGGCATCGAGGGGTCGAAGACCAGGACGTTGGGGCCGAAGTCGGGGTCCGCGGCGGCGGCGCGCGGACCGGCCTTCGTACCGGCCGTCGAACCGGCCTTCGTACCGTTCGCGCCGGACGCGGTGGCCGCGGTGGCCGCCGAGGCGCGGCCCGCCAGTACCGGGGTGGCCGCGAGGGCCGCCAGCGCGCCGAGGGCCGCGCGCCGGGAGAAGACGGATGTCACCGGTGAGCCGGGTGTGCCGGTCGTGCTGCCTGTGCTGCTTGTGGGGGGTTGAGAGGGGGGAAGTGCGGGGCTGTTCATAGATCACCTGTGTGTTGGGGGGACAGGTTTCCGGAGAGCGCTCTCCCACGGGGTCGCGTAAAGCCCGGCCCGCGTGGGAGAGCGCGGTGTCCGGGCTTACGGCAGTTGGTAGTTCTGGTTCAGAGCCGCGCCCTTCTGGGGCTGCGACTGGTCGTAACCGCGGGCGTCGCACTGGAGTCCACCGTTGATGCAGTGGGTGACCAGGGCGTTGAGGGTCGGGGCGTCCCAGTCGTTGAAGAAGTCGTAGTGGAAGGAGAAGCCCTGGCCGCTGGAGAGGTGGACCTGCGACATGTCGCCGTTCACCGGCCAGGCCATCTTGAACTCGATCATCGGCAGGGCGACCGGGTGGTCGGCCGGGCAGACGTTCTGGTTGGCGCCGCCGGCGACCGGGTAGGCCATGTGACTCTTGTGGTCCGGCACGTCCAGGTGGATGCCGTCCCAGCAACTCGGGGCCTGGAGACGGATGTTGAGCTGCGTGTCAGGCGTGTTGGGGCAGCTCACCGGGATGTTCCAGTTGTGGTAACTGGTCCCGCACTCCCAGCCCTCGACGGTGCCCTTGAGGTGCTGGAACTCGTCCTGCGTCTGGCTCGGGCTGCCGACCACGAAGCGCAGGCCCTTGGGGAAGGGGCGGACGCTGGTGTAGTCGTTCACAGACGACTTGTAGTAGATCGTCTGCGTGCCGACCGGCAGGATCTTCTGGGTGCCCTTGAACAGACTCGGCATCCAGTACGCCGACTTGTCGCCGGGCGCCAGACACACCGTGTTACCGGTCTCCAGCGAGGCCGTCGTGGAGTTGCCGTTCGTGCTGGTGTTGCCCATGAAGGTGTGGTCGTGCGAAGCCCCCGGCTGGCCGGGGAAGACGATCGGGTCGTCCGGCGCCGTGTGCGTGGGGGCACACTGGGCCTGGAACTCGTGGAAGTACGCGTGCGGCGGCTCGTACGTCGACGGTGTCACGCCGGTGACCGGCGGGTTCGCCATGATGTAACCGTCGCCGTCCGGGTCGTCGCCGGACGCCAGTCCGTTGCCGGTCAGCGGCATCGCCATGCCGGGCATCCCGGCGTGGTCGGCCGCGTGGTCCGCGGCGGCCGGTGTGCTGGCGGAAGCGTTTCCGGTCGTCATCGCGACCCCGCCGATACCGAGGCCGGTAGCGGCGAGTGACAGGGCTATGAGCAGCCCCGGGATCCTTCTGGTCCTCCGTGCCATGGAGACCTCCTGCTTGATGGTGCGCATGGGGGGCTGACGGCACGACGTGGCGGCAGGCGTCATGACGGGCCGTCAGTTGGGAGAGCGCTCTCCCAGGTACGGAATGTTCCGCTCCCGCTAAGGACATGTCAACGGTTGATGAATCGGCCCCGCTGCGCGAGCCGGGCATTCCGCCACCCCCCGACCACCCTGGCCTGCAAGCCCTCCACTTCTTGCGGATTTCGTGAAGGTCCACCCCCTGCCCTTGGCCTATACCAACCCCCGGCGCCACGCGCTGGCGTAGTCAGCGGTCCCCCCGCTGGGTCGCCCCTTGGGCACGGGCGGGTGGTGCCCCGCCGCCGTGCGGTTCTCGGCCGGCCCCGCCGCCCGGGCACTGCGTGCTGGCGTAATCAGCGGCCCCCACCCCACGCGGTTTTCGGCCCGCCCCGCCGCCCCGGCGCCGTGCGCTGGCATACGCGGCGGTCGCCCCGCCGGGCCTGCGGCGTGGACGCTGGGGTGTCACCCCCGGCCGTTGGGTAACCGGCAGGGCTCCGGCGCGGTGCCGCGCCCCCTCCGGCGGGGCCTTCGCCCGGTTCAGCGCCGCGTCGCGACGCATGCCGGGTGACGGGCGTCGGCGATCAGCCGCCGGGCCGGCCCCGTAACGCGGGCGCTGCCACGCCCCGCCGCATCAGGTGCACCGACTTATGGCCCGTTGCCGCCGGGCCCTGCTTCGACTCGCCTTGCGCGCTGCCCGCGCTACCTGCTGCCGCGTCCGCGTCTGCCGCTGCTCCTGCGGGCACCATCGCCCAGCCCGCGTGCAGTGCGCGCTCGCGCCCGCGTATGTCGCCGTCGCCGCTCCCGAGTCTGCGGAGTTGCGGCCCCACCCCGCAGGGCAAGCGCGTGCCCACTACCGTGCGCGAGCATGCGGTCGTTGCCGCCCCGCGGGTCTGCACGCACCCGTGCCGCGCTGGTGCCGTCGCGGCTCTCGTGCCGCCACCGCCCCGCAGGGCGATACCCGCCCGTGCCTGTGCCGTGCGCGTCCGCGCCTGCCGCCGCCGCGGCTTTCCAGTGGCGCACGCCCGCCCCCCGCGGCGGCGACAGCGCGCACCCGTGCAAGCCACCGCCCCGCAGGGCGGTACCCGCTCGTGCCCGTGCCGTGCGCGCCCGCGGCTACCGCCCCCCCGCGGCGCGGCCCCCCGGCGGGGCGGCAGAGCCGTAGGCGGCGAGCTTCCCGCAGGGGTCAGGCGCCTTGGCGGCGGGGGATGGTGGTGAAGGTGGGGGAGGGGGAAGGGTCTTGGAAGAAGTCGTTGCCCTTGTCGTCGACGACGACGAAGGCGGGGAAGTCCTCGACCTCGATCTTCCAGACGGCTTCCATGCCGAGTTCGGCGTATTCGAGGACGTCGACCCGCTTGATGCAGTCCTGGGCGAGGCGGGCGGCGGGGCCGCCGATGGAGCCGAGGTAGAAGCCGCCGTGGGCGGCGCACGCGTCGGTGACCTGCTTGCTGCGGTTGCCCTTGGCGAGCATCACGAAGGAGCCGCCCGCGGCCTGGAACTGCTCGACGTAGGCGTCCATCCGGCCCGCGGTGGTCGGCCCGAAGGAGCCCGAGGCGTACCCCTCGGGCGTCTTGGCCGGGCCCGCGTAGTAGACGGCGTGGTCGCGCAGGTACCGCGGCATCTCCTCGCCCGCGTCCAGCCGCTCCTTGATCTTGGCGTGCGCGATGTCGCGGGCCACGACCAGCGGCCCGGACAGCGAAAGCCGGGTCTTCACGGGGTACTTGGTCAGCTCGGCGCGGATCTCGTCCATCGGCCGGTTGAGGTCGACGCGGACGACGTCGTCGTCCAGGTGCTCGTCGGTGGTCTCCGGCAGGAAACGCGCCGGGTCCGTCTCCAACTGCTCCAGGAAGACGCCCTCGGCGGTGATCTTCGCCAGCGCCTGCCGGTCCGCCGAGCAGGACACCGCGATGGCGACCGGGCACGACGCGCCGTGCCGCGGCAGCCGCACCACCCGCACGTCGTGGCAGAAGTACTTCCCGCCGAACTGCGCCCCGATCCCGATCCTCTGCGTCAGCTCGAAGACCTTCTGCTCCAACTCCTTGTCCCGGAAGCCGTGTCCGGCCGCCGAGCCCTCGGCGGGCAGCTCGTCCAGGTAGTGCGCGGACGCGTACTTGGCCGTCTTCAGGGCGAATTCGGCGCTGGTCCCGCCCACCACGATCGCCAGGTGGTACGGCGGACAGGCCGCCGTACCCAGCGAACGGATCTTCTCCTCAAGGAACTTCATCATCGACGCCTCGTTCAGCACCGCCTTCGTCTCCTGGTAGAGGAAGGACTTGTTGGCGCTGCCACCGCCCTTGGCCATGAAGAGGAACTTGTACGCGCCGCCGTCCGTCGCGTACAGCTCGATCTGCGCGGGCAGGTTGGAGCCGGTGTTCTTCTCGTCCCACATCGTCAGCGGGGCCATCTGCGAGTAGCGCAGATTGAGCTTGGTGTACGCGTCGTAGATCCCGCGCGACAGCGCCTCCTCGTCGCCGCCCGCGGTGAGGACCTGCTGGCCGCGCTTGCCCATGACGATCGCCGTACCGGTGTCCTGGCACATCGGGAGCACGCCGGCCGCCGCGATGTTCGCGTTCTTCAGCAGGTCGAGCGCGACGAATTTGTCGTTGGGGCTCGCCTGCGGGTCGTCCAGGATGCGGCGGAGCTGCGCGAGGTGGGTCGGGCGCAGGTAGTGGGAGATGTCGTGCATCGCCTCGGCCGCGAGCAGCCGCAGCGCCTCCGGATCGACCGTGAGGAACGTACGCCCGTCCGCCTCGAAGGTGCTGACACCCTCGGCGGTGAGCAGGCGGTACGTGGTGGGGTCCTCGCCGAGGGGAAGCAGATCCGTGTAGGCGAACTCAGGCATGGGGCATTCCTCACTCGGCGGCGGCGCTGCGGCCTCCCGATTCTAGAACGCCCCCGAACGGCCGGGCGGGCCGGACCCCTAGGGGGTACTTCGGGGTAGTCGCGATCTATCGCGTCTGTGTACCGTAGGGACGTGGACGAATCGCAGCTCCAGAAACGCGCGCAAGAGCAGCCCCAGCCGGTGCGTACGGGCAAGCCCACCGCGGAAGCGGACCTGCGGGCGTCGGACGCGGACCGGGACCGGATCGCCGACATCCTGCGCGAGGCCCTGGCCGAGGGCCGTCTGGACTCGTCGGAGCACTCCGAGCGGCTCGACCAGGTCTACGCGGCCAAGACGATGGGCGAACTGGAGCCGCTGGTAAGGGATCTGCCGGTGGGCAGGACCAGCGCCCCGGCGCCCGCCCCCGCGGCGCGCGGCGGTTACCACTACGCCCCCGACCCCAGCGGCGAGAACCCGAACCTGGTCGGCATCCTCGGCGGGGCCGAGCGCAAGGGCCGCTGGCGCGTCGGCCACCGGATCACCGCGGTCGCGATCATGGGCGGCGTCGAGATCGACCTCACCGAGGCCACCTTCACCTCGCCCGAACTGGTCATCCACTGCACCGCGATCATGGGCGGCATCAGCGTCAAGCTGCCGGAGAACGTGACGCTGCGCGGCGGCGGGGTCGTCGGCATCATGGGCGGCTCCGACGTCAAGGCGTTCGAGGCGCCGGACGCCGACGCGCCGGTGGTCCGCATCGACGGCTTCGCCTTCTGGGGCGGCGTCGAGGCGAAGGCCAAGCGCGGCAAGAAGGTCAAGGACTGGACGAAGAAGAACCTCGAGAGCTGAGGCGCGGGACCGGTCGGGGGAGCCTCCGGCGCCGGGGTGAGGCGGCCTCGCGCACGGGTGAGCGGGCAGCGGCGGTTTCACGCCCCCCGACTCCGTAACGGCTGTGATTGATGGTGCGTAAGTGCGCCAAGCATCGTGCGTGTTTCCGCCATCCGCAGGTCACAGGCTTGCGGGGCTCTCGCGCCGGGCGAACACGGTGCGCATGAAGTCGCGTACAGCGGGTAGGGGTTCGAGCACGCCGCCGCACTGCCGCCGTTGAGATCCGCGCCCGCCGGGGGAGTGGTCGGTGACGCGCCAGGGTGGCAATCGCCGAGCCGTCGTCAGGAGTATCCCGTGCTTCAACCGATCGAGCCCGTCACGGACACCGCCTACCCGCCCGGTCATCCGCGGGATCTGGGCGGGCCCTGGCACTCGGAGGCCGCCTGCCGCAGTGACGAGGCGGGGCTGTTCTTCGCCCCGTCGAAGGAGCCCACTGCCGCTCGTCTGTCCCGGGAAGAGGCGGCCAAACGCGTGTGCGCGCGCTGCCCGGTGATGCTCGAATGCCGCGAACACGCCCTGCTCCAACCGGAACCGTACGGGGTGTGGGGCGGCATGACCGCCGCCGAGCGCCGCGTGGTGCTGGCCCGCCGCCGCCGTCGCGAGGTCGAACTCCAGCGCCCCGACCCGCAGATCGCCGCCGCGGGCTGACCGTACGGCTCAGCGGCTCAGGAGTTTCGTCGGCCGGGCGCCGCCCGCCGCGCCGCATCCGGGAATACGGGGCCCGAGTGCGCCGCGGCAGGCGGCAGCCGACATACCGAAGGACGTACCGAAGACGGGGAGCGGGCCTCAGCGCGCCCGGTCGAAGTCGATCGCGCTGTACGCCCGCAGCTTGGACAGCCGGTGCGTGGAGTCGATCTGCCGGATCGTGCCGGACTTGGAGCGCATCACCAGCGACGAGGTGGTGGCGGTCTCCGCGCGGTACCGCACCCCGCGCAGCAGTTCGCCGTCGGTGATCCCGGTGGCGACGAAGAAGACGTTCTCGCCGCTGACCAGGTCCTTGGTGTGCAGAATCCGGTCCAGGTCGTGCCCGGCGTCCAGCGCCCGGCGCCGCTCGGCGTCGTCCTTGGGCCACAGCCTGCCCTGGATCGTGCCGCCGAGGCAGGTGATCGCGCAGGCCGCGATGATGCCCTCGGGCGTGCCCCCGATGCCCAGCAGCATGTCCACGCCGGTGCCCTCGCGCACCGCCATGATCGCGCCCGCCACGTCGCCGTCGGCGATGAACTTGATCCGGGCGCCGGTCTCGCGGATCTCCTTCACGATGCCGTCGTGCCGCGGCCGGTCGAGCACCACGACGGTGACGTCCTCGGGCGCGCTGCCCTTGGCCTTGGCGACCCGGCGCACATTGACCGCGGGCGGCGCGGTGATGTCGACGTACTCGGCGGCCTCGGGGCCGACCACCAGCTTGTCCATGTAGAAGACGGCCGAGGGGTCGAACATGGTGCCGCGGTCGGCGACGGCGAGCACCGCCACTGCGTTCGGCATGCCCTTGGCGGTCAGCGTGGTGCCGTCCACCGGGTCGACGGCGACATCGCACTCGGGCCCGGTGCCGTCACCGATCCGCTCGCCGTTGTAGAGCATCGGCGCCTCGTCCTTCTCGCCCTCGCCGATGACGACGACGCCGTTCATCGAGACGGTGTGGACGAGGGTGCGCATCGCGTTCACCGCGGCGCCGTCGGCCCCGTTCTTGTCGCCCCTGCCGACCCAGCGTCCGGCCGCCATCGCGGCGGCCTCGGTGACGCGTACGAGTTCGAGTGCCAGGTTGCGGTCGGGGGCCTCCGGGCTCACTTCGAGCTGGGGCGGCAAATGCTGTTCGGTCATCACGCGCACCTTTCTGTACGAGGACGGCCGGAATATGAGGGTGTTCCGACCCTATCGGTTCGGCGCGAATATGAGCAGGGTGCACGTCACATGAGCGCCTGGGGCCCGGTGCGGGCCGGGACCCGTGGAGGGTGCGGACCCCGGCGTCCGGGGCCGTTCCCGGCATGGGGGACGATGGTCGGGTGGCAGCAGACAAACGTGGCAACAAGACCGTGCGGGACCTGGTGCTGTCGATGGCGGTGATCGGCGCCGTCGCCGCCCTCATCTACGTGTTCATCCCGCACGACTCGAAGGCCGACCCGACCAAGCCGGTCACCTTCTCGGTGGAGCTCGGCCAGGCGCGGCGCGACGCGCCGTACAAGGTGGCGGGGCCCGAGGGGCTGCCCGCGACCTGGCGGGCCACCTCGGTCACCTACAGCGCGGCCGACCCGCAGGCGGTGACCTGGCACATCGGCTTCGTCGACCCCGAGGACCAGTACGTCGCCGTCGAGCAGAGCAACGCCGCGGCCGAGCCGTACATCAAGGACGTCACCTTCGGCGCGCACCGCGACGGCGGCCGTACGGTCACCGCGGGCGGCCTGGTCTGGGAGCGCTACGCGGGGCCGAAGTACAACGCGCTGGTCCGTAAGGAGCAGGGCGTCACCACGGTGGTGCTGGGCACCGGCAAGGACGCGGAGCTGACGACGATGGCCGCCGCGCTGAAGGAGCGCGGCGGCCAGTAATCGGTAGCCGGTCGTACGGACATACGTCCCACCGGTAGCCGGTCGTACGGACGTACGTGTGACCAGGTGCCCGGTCATACGGACATACGTCGGTCCGTCGTACGGATCAGACGGTCGTCACGACCTGCTCGTACGACAGGCGCGGGTTGCGGTCGTACCAGGCGGCCTCGCCCGGCTTGCCTATGTTGACCACGGCCAGCACCGAGTGCTCGCCGTCCGCGAAGAACTCCTTGTTGATTCCGTCGGCGTCGAAGCCGGTCATCGGGCCGGCGGCCAGACCGGCGGCGCGGACGCCGATGATGAAGTAGCCGACCTGGAGCGCGGCGTTCAGCGCGGCGGACTGCTCGCGGACCGGGCGCTCGGCGAAGATCACGTCCTTGGCCTGCGGGAAGACCGGGAGCAGGGTGGGCAGCTCCTCGTGGAACTCGTTGTCCGCGGCCAGGATCGCCACCAGCGGCGCGGTCGACGTCTTCGCCTTGTTGCCCTCGCTCATGTGCCGCACCAGGCGCTCGCGCCCCTCTTCGGTACGGGCCAGGACGACGCGCAGCGGCTGCTGGTTGAACGCGGTCGGCGCGTACTTCACCAGGTCGTAGATGGCCTGGACCTGCTCGTCGGTCACCGGCTCGTCGGTGAACGTGTTGGCGGTGCGGGCCTCACGGAAGAGCAGGTCCTGGGCGGCGGTGTCGAGCACGAGAGTCATGCGGGATCCTCAGGTCTTTCGGTCGTGCGAGGGGGGCGCGCCGGGGAGCGGCGCGTCGGAACACTCCGACCAACCTGGGTGAACGTTCAACCATTCCCTGGGGCAAGCGTGACCCCTGTCACTCCTGTGCGGCCCCCGTGACGTCTTCCGCCTCCTCGTCGTCCTCCTCCGCCGCCAGCGCCGCGTCCAGCCGGGCCCGCGCGCCCTCCAGCCAGCGGCGGCAGACCTTGGCCAGCTCCTCGCCCCGCTCCCACAGGGCCAGGGACTCCTCCAAGGTCGCGCCGCCCGCTTCCAGCCGCCGTACGACGTCCACCAGCTCGTCGCGCGCCTGCTCGTACCCGAGGGCCGCGCTGCCGCTCTCCCGGTCCGCCGTATCGGTGGTGCCTGCCGTGTCTGCCATGGGGGCAAGCCTAGGCGCGGGGTGGGACAGGTCAGGCGACGCGCACACCGACATCAGCGCGCGACACCGAACCGCGTGACGACGACATCACCGCGCGCCGCCGCACCGCGCGCCGCCCACGCCCACCCCGGCATCACTCCGTGACGCGCACCGTGAAGTCGCCCTCGGCCACCCGCGCCCGCAGCGCGTCGTCCGGGGCCACCTCCGCCGGGTCCCGTACCACCGAGCCGTCCTCGCGCTGGAGCACCGCGTACCCGCGGCGCAGCGTCGCGGCCGGGGACAGCGCGACCACCCGCGCCAGGGTGTGCGAGAGATCCGCGTCGGCGCGCTCCAGCAGATGGCGCAGCGTGCGGCGGGCCCGGTCCACCCGGTCGGCCACCTCCGCCGCGCGGCCGTCGATCATCCCGTACGGCGCCGCCATCGACGGACGGCTCAGCGCCGCCTCAAGGCCGCGCTCCTCCCGGTCCAGCAGCCCGCGCATCACCCGCAGCGCCCGGTCCCGTACCAACTGGACGCGCGCCAGCTCCTCGCGCACATCCGGCACGATCCGCTTGGCCGCGTCGGTCGGGGTGGACGCCCGCAGGTCGGCGACCAGGTCGAGCAGCGGCGAGTCCGGCTCGTGGCCGATCGCCGAGACCACCGGGGTCCGGCAGGCCGCGACCGCGCGGACCAGCTCCTCGTCGGAGAACGGCAGCAGGTCCTCGACGCTGCCGCCGCCGCGCGCCACCACGATCACGTCGACATCCGGACGCGCGTCCAGCTCCCGTACCGCCTCGATCACCCGCGGCACCGCGCTCGCGCCCTGCACCGGCACATTGCGCACCTCGAAGCGGACGGCGGGCCAGCGCAGCCGCGCGTTCTCCCGCACGTCCCGCTCGGCCGCCGAGGCGCGGCCGGTCACCAGGCCGATGAGCTGCGGCAGAAACGGTATGGGCCGCTTGCGGTCCAGCGCGAAGAGCCCCTCGGCCGCCAGCGTCTTCTTCAACTGCTCCAGGCGCGCCAGCAGTTCACCCACCCCGACCGGGCGGATCTCCACCGCGCGCAGCGAGAGCTGGCCGCGCGGCCCGTACCACTCGGGCTTGGCGTGCATCACCACCCGCGCGCCCTCGCCGACCACGTCCGCGACCTGCTCGAAGACACCGCGGAAGCACGTCACCGTGATCGACACGTCGTGCGAGGGGTCGCGCAGCGTCATGAACACCACGCCCGCGCCCGGCCGCCGCGACAACTGGGTGATCTGCCCCTCCACCCACACCGCGCCCAGCCGGTCGATCCAGCCGCCGATCAGCCGCGACACCTCACCGACGGGGATCGGCGTCTGCGCCGAGGTGTTCAGAGCCATGCCCGCAGCGTAGTGGGCGCGACCGACACCGCCGCCGAACGGCCGCACCCCCGTACGCCCCCGCGCGTGCGATCAGCGCCCCCGTACGATGGACCCCATGACTGCCGCTACGAGCCCCCGCCGCGTCCTCCTCGCCGCCCCCCGCGGGTACTGCGCGGGCGTGGACCGGGCCGTGATCACCGTCGAGAAGGCGCTGGAGCAGTACGGCGCCCCGGTCTACGTGCGCAAGCAGATCGTGCACAACAAATACGTGGTCCAGACGCTGGAGAAGAAGGGCGCGATCTTCGTCGACGAGACGGACGAGGTGCCCGAGAACGCCATCGTGATCTTCTCCGCGCACGGCGTGGCCCCCGTCGTCCACGAGGAGGCCGCCCAGCGCAGCCTCGCCTCGATCGACGCGACCTGCCCGCTGGTGACCAAGGTCCACAAGGAAGCCGTCCGCTACTCCAAGGACGACTACGACATCCTGCTGATCGGCCACGACGGCCACGAAGAGGTCGTCGGCACGATGGGCGAGGCGCCCGACCACATGCACCTGGTCGACGGCCCCGCCGACGCCGCCAAGGTCACGGTCCGCGACGAGTCCAAGGTCGTCTGGCTCTCCCAGACCACCCTGTCGGTGGACGAGACGATGGAAACCGTGGACGCGCTCAAGGAGCGCTTCCCCAACCTGCTCTCGCCGCCCAGCGACGACATCTGCTACGCCACGCAGAACCGCCAGGTCGCGGTCAAGCAGATCGCCGCCGACGCCGACCTGCTGATCGTGGTCGGCTCCCGCAACTCCTCCAACTCCATCCGGCTGGTCGAGGTCGCCCTCCAGTCCGGCGCCGGCGCGTCGTACCTGGTCGACTTCGCCGAGGAGTGCGACGAGGCGTGGCTGGACGGCGTCACCACCGTCGGTGTCACCTCCGGCGCGTCCGTCCCGGAGATCCTGGTCGACGGCGTCCTGGACTGGCTGGCCGAGCGCGGCTACGCCGATGTGCAGGTGGTGACCTCCGCCGAGGAGTCCATCCAGTTCTCGCTGCCCAAGGAACTGCGCCGCGATCTGCGTGCCGAGGCCGCCGCCGGGGAATCCGCCAAGAGGTGACTTTTTCCCGTCACCTCTAACCTGGGGGCCATGAATATGTTCGGTGTGGACATCGGTGGTACGGGAATCAAGGGCGCTCCGGTCGATCTGGACCAGGGCGCCCTGTCGGACGATCGCTACAAGATCGACACCCCTCAGCCCGCGACTCCGGAGTCGGTGATCGACGGGGTGCACCAGGTCATCGAGCACTTCGGCTGGTCGGGCCCGGTCGGCGTGACCTTCCCCGGGGTGGTGGTGGACGGCACCACCCGTACGGCGGCCAACGTGGACGGCGGCTGGGTCGGCCTGGACGCGCGCGGGATGCTCGGCGACCGCCTCGGCCTGCCCGTGGTGGTGCTCAACGACGCGGACGCGGCGGGTGTCGCGGAGATGACGTTCGGCGCGGGCCGCGGCCGGGGCGGCACGGTCATCATGCTGACGCTGGGCACCGGCATCGGCAGCGCCCTGTTCGTGGACGGCAATCTGGTGCCCAACACGGAACTGGGCCACCTGGAGCTGCACGGGCACGACGCGGAGAAGAAGGCGTCGGTCAAGGCCCGCGAGGACGAGGACCTGAGCTGGGAGCACTGGGCCCACCGGCTCCAGAAGTACCTGGCGCACGTGGAGATGCTCTTCTCGCCCGACCTGTTCGTGATCGGCGGCGGCGTCAGCCGCAAGTCGGAGAAGTTCCTGCCCCTGGTGAAGGGGATCAGCGCCGAGATCGTTCCCGCTGAACTGCAGAACAACGCGGGGATCGTCGGCGCCGCGATGGCAGCCGCAAAGCTCTGATCCCGACGATCGCGGCGGCCAGCACCGTCCCGGCGTAGAGCCAGCCGGTCATCAGCGCCAGCCCGGTGAAGACGCCGAGCAGATGACCGGCCAGGCCGCCGCCCCCGCTGTCGGCGGTCAGCGCGATGCCCACGGCGAAGGCGATCGGCGCCGCCACCGGGGCCGCCACCAGGTCGTACGGGCGTACGTACACCGCCGCCGCCACGCACACCGCGACGAAGACCAGGCCGAAGAAGACGCCGGGGCCGTCGAAGAGCAGGACGTCGATCCCGCCGCCCGCGACCGTCACGGCGGTGGTCAGCAGCCCGGTGCCGAGGCCGGTCAGCCGTGGCCTGGGCCGCTGGGCGGTACGCAGCCGGTGGACGGTCTGCCGTACCGCGGTGGCCATGACGGCCTGCCGGGGGCGCGGGGCGCGGTACACCCCGACTGTGGCCTCTCCGCCGGGTCCCGGAGCGGCACCTGAACGCGCACTGTGTTGGTCCACCTACTTACAGTAGGCACGGCAGTCGGGTGATCGCACGGCGGGACACGCGCTTTGCCCCTCCGGGGCGGGGCGGGGCTTTTTGGCGCGCGCCTCCTCGGGGCGGTCGCCGTACCGGGTGCGGTGACGTCCTCGGGCCGGTGTTCGACGGGCGGCCGGGCGGTACGGCGGCGGCCCGTAGACTGGTGGCCGTCCGAACACCCACCAGCCCACCGCTCCGGGAAGTCTCCACGTGTCGCTCTCCATCGGAATCGTCGGTCTGCCGAATGTCGGCAAGTCGACGCTCTTCAACGCCCTGACCAAGAACGACGTGCTGGCGGCCAACTACCCGTTCGCCACGATCGAGCCGAACGTCGGAGTCGTGGGCGTCCCCGACGCCCGCCTCGGCACGCTCGCGGAGATCTTCGGGTCGGCGCGGGTGCTGCCCGCCACCGTCGACTTCGTGGACATCGCGGGCATCGTCCGCGGCGCCTCCGAGGGCGAGGGCCTGGGCAACAAATTCCTCGCGAACATCCGCGAGTCCGACGCGATCTGCCAGGTCATCCGGGCCTTCAAGGACGACAACGTGGTGCACGTCGACGGCCGCGTCTCGCCGAAGGACGACATCGAGACGATCAACACCGAGCTGATCCTCGCCGACCTCCAGTCCGTCGAGAAGGCGATCCCGCGCCTCACCAAGGAGGCCCGCCTCCAGAAGGAGAAGGCCGCGGTCCTCGCCGCCGCCGAGGCCGCCCAGGAGATCCTGGCCGCGGGTGACACCCTCTTCTCGCGCGGCATCACCAAGGGCACCGAGCAGGGCACCCTCCTCCACGAGCTGCACCTGCTCACCACCAAGCCGTTCCTCTACGTCTTCAACGTCGACGAGGACGAGCTGGCCGACGAGGACTTCAAGAACGAGCAGCGCGCCCTCGTGGCCCCCGCCGAGGCGATCTTCCTCGACGCCAAGCTCGAGTCCGACCTCGTCGAGCTCGACGACGCCGAAGCCCTCGAACTCCTCCAGTCCGTCGGCCAGGAGGAGCCCGGCCTCGCCACCCTCGCCCGCGTCGGCTTCGAGACCCTCGGCCTCCAGACCTACCTCACCGCCGGCCCCAAGGAATCCCGCGCCTGGACCATCAAGCGCGGCGCCACCGCCCCCGAGGCCGCCGGCGTCATCCACACCGACTTCCAAAAGGGCTTCATCAAAGCCGAGGTCATCTCCTTCGCCGACCTCGTCTCCACCGGCTCCGTGGCCGAAGCCCGCGCCAAGGGCAAAGCCCGCATGGAGGGCAAGGAATACGTGATGCAGGACGGCGACGTGGTCGAATTCCGCTTTAACGTGTAGCCGCTTGCGCGGAGGGCCGTCTGAACTGCGGCGGAGGAGGTGCGCGGCCTCAGGGCCCGCACCGAATCCGCAGGCGTACCGACATCTCGTCGCCCTCGTCGGGGCTGTCCGCGTACGCCTTGCCGACGGCGGCGCGGGTCCGTTCGTCGAGAGTTCCGAATTCTCGCTCTTCTTTCATTCCCCTCTCCTTCTCAGTAGGCGATACGTCAACCAGCAGACGTAGCCAATCGCCACTGAGGCAAGCGGAGGTACCCACTCGGGAGAACGCGGCCACGCTGCCCGTATGACCACCATGGACACCATGCAGCAGGTGAACCCGATGAAATTCAGAGGTTCGTTCACCCGCCACCTCCCCTGATTTCTGCTTTGCTTATTTTCCATACGATTGGCCCTCTTTAGTTCCATCGATACTGCCCTGCTCCGACCGCACAGCCAACCAGCAGGGCGCCTGGCAGAAGTTTTTTGGCCACCTTGGCCACTGCGGAAATACCTATCCCCGACGCTCCGCCCCAGAGGCAGGCCCGGAAATAGTGATTTCGAAAGGCTGTGCTTGTATAGCGCAGGGCACTATTAAAGGGTGCGGGGGAATAGTGACGAGTGCGCTGCTTCGTCCATTTCCAGGAATTCTTGGCAACGCTTCCCCAGCCGCGGTGGAGAGGGCTCCAGCGGCTTACGTGGATCGGGTTGCGCCAGTGCCAACTGCCGAATTTACCGTCGAGGTCGTAGCAGTTGACGGGGTCGCCGTTGCAGTATTCGTTGGCGTTGGCGTTGCCGCCGGGGATGGGGTCGGTTTGGAGGAAGCGGCCGGTGGTGGGGTCGTAGAGGCGGACGCCCATGAGGGTGGCGGCGGTGAGGGTTTCGGGGTTGCCGAATTCGTCGTAGGTGAGGCGTTGGTCGATCGCGGCGGCGCACCGAATGCCGGGTCACGCCATGTGGGCGTGACCCGGCACCTGGCCGAGATGGCTTATCAGTCTCGTCGAGAGTTCCGAATCTCCCGCACGGTGCCCACCACGACGAACACCGCCGCCACGCCGAACCCGATACGCACCCACATGTCGTCCGTCGTGATCATGGCGATTGTCGCGATTACGAGGACGAGGCCGCTCAATAGCATGCTGAATGCACTCAGATTGCGCATGTTACTTGCAGTACCCCTTTTTGTAGCTACCTGGAATCAACCCAGGATATCCAAAAGGCCACTTCAGCTTGAGGCATTTGTGGTCCGCGTATGCCCACTGGGCCTTCACCGCGATGGTCCCGGCGTTCATAAAGACCCACTTCGCGATGACCCCGACACCCGAGCCAACGAGAACTGTGGACGCCGCATTGACGATGGTGGCCGCAGCGGCGGCGCGGCCCGCCTTCTTGGTTTCCCTTCTGTTGAGGTAGATCGTCCCGCTGACCCACCCCCAGGTGACCTTGAACTGGCCTGTGAGGTCAAAGGATCTGATCGGGTCCGAAGGGTAGGTATAGGCGTTCGCGTTGCCGCCGGGCACGGAGTCCGTCTGGAGGAAGCGACCCGTGGAGGGGTCGTACGCCCTCACGCCCATAAGCATCACGCCCCCGATGTGATCGCTGCCCCGCTCGTAAGCGCCAAGCCAGCCGTAGGTTGGGGTTGCGGATGTTCCGATGGCGTTGCCGAATTCATCGTAACGGTAGACCGAGAGCGATTGGCTTGCGTCCAAGGGAAGCTGGACAGTGACGTCGCCGTGCAAATCGGTGAGCTGGAGGCTCACACCACCGGTCGCGGTAGTGATGGCACTCAACCGACCTTCCAAGTCCTGAACGTTACGGGCGATAGTGCCGCCGCTCTGTGACCAGGTTGGGCTGTCACAACCGCAGCCGAAGTGACTGACCGTGCTGCTCGTTGCTGTCCAACTGCCATCTGTTTGCTGGGTTTCCACGGTGGACAGAGAAAGCCTGTTCTCAGCGTCGAGACTCCAGCGCTCGCGCTTCCCGCCGATCGTCTCCTGCTGGAGGACGTCGTTCGCGTAGTAGCCGAGGGTAGTGCCGGTGGCCTGGACAGTGGTCCGGCCCAGTGCGTCGTAGACCGTGCCCGCTGTGGAGAGACGGTCGGCGCTGTCGTAGGTGTAGTTGACTGTGGCCGGGGTTCCGGCCGTGCCGTCGGGGTTGTCGACTGTTGTCGTGAGACTGGTGCGGTTGGTGTTCTTGTCGAAGGCGTAGGCGCGGTGGGTGATGGTGGCGTCTTGGACGTCTTCGATGTTAGTCAGCCGGCCTGCGGCATCGTAGGTGTATGCCTGGTTTCCGGTGTCGGTGGTGTGGGTGACCTGCTGGCCATGGACAGTCAGGGTGGCCGAGTCAGCCGTGACGATCAGGCCGTCGTTGTCACTGGCGTAGGTGCGTGAGGTGTCGGCGCCGGTTTCGTCCCGAGTGAACGTCACGGTGTAACCGCCTGGCAGGGCCTCTGTGGCCAGGCGGCCGTCGGAGTCGTAGGTGGCGTTGAAGGTGCCTGCGACGGAGTCGGCGCGGCCGGTTTCGAGACCCCGCGGATCACTGGCGGTGTCGTAGGTGTATGTGGTGGTCGACGGGGCCGAGTCGGTCACCCTGATGGGCCGGTCGAGGGCGTCGTACCAGGTGGTGGCCGTGTTGCCCGCACCGTCGCTGTAGGAGATCAGCCGTCCCAGCGCATCGTAGCCCTGGGTGATGGTCTTGCCGTCGGCGCTCGCGGTGGCCTGTTTGCCAGTGGCCGGGTCGTACGTGGCGGTGGTGGCGGGGACCGCGGTCCCTACGCCGCCGGTCACCGAGGTGCCGGTGGTACGTCCGGCCGCGTCATAGCTCGTGGTGGTGGTGCGGGTGTAGGCGCCCGCGGTGTCGGTGACGGTGGCGGCGCTGCCCCACCGGTCGTAGGTCGTGGTTGTGGTGGGCAGTTGGGACGGGTTGGTGCCGCCGCCGGTGATCGCACTGGCCGGGCCGGTCGAGCAGAGCAGGTCGGCCCATTCAGGTCGTCCGTTGCAGGCGCCGGTGCCGGTGGCGGACCAGTAGGTCGTGACGGTGGCCCCCGCGTCGGTGCCGGTGGACTTTGGCAGGGTGGTCTTGATGACGCGGCCCTGAGCGTCGTAGGCGGTGGTCCTGACCAGGTTCAGTCCGGCCGGGTCGGTGACCGTAGTGGTGGGCAGGCCCTTGGTCCAGTCGTATCCGGTGGTGCTGGTCCGGGTGTCACCGTCACTGGTGTAGGCGTCGCCCGCGTGGACGTCGGCGCCGATGCTGACGGTGGTCGGCTGGTTGGTCACGGTGGCGGTGCCGTTGGTCGGGCGGCCCTGGTCGTACGCGGTGACGGTGTGCGCACGTGCCGGGGCGAAGGACCCTGCGGGCAGGCTGGTGCCGCCCGCGGTCGCGGGCCGGGCCTTGGCAAGGGTGACCATGTGCAGGGGGCCGGACTTCTCCAGCTCCCGCTGGCCGGCGTTGGCCGGGTCGGTGTCCTTGTTCGTACCGGCGTCGGCCGCCACGCTTGTGGTGTTGAACACCGATACGGTCGACAGCAGTTGGGCCCGCTCGGCGGACGGCAGAGCGTCAATGCCGAGTTGTTGCTGCTCGGCCAGGCTGTCGCCGTCGGTGGCGAGGGCCAGTTCACGGTTGGCTGCGGTCAGCTCACGGACGGTGTGACCGTACCGGTCGTACTCGGTGGTGGTGATGTGTGCGCCGGGGTTGGCGGTGTTGACCTGACGGCCCGAGGCGTCGGTGTAGGCGATGATCGCGCGCTGGTAGGCGTTGGCGGTCAGCGCGGCGCCGTCGTGCGACGCGGGTACGGCGTCCGAGGGGAACAGCGCCGTCGCGTCCGAGGGCGCGTCGCTCTGCCCCCAGGCGGTCACGTCGCCGCCGGACATCGGGTAGGGCGCCTTACCGCCGCTCAGCGGCACGTCGTAGACCAGGTTCGTGCTCGCGGTGCCGTTGGTCTGGGTGGCGCTTCCGGGAGTGAGCGTCGGCCGGGAGGCCGACAGCAGCATCCCGTCGCCCGCCGTCGCGGTGTTCCCGGCGCTGCCGTAGGCGAACGTCCACTGCAGTTCACCGGGCGGGGTCAGCGTGGTGATCCGGCCCGCGCTGTCGTAGTCGTAAGCCGTCTTCAGCGACGGGCTGATACGCGGATCCCACTGCTGGCGCAGGCGGCCGGTGGTGTCGTAGGCGTACTGCGAGACCGTGACCGCGGTCGCCGCGGACGCGCCGGGGTCGGTGCCCCACAGTCTGATCTGGGAGACCCGGTCGGTGAAGTCACCGAACGCCGAGGCGGTCGCGGTCGTGGCCGTGGCGTACACGTATTCCAGTACGCGGCAGCCCTTGGTTCCGGGAGTCGTGGCGCAGGTGGACTGCGTCACCGCGGACGTCGGCGCGATCACGTACTTCGGGCGGGCCAGGAACGTGTTGCCGACCGGGATCTTCTCCGAGACGACCTGGGTGGTGGAGTTGGTGGTCGGCAGGAACGTCGAGGTCACCTGCCACGTCGTGGCCGAGGGGTCGACCTTCGCGAACGTGGTGGTCGTGCCTTCGCTGTCTTTCAGGGTGAAGGTGCCGGTGAGCAGGGAGCCGGTCAGTGTCAGGTCCTCCGCGCCCGGTTCGGGCTTCCACCCGCCGCCGGAGGCCGCGGTGAACCCGGTCGGATCACCGTCCGCATCGACCAGCGCCACCGACCTGTCCGACGCCTTACGGAGGTAGGACCAGTCCGAGCCGGTGATCTCGGCGGTGGTGCCCGCCGTCCACTGCGGACCGAAGATCGCCGCCTGCCCCTCCTGCGCCGACCCGTTCGTGGGACGGCGGGAGGAGGCGCTACGGGTGACGGTGAGATCGAACCCGGAGGCGTCCGTGGCCGACAGCGAGGCGTCACCGGTCAGGGCGTTCACCGAGGCCGGACCCGCGCTCAGCAAGGGGGCGGTGCCCGCGTTGCGGTCCACGGTGATCGTGGTGGCCGGGGAGGCTCCCGGGGTGGTGCCGTCAGTGAAGTTCGCGCGTACGTCCACCGGCCCGTCGCCGAGCGTGTCGGTGATATTCCACGTCAAGGGGGCGGGGGTGGCCAGCCCGTTGGAAACGGTCAGCGCGACCGGCCAGGCCGCCAGCGTCGTCCCGTCCGCTTTGGTGACATGCGAGGCGGGAACGTCGTGCCAGGTATCGGTCTCACCGACACGGTACTGGTAGGTGACACCGGTGTAGTTGGGCTTGCCCTGGGCGGTCAGGGCAACCCTGCGCGCGGGACGGTCACCGGGCGCCGGGGCGGTCAACGCCGCGCCGTCACCGCCGTAGAAGACGTACGAGGTCCCAGTGGCGATATTCCCGGCCTTGTCGTGGGTCTTGGCACTGATCACGTGCCGACCCGCCCCGAAGGTCAGAGTCTTGGTGAACGCCGCCCCGCTCGTCGCGGTGTACGTCCACGTGCCGCTGTCCAGCGTCCACGCCACCTGCGCCACGTCACTGGTGGGCGGTGCGAAAGTGAACGCACCGCTGAAGTTCCCCTTGGAGTCCGGGGTTCCCGACCACACGTTCGAAGGGAAGTCGCTGGACGAGACCGTAGTGTTGGCCGGTGCCGTGGTGTCGATGATCAGGGACTTGGCCGCCGTCCACGCGGAATAGTCGCGGCCGTCGTACGCCCTGACCTTCCAGGTGTACGAGCCGTCCGCCAGAGCCGTGGACACCTTCCACGTACCAGCAGTGCCGGAGTTGACGAACGCCGAACTCCCCGAAGCCTTGACGGTGGTACCCGACAGCACCTGGTAGTCCAGCCGCACGGTGTCACTGTTGGCGTCGGTGGCCTTCGCCGACAGCGTCGGAGTCGCACTGGCCGCGTAACCGTCGGTCGCCGTCGGCGAGGCCGCCAGCGAAGTCGGCGTGGTGGGCGGGGTGTTGTACGTGATCGACAGTGACGCGGCGCTGGAGAACCGCTTGAACTGGACCTCGTTGGTCTCACTGCTGGCGACCAGCACGAAGCAGATGGTCTGCCAGTGGTTCGCGGCGGCGTTGGTGACCTGGTTCATGAAACTGAACGTCCCCGACGGGCTGGACGTACACGCCGGACCGAAGTTCACCGAACTCTGCTGGGCGACCTTCCCCGGCGCGTTGGCCCACGTGGTGGAGGCGTCGAAGACATTCGTGGACCACGCCTGGACACCGTAGGACGTGGTGCCGCACGACGCGGAATAGCTCTCCGTCATCTTCATGTCGGCGCTCAGCACCGTGCCACCCCAGATCGCCGGGGGAATGCTGACGCGGTAGTAGGTCCGCTCGATTCCCTTCGGCGAGGAAAACCCCTGGTACCCGACACCGTTGCCGTTCGATGGGCTGGAGTCGTAGTTCGACGTGTTCGGGTACGCCTGCTGCACCTCGTTCCAGTGCAGGCGGCTGCCACTGGCCGGATGCGGCACATAGGCGGGGTCGATGTAGACCGGGAAGACGGTGCTCTTCGCCGTCAACAGCCCACGGTCGGCCGTCAGATGGAGCTTGCGGTCCTTCAACGTGGTCTTCACCGCCGCATGGTGGGCGTGCGAACCCGGCCCCTGGGCGGTGGAACGGGTGCCCGCGCGGGGCTTCGCCTTGTCCGCCTCCGCGGGCGCGAGCCCGGCGATGCTGTTCCCGCCGCCCGCCACAGCGGGCTCGGTACTGGTCGCGGAGTCCCACATCACCGGCGCCGGAGAGTTCACCAGCAGACGGCCGGTGCCGTCGGTCACCGTCAGATTCCCGCCCGCGTCCGTCGCCGCGATGACGCCGTTGCTGGTCGACACGCTCTGCACCAGATCCGACAGCCCCGGGCCGGAGGCCGCCTCGGCGGACTTGACCACCAGCGTCTCCTCCACCCCGCCCTTCAGCGAAGCGGTCAACTCAAGGTCCACGTCCTTCAGCACGTTCGCGTACGTCGCCTTGGCACCGGACAGCACCGGCATCGGCAACGCCGTCGGCCACGTCAGCGACAGGTTCTTGCCGTCGACCGTCAACGAAGCCAACGGCCCCGAACCACCGCCGGACAGCACCAGATCCGTCTCGGCCGCCACCGGCACGACACTGCCATCGGCCCGCAACTGGAGCGTGGGGTCCAGATTCACCCACGAGCCGCCGCGCTGGGTCCACTTCGGCTCCGCGAACGCGGTGTACGTCACCGTTCCGTCGGCGTTCACGAACGTCTGCGAAGCATCCGTACGCTCGCTCAACGCCTCGATCCGCCGACCCTGCAACCGTGCCATCAGCCGCGCCGACAGCACATCCCGCGCCTCCGCCACCCCGTACGACGGCGCCGACGCGACGGTCCCTTCCCGCTCCGACCGAGGAGCGGCGAACGCCACCCCCGAATCCGCCGCGACCGTCGCCGCCTCAACGGCCAGCGCCATCACCACAAGCACCGACACCCGCCGCAACCACAACGACGAGCAAGACGATGAACGTGCGTGTCTCAGACCGCCCGGCGTGGAACGCCGAGCACCCCCCCAGAACATCCCCACGACCCCTCCTCGTCAGAACCCCCAAGGCGCAGAGCTGCCCCCGCGACTAGAAAACGGTCGGATCTTCACACATCCATCACACGGAGGGGAGTAGTTCAAAGGAACTGCCATGTGGAGCTAAAGGGCAGGCATAGACGACTTGAGTGAGCCGAAGGCTCAGTCGGCTCGCCAAATAACTGCAGACCGTCACGAATCACCGCTTGCGTAGCAACTAAAAGCCGCGTATCGCACCTGAAACACTTGACGAAGTGAGCGTCATCACACCTTCGCCGCCCCGCTGTACCTCCGCAGAAGAAGCCGGGCACTTCCTCGGACGCCGGGAGCTATCCGTTCTGCTGTGCGGCGCACTGCCCTTCATCGCGCCATGGCTGCGGCCTCGAAACCGTCCTGGGCAACGCCTCGGCGGCGCCACCCAGGACGGCGCGTCGCAGCGCGGCATCCGGGACGTTCTCGCGCACCACGCACTCTTCGCCTGGAACGGCTCGGCTGAGGCCGAAAAGGCTATCCCCCCGCCTCCCGTAGTCCGCTTGCGAGCGGCAAGCGAGCATCACCGCATGGCGGCCGTCGCGGCGCGGAAAACCGGTGAGGCGGTTGCCGCTGAAATGCGACGATGCGGCTGTTTTGCAGGGTGGTTGTTCGTTTTGCGTGCGCGGGATGTGGCGGTGAGCTGACCGCCTCGGTGGCGCAAGTTGAGCTGCCGGTCGACGCGTATCAGAGGTACGGGAACGCGGTGCAGCTCCCGGTGCTCATGGCGCGGGGCACGTTCACGGTGGACCCGGAGCCCAGCGGGCAGCCGTGGCGGGGGTGGGAGGAGATCGATCCGTACGAGACGGCGGCCCGGGGCGTCTTCGCGCCGGTCACCGGGCTGTCCTACGGGGTGCCCGGCCCTTCACCGTCGACAGCATGCTGATCTTCCAGATGGCCGCGCCGCGCGACGCGTTCACCGACTCCTTCACCTCGCTGTTCCCCGCCCCCGGCCGGGCGGGCGCGCCCTTGCGGGGTCCGCTGGTCCTCACCCACTCCCGCTGGGACCGGGCGACGGGCTTCTGGCATCTGCGGGCGGAAGGGGCGTCGGGGATCGGCCACTCGGGCGTCGGCAGGACGCCCGTACCGCAGTCCTCGATCCGGCTGCGGACGACGCGCACCGCGTACCGGCTGGACGATCTCGACCACCGCATCGTGAACGTGGACGCGGGATGGCTCTACCGGGGTGGTTGGGGGACCCGGCTGTCGCCCGCCGGGGCGCACTCGGACTTCCAGCATCCGGAGTCCTCGCATCTGCTGCTTTCGCTCGCTTCGCACTCGCGGTGACTCGGCCGGTGGGCCAGGGGACGGGGCGGATGGCGGGGAAGTGGAGTGGGCCGCGCGGGGGTTGAGGGCGGAGCTCCTGGCGGGGGACGAGGACGGGGTACGGGAGGTGCGCCCGCGGGGCGGGGCGGTGCCGGAGGGGGCGAAGGGGGACGCGCATGCGTGGGCGGCGCTGGTGATCACGCCGGCGGCGTCGGGGGGAGTGCTGACGACGTTGATCACGGCGGTCAGCGGCTGGCCGGCGCGGCAACGGCCGGACACGACGGTCGTGTGGGAGGTCGGCGGGGACCGCATCACGCTGCCGGGGGCGACCGAGGCCGAACGGGCGCGCCTGATCGGAATCCTGGCCGCACGGCGCGACGACGCGTAGCCACGACGACGCGTCGTCAGGAAAGCGGGCGGGAGCGCCAACGGGCAGCCGGGCCAGGGGCGTTCAGGCGGGAGAGCCGGCGCGCTTGAGGCGCAGTGCGGAGACGAGGAAGAAGACCCCGCCGAGGAAGGCGTAACCCGCGAGATTACGCAGGGAGGGATCGTCCTTGCCCGCCTGGGCCACGACGTCAGGGCCTCACGCGGGCCTCAATGGGGCTTCGTCTCGCGGCGGTTCGGCGGTGAGGCCCCTGAAGGTGGTGCGGCCCCACTGGGAGGCGCAGTCGACTGATATGCCGTCAGGCGCCAACCGCTCGTTGAGCCGTACGATCCGGGCCTGCAAGGCGCGGCGGGTCATCGGCTCGTCGGCCGCGCCGAGCAGGAGGCACAGGTCGTGGCAGCACCAGGGGCGCGCGGTGGTGCGGAGGATGTCGAACAGGACCTGCTGGGTGCCGCGTTGGGGGCGCGGCGATCCGTGGCGCGGTGCGTCCGGCGGCCGGCGGGGCGAGGACCTGGTGTCGAGCCAACGCCGTTCGGCGAGGATGCGGCCGGCCAGTTCACGGGGGTCCGTGTCGCGCGGGATGACGTTGGCGGCGCCGGCCAGCAGCAGGTCAGCGGAGTCCGTACGGTCGGGCACCAGCACCACCACGGACGACAGGTGGCTGAGGGCGTGGACGCGCTGGCCCAGATCGCCGGTCCCGCGCGGGCTCGGGACGTCCAGCACGGTGAGGGGGGTCCCGGCCCTGCGCAGCAGCGTGCGGTAGGCGGATTCCGAGCCCCAGGGATGGCACAGCGCGGGCAGTACGTGGTGGGTGCGCAGGGCGCGCAGCAGGGCCGGGGTCCGCTCGCGGTGCAGCGAGAGAACGACGCTCACGGGATACGTGAACTGCTCCTCGGCCGGGACGGAGCGAATTAACTTCTCGCCAAACAGGTCAATAGGCATGGCAATGCCGCTGACACGGACCTCTCCTGTGGACGGTCACGGGAGCCGGGGACGGCACTCGGGTGCGGGAGGCGGGGGACGGGACGCGATGTTACTGACGGCGATCCCCGATTCCCCGTGGCTGAGCATGGGTTGGTTACCGTCTGAGCACGATCGGGCCCCGTGCTGAGCGTGCGGAGGGGCAGGCGGGAGAAGGGCCGGAAGGCCGGCCGGGCCGTCGGTCGCGGTCGGCCGCCGTGCTCCCGCCCGGGTCATACGGTGGGCGGCAACGCGGCGTTGGCCGGTCCGACACCGTGGTGCCATTGGGGTCTGATATATCTGGATGCCTGAATGACCCAACCAATAGGGCCGATTATCGCTCCACAGGGATAGGCAGTGCACCGGCCGCCGAGCAACGTCGTTCCGGTCGGCCGGGATTGGGCAGGGGAGGGCAGGTGGTGGGGTGTCTCCCACACGTCCGCGAGCGGTACGCGTCCGGTACGGCGCGAGGTGACGGACATCGTTGTCCCGTCGCTCCCGCGCTGACACCGCGCGGGCCGGTCTCTCGTGGCGCGAGATGAGGACGCATCCGCCCGGACCGCGGAGACCCGCCAGCGCACGCAGGCTCGCGTGACCGGCCGGGAACGACTCACCGAACGAGGACAGTGATGAGCCAGCAGGACGCGGGACGGCCGCGGTCGCCGTCGCGCACGACGGCACGGTACGGGGACCACGGGGAGGGCCAGGCATGAGCCGTTGGGCCTCCCGCCTGTCCCGCAAGGGCGGCGGCGCGAGCGGTACGCGCGGCGCGAGCGGTACGGGCGGCGCGACCCGTACGAGCGCTACGGCCGGTACGAGCCGCGGCGCCGGTGCGGCGGAGTCCGTCCCCGCCCCCCTCGTCGAGGACATCGACGGCGTCCTCCTGGTCCGCTCGGTGGACGACGACTCCTTCCCGATGGCCGTCCTGGCCGAAGTGGCCCACACCTTCGGCGCCGAGGCGGACATCGTCACCGTCATGGTCGGCTCGGAGGGCGCGGGGCAGGGCAACGGCGGCGGCCACTGGCCGCGCCTGGTCACCCTCCTGGACTCGCTGCGCGCGCAGGGCACCCGCCGCGTCCGCCTCGTCCTGTCCGGCGCGGGCGACGACCGGCCGGGCCGCCCCGGCACCGCCCGCAGGATCGCCGACGGTTGGGGCTTCGAGGTGTTCGCGCCGGACGGCGTCGTCCTCATCACGCCCGGCGGCAGCCTCTTCGTCCGGGGCGACGACCGTCCCGAGGGCGGCTGGTGGCGCTTCGCGCCCGGTGAGGCGCCCCGGAAGCTGGGCCCCCGCGCGCCCGCACCGGCCTGGCAGGAGGCCGTCGGCCGCGTGCCCACGCGGACATCGGGCGGCTGTGTGGTCGAGCAGATTCCGGCGGGCCTGGTGATCCGCCCCGCCGACGCGCCCGGGCCGCGCCCCGACGACCTGTGCTTCGCGGTGCCGCTCGACTCCGCGCACGCCGTCGTGCTGGTCGGCGCCCCGCACGCGGAGGACGTCGCCGCCGACGAGGTCGCCGCCGTCCTGTCCGCGCTCCCGGCGGAACACCGCGCCCGCGTGTGCCTCGCACCCGGCGGACAGGCAGACCTGCTGCGTCTGGCCCACACGGTCGCCGACACGCTGGACAGCCGGGTCGACGTCCTGACGGGCCTGCCCCTGCTCGCCGACCACGCGCCGCCCGGCGCCGTACCCCGCCCGACCCTGATCGGCCGTGACGGCGAACCGAGTTGGCAGCCGTACGTCACCGCCGTCGCGTGCCTCCCGACCGACGCGCGGGGCAGAACGCCCCTGCCCCGGCTGCTCGGCAGCCTCCCGCCCGACTGGCTCCCCGGCGGCACAGAACCGGGCACCGTACGGCTCACGGACGGCTGGCAGGCGACGGTGACGCGCTCCGGCCTCGCCCTGTGGGCCCAGGGCACGCCCCGCCCCCCGCTCGTGGGAACCGCCGTCGACCCCGAGACCTGCGCCATCGAACTCGGCGCGCCCGGACAGCGGTTGGACGCCTCCCTGCTCACCGCGCTGGCCCGCCTGCTCACCGGCCTCGGTGCGACGGCCCGCGCCAGGACCACCCTCCTCGTACGAGGACGGCTCACCAGCGGGGAGGCCGAACTGCGCCGTCTCGCGGCCGAACACGGCGTACGCGGCATCCGCTACGTCACCGCCGCCCGCCCGGCCCCGCCCCCCTGGCAGACCCCGCCCCGCCCGAACCAGGACCGTCCGGGACCTGACCGCCCAGGACCTGACCGCCCGGGACCGGCAGCGTCCCCGCGCCCACCCGCGCCCGTGGCCGTACCGCCCGACGCTCCCCGTGAACGACCTTCCTCTGTAAGGGAGTTGACCGGTACGGCACCGGCTCCGGCGCCGGGGGCGGAGCCGGTACGCCGTCCGGCCGCCGCGAGCGTGCCCACCGACAGCGCGTCCCCGGCCGGGGACAGCGGCGCCGACGGAACGCTCGTCCGCACGCCGACGACGGAGACGGATGTCGCCGCGCGCGACCGTTCCGCGCCGGGCGCTCCGGGGGAGCGGGGCGGTGAAAGGCCCGACGGTACGGCCGCCCCCGGCCCCCGCACGAACAGCCGGGGGCCCGGTCCGACGCGGTCGGCACCCGCGATCACCGCGCCCCTGCGGGGCTCCGCACTCGTCCGCGCACTCGTCGTCTCACCCGACCCCGAGCCTGACCTCACCCCCGAGCCCGACCCCGCACCCGTCGCTCAGGTCGCTCAGGTCGCTCAGCCCGAACAGCCCGAACAGCCCCAGCCACCGGCCCCGTTGGCCGTCAGCCGGGAGGAGCCCCGCCTCGTGCTGCCCGGACATGTCAGCACCGCCGCGCAACGGGCGGCGTTCCGCGAGCTGGTGGGGGACGGCTGGGAGGGGCACGCCGCAACCGTGGACGGGCTGTTGGAGCGGAAGCTCGCGCTGCGCGGGGACGAGCGGGAGGCGGCGCGGCTCGATCTGGTCGCGGTGCGCGCGTATCTGTCGGCTGACGAAGGGCCGCTGAGCCAGCGGGAGTTGGCGATGGGCCTGCGGGCGGGCGAGGCGCGGTCGCAGGCGTACGCCGGGTGCGTGGCGTCCGGGCTGCGGCGGCTGCCGTCGTACCGGGGCGTTGCCCTGCGCGGCGGCGCGGCGGGCGGTGCCGAGCCGAGGTTGGGCGCGCTGCTCCAGGACCCGGCGCCGATAGGGGCGTTGGCCCGGATCCCGGCGGCGGGCGGGACCGCCGTGCGCTACGCGATCTGGTCGACGACCGGCCGCGAGGTGGGTGATCTGGCGGCGGCGGACGGCGAGGTCGTCTTCGCGCCGGGCACCGGATTCCGCGTGCTGGGGACGTGGACCGCACCCGCCGGGACCTCGGTCGTACTGCTGCGGGAATTGCCCGCGCACGCGACCACGTACATGGACGGAGCACGGGAGTTGAGCCCACGGGACCTCACCGCGCTCACCGAACTGAAGGACGCGCTCGCCGGTGGTCCGCCCGCCGAGGAGGGCCGGAGCTGGCCCGAGCGCTGTGTCGGGCCCGTGGGCGGCAGCGGGTAGCCGCCCGCATCGCACATCCGGGCCGCACGCCCGGCACGCAGGGCAGGACACCGCGCCGCACGACCGACTGACCACCAGGCCGAAGGAGAACCATGAGCAGCCGTCAGACCCGACCCGATCCCGACGGAACGCCCCGCGCCACCGAAGGCGGCGCGAACTCGGCTTCCGCCAGGGGCGGTTCGTCCGTGCGCCGGGCGGTCACGCTGGGTCCCGTGGCGGCCGATCCGGGCGACGCGCTGACGCCCGCGGTGCCGCGGACCACCGGTGCGGCGGTGCCCTCGATCCCCGACACCTCCTCGCGCCCGGGTACGTCGTCCGCCCCGGTGACGGCCGCCGCCGCGCGGCCTGAGCCCGTGGCGGGCGGTACGGCGGAGGCGGGCGGTACGTCCGAGGAGCCGACGCTTCCCGGAAAGGGATCGGCCGAGGAGACCCCGGCCCCGGCCCCGACCCCTGCCCCGGCCCCGACCCCTGCCCCGGCCCCGACCCTTGCCTCAGCCTCCGCCCCGACCACGGCCCTGACCACCGCATCGGCCAGCGCCCCGACCTCCGCCCCGGCCCCCACCACCGAAGCGGGCGAAACACCCGCCGAGACCCCCGACGCGAAATCCACCCGCGAACTCACCCGCGAGACCGGCCCCGGAGCCGCGCTCCCGGCCGAGGGACCGCCCTCCGGCCCGTCCCGCAAGCCGCTGCTCGCCGCCGTCGGCGTGGTCGGCGTGGTCATCCTCGCGGTGCCCCTGGTGGCCTGGGCGACCAGCGGCTCCGGGCACAAGAACGACCATCTGACGACGGCGGCCAGCACCGCCGGGCGGATCACCGACCCGCCCGCGACCGTCCCGCACATCCCCCTGCCCCAGAAGTCCTCGGCGTCGCCCGCCGCCAAGCCCACGACGAAGCCCAAGGCCAGGACCAAGGCCGTGGCGCCGCGCCCGCCCGCGCCGCCGAGCCCGACGGCCCGGCCGACCGCGACACCGACGAGGAAGGCGACGACCCCGTACCTCGGCCCCGGCCCGCAGATGCCCGGCGACGACAGGACCGCCTCGGCCACCGTCCTCCGGCAGGCGGCGCGCGAACCCGGCCGCCACATCTGCTACCGGGTCTACGTGGCGACCTTCGGCTGGCAACTCGCCGTCTGCGACGGGTCCGTGGCGGGCTCCGAGGTGGACGCGCGGAGCATCAAGGCCATCCAGATCGCCGTGTCCGGCACCAAGGGCACCTCCGCCAACGCCTACTTCCAGGCGAAGGGGTGGGTGAACAAGTCGTGGGTCACCGTGGAGGACGGCGCCGATCTGACCCTCGGCGCGGCCAGGCAGGACGCGCCCAACATCTCGGGCTTCGGCATCAGCGTCGGCAGGGCCACGGGCACCGTCTGCCAGAACACGTACAGCCGCGGCGGACCGTGGGGCAGCATGGCCTGCGACACCCCGCAGACCGCTGACAACTACATCTTCGGCGGCACGCTGGACGAGACGCGCTGGCTGGACGCGGTGCGGTTCACCGTCTGACGGGCGTCGGCGGGCAGGGGACGGCCGTGCGTCGGCCGTCCGCGGACGGTCCGGGTCAGCCGAGCAGCCGCCAGCGGCTGTCGTCGTCGGTGCCGCACGAGCCGATCACGAGCCGGGCGGAGGGCGCCTTCTTGTCGGCGCCCTCGACGCGCAGGCACAGATGGTTGCTCGCGTAGTTGCGTATCCACACGGTGTCGCCCCCGGCCGGGGCGAGCCACCACAGTTGGTTGTCCGCCAGCGTCCCGGTGCAGTTCGCCTCGGACAGCTCGGTCCCCGACGGCTGCGCCCCGCGCTCCGGCGGGTCGATGCACAGACCGTCCATCGTGTTGGAGAACTGCACGAGATCGGTGCCGCCGGGGCCGCTCGCGGGGAGCTTGACCGTCATGTTCCAGAACTGGTTGTCCTGGTCGGTGCCGTCGCAGTGGTACTGGTCGATCTCCAGGCCCAGTTGGCCCGGTCCGTTGTAGGGGATGTCGACGCACATCCCGCTGTAGGCGTTCATGATCAGCACCTTGCGGTCGTGCGCGGTCAGCGCCCGCGGGTCCTTGCCGCCCGACCCGGCCGTCCGCTTCGGCGTCGGCGTGGTGGAAGGGGTCCTGTGCGGCTTGGGCGAGGCGGTGTGCGGGACGGGCTTCCCGGTCCGCTTCGGCACGGTCTTCGTCGGCTTCGGGGTGGGCGACGGCGACGCGGAGTGCGCGATGTTCTTGTACGCGGCGGTCCGTTGGGCCGCCAGGTCCCGCTTCTTGTCGTGCTCGTCCGCCTGGTGGCTGCGCCAGGCGCCCATGCCCAGCGTGGCGCCCGCGACGAGGGCCAGTACGGCCACGGCGCCCGCGACCCTGCTGCCCACACGCGAGTGCTCGCCGGGCTGACGGGTGTGCGTCGTCAACGCCTCGACGAACCGCGCCCGTTGCCGCCGCTTCGCCTCGTCGTGGTCACTCTCGCTCAACGCCGCTCCCCACTCGCGGAAGGTCCAACTGGCAGGGTACGCAGATGCGTTCGCGCCGCCCGCTCACGCCGGCCGGGACGGGCGCGGCTCACCGCGACGCCGATCCGTACAGCTCGCGCTCGCGCAGCACTTCCGCCGCCGTCGCCAGCGCGGTGGACAGGCGGCGCCGGTAGGTGCTGAAGGACAGTCCCGCCCGGCTCGCGGCGGCCTGCTGGCTGCGCGGCCCGCTCAGATACGTGATCTCCAGGACGTTGCCCAACTGCCGCCGTCCCGGCTGCGCGCGCAGGTACGCCACCGTCTCGGTCAGCACCTCGCGCAGCGCCGCCGCGTCCCCGTCCGGCGCCACCAGCCGGGTGCCGAGCAGCGAGCTCTCCGCGAGCTGCCGCGCGTCCTGGAGGCTGCGGTAGGCGTGCTTGACGGCTTCGGCGAACTCCGGCCACGGCATGGCGGCCTCCGCGGTGACGGTCACCGGCGCCGGGCCCGGCGCGGGCTCGTCGGCCAGCAGCCGGACCCGCAGATCCACCGCCCACCGGTCGAAGGGCGCGCTGCGCCAGTCCTGCACGAAGGCCAGCATCCCTTCGCCGTAAGCCCCTTCGCCGTACGGTCCTTCCCCGTACGGTCCTTCGGCCGGTGCCACCCGCTGCTGCCCGTACAGGTCGAGCAGCGAGGCGAGACCCGGCCGGTCAGGGGCCGCGCAGGTCCAGCTCACCGCGAGGTTCGGTGTGGTCGCCCACAGCGTGGTCAGCGCGAAGGCCGCGGCGGCGGCGCCGCCGGTGCTCCAGCGCGCCAGCAGCAGCCGCTCGGCGCGCCGCAGCGGCCGGTGGCCGGCGGTGTACTCCAGCGCGGCACGCGCCGTCGGGTCGTCGGGCAGCCCGGTGGCCCCCGGGTCCAGGCAGGGCGCGACGAGGGCGGCGGTGACGCCGCGGCGGCCGTCCTCGGCGACGCAGAAGGCGCCCGGCTGCCGGTCCCACCACTGCCGGGCCAGAGCGGCGGCCTCGTCGCCGTGCTCCTTGCCGATCGCGGCCAGCACCTCGTCCAGATCCTCCGGGCGGGCGGTGCGCAGCCGCAGCCGGTCCGTACCGCGCCAGTCGACCGTCTCCCGCGGGAAGCGGCCGGAGCGCCCCAGATAGGCGAGGCCCGCGCCGAACGCCCAGCGGCTGCCGGTGCGGCACGCCAGTTGCTCGGCCAGATGCGCGTGCAGCCGGGTGAAGAGCCGTTCGTACGCCGACAGGTCGCGCCAGCGCAACTCGACCAGGAGCGCCTCGCGGACCAGCTCGTGCGGGACCAGGCCCTCGGCGGTGCTGCGGACGAAGGAGAGTCCGCGCAGCCAGGCGCAGAGCTTTCCGGCCTCCGCTGACGGCACGTCGAGCGTGTGCCGCAGCAGGTCCTCGGTGGTGACCCGGGCCAGCGCCAGGACGTGCAGCGCTTCCGCCTGACCGGGCGACAGGCTCTCGCGCAGCAGCAGGTGCAGCAGTTCGCCCACCAGGTCGGGGGAGTCGGCCAACTCCCAGGCGGTGCGCGGCTGCACGGAGTCCGTGGCGCGTTCGCGCGCGTCGGCGAAGAGCGCCAGGGCGAGCGGCACGCCGTGCGCGGCCCGCACGATGTCGGGGATGTCCGCCTCCGGCACGTCCCGGTTGCGCAGCAGCTTCGTGGCCTCCGCGGTGTCCATGCCGCGCAGTTCGACACTCCGCAGCGCCTGCCACCACTGCACGTCGGCCCGCCACTCGGCCGACGGGGGCCGCCGGCTGCCGACCACCAGGAACAGGTGCGAGGGCATCCGCGGCAGGAACTCGTCCCGCAGCCACTGCTCCAGCGGCCCGAGCGCCTCACCGGAGTCGATGAGCAGCAACTGGGCTTCCTGCGACGGGCCTTGCGCGTCGAGGGCGGCCAGGAACGCCTCCGGTGTCGCGGCCGTGGCGCGCATGTCGACGGTGCGGACCGTCCTGCCGTGCGCCTCGGCCTCGTCGGCGAACCGGTGCAGCAGGCTGCTCTTGCCGAAGCCGCCCATGCCGTGCAGCCACACCACGAAGCAGGAGCGCCGGTCGCTGAGCATCAGGTCCCGCAGCAGCCGCAGTTCCGCGGTCCTGCCGGTGAACACCGCTCTCCTGCGGGCCGCCAGCGTGTACCCGTGGGAGTCGGCCGGCAGGGGTGTGGGGGATATGCGCATCATCTATTGATGAGTCCTCGGGAGCGGGTGCGGTTCCCCCGGGCGCCGGGACGTCCGGTCCCGCGCCGGTCTCCGGCGCCGTGGGCTCGAACGAGAAGGGTCACTGATCGCTCCCGTCGCGGATGGGGGTGGGCGGCACAGGCCGGCGCGACCGGGGCCGTCACTCGGCGGCGGGGTACTGCCTACCCTGGTGGGTCGATGTTAGACCCATCGATTCACGGACGGGCGACGGCCAGAGATATATGTCCCGTTGTGCTGTTGCGGCGCATTTGCGCAGGCGAAGCGGGGTGCGGGCGCTGTCGATCTCCGCCGGGGCGGGACGGCCTGACGTGCTTTCTGCCTAGCCGGTTGGGCCAATTCAAGCCGAAGACAAGAGAGTGCACGGGGCATGCTTGACTGCCTGTCGCGTGGATAAGGTGGTTTGGCTGAGATGCGCAACGGGGAAGGCCGGGCACCTGGTGGACAGCGACGTGCAGGTGAGTCGTCACTCGGACGTACCCATCTACCGGCAGATCGTGACCCAGGTGTCGTTCATGATCGAGACCGGCGATCTCGCGGTCGGCCAGACCCTTCCCAGCGCCCGGCTGCTGGCCGACAACCTCCAGATCAACCGCAACACGGTGGCCCGCGCGTACGCGGAGTTGAGCGAGCTGGGCCTGGTCGAGAGCCGGGGCCGCAGCGGGACGACCGTGGTCGGTACGGGCCTGGCGCGTACGAGTTCGCCCGCCAGGGACCGGGCGTGGGCGGTACTGGACGCGGCGGCCAGGGAGTGCGTCGCGCTCGGCCTGTCCGCCGTCGAGATCCAGTCACTCGTGACGAGCCTCGCCCTGCGTGCCGAGGACGACGTCCTCAAGGTCGCGTTCGTGGAGTGCAACGCCGACCGGGCCGGCTACTTCGCGAGCGAACTCGGCCTGCACCTCGGTCTCAAGGTCAAGCCCCTGGTGCTCGGGGACTTCTCGCCCGAGGAGGAGCACGACGACCTCGCCCTCACCACGTTCTTCCATCTGGCCGAGGTGCGGCGGCTGTGGCGCGGGGAGCCGACCGAGGTGGTCGCCATCGTCGCCGCGCCGCATGTGCAGACGCTGGTGCGGATCGCCTCCGCCGCCAGGAGCGGCACGGTGGGCATCTGTTACTCCACCTACGGCCAGGCCGTCAGCATCCGGGACTCCCTGACGCAGTCCGGGATCAGCAACGTCAGGGTGCTGCACGGGGACGAGGGGGAGGATGTCGGGGACCTCGACCTCGTCGTGATCCCCAGCGACATGCCGCAGTTGAAGGCGCGCTTCGAGGAGCGGGTCGAGGTGGTCGAGTTCGGCAATGTGCTGGACGCCGCGTCCGTCCGGATGGTGACGCAGGTCGTCGGCGACATGCAGGCGGCCAAGCTGGCCGCCAAACGGGCCGCCGCCTCCGCCGCGCGCGGCTGACGTATCCGCCGCGTGTGGGGAGGCCCGGTGCTCCCCCGCGGAGAGGGAGGGCTGGGGAGCACCGGGCGTGAGGGGTGGGGTTACCCGAGGCGCCGGGTCACCCGAGGCGCCGGGTCACCGGTGGTGCGCGGCGAGACCCTGGTGAACGGCGTTGATCAGCTCGCCGTCCGCCGTGTCGCCGTCCAGGGACCAGACCATCGCGCCGCCCAGGTGGGCCCGCTTGATGTAGGCGGTCTTCTGGGCGATGACCTGCGGGTCGTCGTAGGTCCAGAAGTTGGTGCCGTCGTAGAGCCAGGCGAAGCCGTTCCGCACGTCCCGGTGGACGGTGTAAGTGCCGGAGGAGGCAAGGGCCTTGAGGGCGTGGTAGTCCTCGTTGCCCGCCTGCCAGGTGGCGGGGGCGGGGCCGGTGGACGGCTGGAAGAGGCCCGCGGTGCCGCCGTCGGGGACACCGGTCCAGCCCTGGCCGTAGAAGGGCACGCCGAGGACGAGCTGCCGGGCGGGTGCGCCGCGCTTGAGCCAGTCGCCGACCGCCTGGGTGTCGCTGAAGTCGTGCGGGACGGGCGAGTTGCGCGGGGCCTTGAGCGCGGACTGCTGGTTGGTGGTGGCCTCGTAGGGGCCGTGGAAGTCGTAGCCCTGGACGGTGCCGAAGTCGAGGTACTTGAAGATCTTCCGGACCTCGAAGCCCGCGTCGATCTTGGCCGGTGCGGCGGGCAGGAAGGCGCTCAGGTCGTAGTGCTTGTGCGCCTTGCGGCCCAACGCGTCGAGCTGGCCGCGGAATTCGGCCGCGAGCGCGGTGAAGTTCCGCTTGTCCTCGGGCCGGTAGACGGTGTCGACGTCACCGGAGGAGCCGGGCCACTCCCAGTCGATGTCCACGCCGTCGAAGAGCCCGGCGGCCGAACCGGGGCCGCCCTTGCCGTCGAGCAGCGGCAGATTGCCCTTGACGAAGATGTCGAGGCAGGACGCGACGAGCGCCTTGCGCGAGGCGGCGGTGCGGGCCGCGTCGGAGAAGTGCGTCGACCAGCCCCAGCCGCCGATCGAGATCATCACCTTCAACTTCGGGTTGGCGGCCTTCAGTTCGCGGAGCTGGTTGAAGTTACCCGCCAGCGGCTGCTCGGCGGTGTCCGCGGTGCCGTCGACCGAGGAGGCGGCGTCGAGCGGGCGCTGGTAGTCGGCCCAGGCGTCGCCCTCGCCGGCCACGTTGGCCTCGAAGCACTTGCCGTCGGCGCCGATGTTGGCGAACGCGTAGTTGAGGTGGGTGAGTTTGGCCGCGGTGCCCGAGGTCTGGACGTTCTTCACCTGGTAGTCGCGTCCGTAGACGCCCCACTGGGTGAAGTAGCCGACGCTCTTGTACGACGAGGCGGAGGAGCCGTGGTCGTCACGGCCGTGCGCCTGGGCGGCGGAGCCGCCCGTGACGGCGGGCAGGACGGCGACCAGGGAGAGGGTGGCTGCGGTTGCGGCCATACGGCCGAGAATTCTTCGACGCATGCGCGTGAAGGTATTGGTCTGGACCAATAAGGGTCAAGGGGGACGGCACAACCCGTTCACAACCCGTCGGCGCAGAACCGTAGGATCCCCCAGTGGACATACCGCCGCCGCCCCCGCCTCCGCCGTCCTCCGACGACGCGCCCCCGTCCCAGCCGCCGCACGACGCCCCCACTTCGCCGTACGCCGGGCTGCCCTCGTATCCGCAGAAGCCGTACGACCACCAGGGCGGACCGCCGTACAGCGGTCCGGGACAGCCGACGTACGGCGGCCCGTCATCGGGCGGGCCCGGCCCCTACGGCTCCGTGCCTCCGCCCTACAGCGGGCAGCAGCCCCCCGGCTCCCCGCCGCCCTACGGCGGGCAGGCCCCGTATCCCGGCCAGGCCCCGTATTCCGGGCAGCCTCCCTACGGCGGGCAGCCTCCCTACGGCGGTCAGGGTCCGCACGGCGCTCAGGCCCCGCACGGCGGCCAGGCCCCCTACGGCGGGAATCCGTACGGCGGGCAGAATCCGTACGGTCCCCAGCCGTATCCCGGCTATCCGCAGACCGCCGGCTGGTACAACCCGCAGGCGAACACCAACGGCATGGCCATCGCCTCGCTCGTGGTGGGCTTCACCTGCATCCCCGTCCTCGGGGTGATCTTCGGCCTGGTCGCGCTCAGCCAGATCAAGAAGCGCGGCGAGCGCGGCAAGGGACTGGCCGTCGCGGGCCTGATCCTCAACGGCGTCGCCACGGTGCTTCTCGCGGTCTTCATCGCGCTCGGCGTGGCGGGCGCCTTCGACGACGGCAACACCCGCGTCGACCGGATCAGGGTCGGCCAGTGCTTCAACACGGTCGACAGCTCGCTGGGCGACTACGGCGGCGACGGCGCGCGCTCCACCACCGTGGACGTCGTCGACTGCTCCGAGGAGCACGACGCGGAGGCGTACGCGATCTTCACCGTCGACGCGGCGGACGACGGCGGCTACCCCGGAACGGATCGCATCTCGGCCGTCGCGGAGTCGAAGTGCGCCTCTTACGCGGACGACTACGCGGACGGCACGCCCTGGGAGAAGAGCGCCGACGTCTACTACTACATGCCGCCGGCGGACGGCTGGCGCCGCGGCGACCACAAGGTGACCTGCTTCTTCGGCGCCACGCACGGCTCGATGACCGGCTCGGTGAAGGACGGAGGCACCAACTCCGGATTCGGAGTGTGATGCTCGGGGGAGGGCTTGCGGACGGGCACCGACGGTTGTCAAGCTGTCGCAGACAGTCAACCCCTTGGGAGGGGCACGTGCCTTTCGGTGAGCAGCCCGCCTACCTTCGCGTCGCCGAGGATCTGCGGCGCAAGATCCTCGACGGGACGCTCCCGCCGCACGCGCGGCTGCCCTCGCAGGCCCGGATCCGTACCGAGTACGGGGTCTCGGACACCGTCGCGCTCGAAGCGCGCAAGGTGCTGATGGCCGAGGGCTTCGTGGAGGGCAGGTCCGGCTCCGGCACGTACGTACGGGAGCGGCCGAGGCCGCGGCGCATCGTCCGCAGCGGCTACCGGCCCGCCGGGACGGCCAGCCCGTTCCGGCAGGAGCAGGGGGACGAGGGGTGCAAGGGCACCTGGGAGTCGCGCAGCGTCCAGGACCACGCCTCGCCCGCCGTCGCCGAGCGGCTGCGGATCGAGCCCGGCGACCGGGTGATGCGCACCCACTACCTCTTCCGCACCGAGGGTGAGCCCTCGATGCTCTCCACCTCCTGGGAGCCGCTGGCGCTGACCGCCCGCACACCGGTGCTGCTGCCGGAAGAGGGGCCGGTCGGCGGCCAGGGCGTCGTGGAGCGGATGGCGGCGATCGACCTGGTGGTCGACCACATGGCCGAGGAGGTCGGCGCCCGGCCGGGGCTCGCGGAGGAGACGGCGGCGCTCGGCGGAGTGCCGGGGCACATCGTCATCGAGATCCAGCGCACGTACTACTGCTCGGGGCAGCCGGTGGAGACCGCGGACGTCATCATCCCGGCCGAGCGGTACCGGGCCGTCTACCACCTGCCGGTACGCTGACCCGCCGTCAACTCCCTTACGGAGCCTGGCGGTACGGATGGTCCGGGCGGTACGGGCGCTGGTGCCCACTCCGGCGTGCGCCCGGCGTGACCGCCGGGGGCGTCGGACACGTGTGACCTACAGTCAACTTCTGGTCGAACACCTGGCCGGAACGGTACCTCTTCGTGTCATTCCGTGCCCGCGCCGTGAACCTCGGGCGTAGGGTCGGGCATATGCGCATCGCCGTTTCCTCGGACATGGATGAACCGGTGGCCAGGCAGGTCGTCGACGAGCTTCGTCACCGTGGTCACACGGTGCTCGCCTACGGCGCACTGCGCCCCGGAGACCGCAAGGACTGGGCCTGGAGCGCGGAGGCGGCGGCCCGCGCGGTGGCCGAGGGCGCGGCCGACCAGGCGGTGGTCTGCTGCTGGACCGGCACCGGCGCGTCCATCGCCGCGAACAAACTCCCGGGCGTCCGGGCCGCGTTGTGCGCCGACGCGTACACCGCGCGGGGTGCCCGCCGCTGGAGCGACGCCAACGCGCTGGCGCTGAGCCTGCGTTCGGTGTCCGGCGCCGTGCTCGGCGAGATCCTGGACGCCTGGTTCGACAGCGCCGCGAGCGACGCGGCGGACGACCGGGACAATGTCGCGCACCTGGCGGACCTGGAAGCCGGTTCCGCTGCCGCGACCTCGCCTGAGGGGGCCTGAGCTGATGACGACCGACCTCGTATGGCTCCTCATACGGCAGGACGAGAGCGGCAACCGGTACCGGGTCGGGCGCTACGCCACCCGCGCCGAGGCCGAGCGCGTCGCGGCCACGCTGAACGGCCCCGGCCTCAACCGGGACCAGCAGCAACGGCGTTACGTGATCGAGCGGTTGACGCCGCGCGCCGTGCAGTCCTCGTAACGGGTTCGCGCCGCGCGCTGTGCGGGTCGCGGGTCTCCGTCTTACGTATCCTGCGTCGCATGACCGAACGTGTGGTGGTGGGCGGGGCCGTGCTCGACGCCGGACGGCTGCTGGCCGCGCGGCGGACCGCGCCGCCCGCGCTGGCGGGACGCTGGGAACTGCCGGGCGGCAAGGTCGAGGCGGGGGAGAGCCCGCCGGACGCGCTCGTGCGCGAGCTGCGCGAGGAGCTGGGCGTCACGGTGGAGCCCCTTCAACGCGTCCCCGGCGCCTGGCCGTTGGCCAACGGCCTCACCCTGCACGTCTGGACCGCCCGCCTGGTGAGCGGCACGCCCAGCCCCCTCCAGGACCACGACGAGCTGCGCTGGCTGCTCCCCGCGCAGACCTCCGACGTCGACTGGCTCGACCAGGACCGCCCGGCGGTCGAGTGGGCGACACGCCTTCTGGTCGGCTGACGGCCTGAGGGTAGGGTTTTTCGGTGTCCGCGACCGAGACGGGGGATTCGATGCTGGTGCAGGTGGAACGCGACGGTGTGGTGCTGGTGCTCGGCCACCGGGTGGGCGAGGGCAGGCCGCTGCTGATCGTTCCCGGGGTCATGGCCGACGCCGTGTCGTGGCAGCCGGTGGTGGACGCGCTTCCGGCCGGCCGGCCGGTGTACGTACTGAACCGGCGCGGCCGACGGCCCAGCGGTGAGCTGGGTGACGGATACGGGGTCGGCACCGAGGTCGCGGATCTGCGGCGGGTGCTCGACGAGGTGGCCGGGCGGCACGGCGGCGACGGCGGGGTGGACCTCTTCGGCTGGAGCTACGGCGGCCTGATCGCGCTGGAGGCCGCGACGCGGCACTTCGGCGTCCGTTCCCTGACCCTCTACGAGCCGGTGGTGCGGCCCTTCGGCGCGCAGGTGCTGGACTCGCTGCGCGCGGCCGACGCGGCCGGTGACCTGGACCGGGCCGTGGAGATCGTCAACCGGGACGTGTCCGGATTCTCCGCCGAGTACGTCGCGGAGCTGCGCCGGAGCCCGGCCTGGCAGGTGCTGCGGCCTCTCGCCGCGCCGCTCGGGCGCGAACTGACCGCCCTGAACGAGCACCACGCCGACCTGGCCGCCTACGGGAAGCTCGACATGCCCGTCACCCTGCTGATCGGCGGCGACAACGACGGCGCCGGGCCCTACTGGGAGCCCTTCGCCCGCATCGCGGGCGCCATGCCCCGCGCCCGCGTCCACGTCATTCCTGGCCAGGGCCACCTCGCCCACGTCCAGGGCCCGGCCGCCCTGGCCGCCGCCCTCACCCAAGCCCTAGCCCTAGCCTGACGGCCCCGCCCGCCCCCTGTCCGCCCTCGCCGCACCAGCCCCCGGCGGGACCCCGCCGCACCTGCCCCGGCGCGGACCCCGCCGCGTCCGGGGCTTTCCGTGCCACCGACCCCGACCCCGACCCCTGGTCGCATCTGGCGCCTGCGCCTGGCCAACCCGGCCACCCTCGGCCTCCAGCCGGCCCCGGCCGACTCCCGACCTCGGGCTCCCGTCGCTAGCGCCGCTCCAGGCGTTTCCCGCGCCGCTGGCTTCGCCCCCGCCGCGCCTGGCCGGCTCCGGCCGACTCCGGACCCCGGTCGCCTCCAGCGCCCGCGCCGCGCCGCGCGCTCCCCGCTGGCCCCGGCCTCCCGGCCGACCCCGGCCGCTACGCCGTCTCCCCGTGGCCCGCGCGGTATCGGGGTGTTTGGGGGAATATCGGGTAAGAGGGATAATTCCCACTGACAGTGGCCGGGGCGGAACCGGCCCGACCCGGTCGGGGGTGACGCATGAGCGCCAGCGGCGGCGATGGCCCTGAGGCGTCCCCGAACCGCGCCCCGGACCCCGCCGCAGGCGGTCCCGCTGAGGTCAGCCCGGACCCCACCGAGGGCGGCCAGGCTCCCGCCGCAGGCGGTCCCGCCGCAGGCGGCCAGGTCCCCGCAGGGGAGAGCCCCCCGGCGGGGGAGAGCCACCGGGCCGGGGAGGGGGAGCCGGGGGTGGGGCGGCCGCATCGGCATCATCATCCGGATATGGATCCCGATCCGGAGTCGTGGGGTGAGGGGCGGGGAAAGAGCACGGGGACGCTGCTCGACACGCTGCGGGTGGCGGTCGTCATGCTGGACACGTCGGGGCGGGTGCTGCTGTGGAGCCCCCTGGCACAGGAAGTGCTGGGCTGGGCGGGGGAGCACATCGTGGGCCGCCGGGTGGGCGGACTGTTCGGGCCGCCCGAGAGCCCGCCGGGACAGTCCCCGCGGCGCGGGCCGGACGAGATCCCGCGGATGCCGGACCCCAGCCCCGCCGAGCAGATCCTCGCCGACCTGCTGCGAGGGGGCCGCTGGGACGGCATCCTCTCGCTGCGGCACCGCGACGGCCACACCGTCCAGGTGGAGACCCGCGCCTCGCTGCTGGTCGACGGCGACGGCCGCCCCTTCGTCCTGGCCTCGATGGTCGAGACGAGCCGCCTGCGGACGCTGGAGCACGACCTCGCCGCCCTCGACTCGCTCTTCGACTCCTCACCCCTCGGCGTCGCCATCTTCGACCGCGACCTGCGCTACGTACGGCTCAACGAGGCGCTGGCGGCGATGAACGGCAGGCCCGTCGCCGACCACATCGGCCACACCGTGCAGGAGGTGCTGGACGAGCGCTCGGCCGCCGACCTCACCGCGCTCCAGCGGGACGTCCTGGCCACCGGGCGCCCGGTGATCGACCTGGTCACGTACGCGCCGCACGGGCGCGGCCACCGCTCGCTGTCGTACCACCGGCTGGTCGACCGGGCCGGGCGGGTGCTGGGGATCAGCGCCACCGTCATCGACGTGACCGAGCGCGTGCAGGCCGCCGCGAAGGTCGAGCGGGCCCGGCGGCGGCTGGCGCTGCTCAACGACGTGGGCACCCGGATCGCGAACGTGCTGGACGTCCGCCGGTGCGCCGAGGCGCTGGCCGCCGCCGTCGTGCCGACCTTCAGCGACTACTCCGGGGTGATCCTGCACGCCGAGGTCGCCGACGGCGGCGAGCTGCCGACCGCGCCGTACGGCGACAACACCCCGATGCGGCAGCTCGGCACGGGCGCGGTGCGCTGGGGGCCCGAGGTCGAACGGATGATCCTGACCGGGCAGCCGATCCGCTTCACCCGCAAGTCGATCTTCGGCACGGTGCTGATCACCGGGCAGCCCCGGATGGTGAGTTCGGAGGAGGAGCTGCTGGCCACCACCTTCCCCGGCGACCCGAAGGTGCGCGCGGCCATCGCGCTCGGCGTCCACTCGCTGCTCGTGCTGCCGCTGCGGGCCCGCGGCGTCGTCCTCGGCCTGCTGGTGGTCAGCCGGGCCCGCGAGCGCGAGCCGTTCGACCACGACGACCTGGCCCTCGCGATGGAGCTGGCCAACCGCGCGGGCGCCGCCCTGGACAACGCCCGGCTCTACGTCCGCGAGCGCGAGGGCGCCCTGATGCTCCAGCGCAGCCTGCTCCCGCAGAGCGTCGTGGAACCGCCCGGCGTCGGCGTCGCCTTCCGGTACGTGCCCGGAAGCAGCGGCGCGGAGGTCGGCGGCGACTGGTTCGACGTGATCCCGCTGGCCGGGGGCCGGGTCGCCTTCGTCGTCGGCGACGTGATGGGCCACGGCCTGGGCGCGGCGGCCACCATGGGCCGGCTCCGTACCGCCGTACGGACGCTCGCCGGGCTCGACATGCCGCCGGACGAGCTGCTGCGCCGGGTCAACGAGCTGGGCGACGACCTCGCGCAGGGCCAGGCCGAGGGCTGGATGGCCACCGCCGTCTACGCCGTCTACGACCCCTCGACGCGCCGGATCGCCATCGCGCAGGCGGGCCACCTGCCGCCGGTCCTGGTCGAACCCGTCACGCGGGCGCCGGGCGGCGAGGAAACCGGCGCCCACCCGGACGAGTGCCAGGCCCGGCTGGTCGAGCTGCCCTCCGGCGTCCCCCTGGGCGTCGGCGGCGTCCGCTTCGAGACCACGGAGCTTGCGGTCGCCGACGGCGCGGTCCTCGTGCTCTACACCGACGGCCTGGTGGAGACCCGCGGCCAGGACATCGGCGAGGGCCTGGAACGGCTGCGCCAGACGCTGTGCCGCCCGCTGCCCTCACTGGAGGACTCCTGCGACGACGTGCTCGCCATCATGCAGCCGGGCCGCGAGCCCGACGACGTGGCGCTGCTGATGGCCAGGCTCGGCGGGCTGCCCGCCGGATCCACCGCCTCCTGGACGTTCCCCGCCGAGCCCAGCGCCGTCCGGCTGGCGCGCCGCCGGGTCCGTGACACCCTGGTCGAATGGGGTCTCGCGCAGCTCACCGACGTCACGATGCTGCTGGTCAGCGAGCTGGTCACCAATTCGCTGCGGTACGCGCACGGACCGATCGGTGTACGGATGGTGCGCGGCGGCTCGCTGCTGGTGGAGGTCTCCGACCCGCTGCCGGACCCGCCGCGCGAGCGGATCGCCACCCTGGAGGACGAGGGCGGCCGTGGTCTGCAACTGGTCGCACGGGCCTCACGGCGCTGGGGAACGCGTCACGGACCGTTCGGAAAGACCGTCTGGTTCGAACTGGCTCTGCCGTGACGCGCGCGATGATTCACGGGAGCTGTGCCGGGTATGCCGAAGACGCGGGAGCGAGGGGTGTGACCGCGCTGTCCCGGGGACGGTCCCCGTACCCCAGGAGCCGAGATGATGCTGTGATCGACAAGACCGTGTGCTGGACGGTCCTCATGCTGAATACTCGGCTCCAACCGGTCCATGTGTGCTGAGCTGGAGGGGTCGGGCGAGTGAGCGACATGCCAGCGAGGGCGGTACCGCCCCGAGACGACACGGACGCGGTCGACGCGGTCTGGCAGTCGAGTCCGCCCGGTTCGCTCTACGACTACATACGCGTGGCGTCGTTCTCGCTCGACGGTGACGGCCGGATCGACCAGTGGAGCGCGCGGGCCGCGCAGTTCTTCGGCGTACCGGCAGAACGCGCGCTCGGCCGCGACCCGGTGAACGCCTTCGCGCCCGAGCACCTACGCGAGCGCGCGCACGAGCGCCTCGCGGAGATCCTCGACGGCCACGAGTGGACCGGACTCGTGCCGTACCGGGACGCCTCCGGCGGCCAGGGCCTGGCCGAGGTCTACGTGATGCCCGCCGACCACGGCGCGCTGTGCATCGCGGTCGACGTCGCCACGCTGCGCCAGATCGAGACCGATCTGGCCGCCTCCCAGGCGGTGTTCGGGCAGTCGCCGATGGGCTTCGTGCTCTTCGACACCAGCCTGCGGCTGATCCGGGTCAACGAGCGCTTCGCGACCGTCTTCGGCCGTGAGGCCGAGGAGAACCACGGCCGCGGCCCGCACGACTTCCTCTCCCGCGTCGAGGCCGACCGGCTCAGCGCCGCGCTGCGCCAGGTGCTGGAGACCGGCGAGCCCGTCCTGGACATGCCGCTGGTCGGCACCGTGCCCGGCGATCCGGGGCGGCGGCGCTGGTCGATGTCGCTGTACCGGCTGCACAGCGGCACCGGGCGGCCGATCGGCGTCGCGGGACTCGCGATGGACGTCACCGGACGTCAGCGAGCCGAGCGCGAGGCCGCGCACGCCCGCCGCAATCTCGCGCTGCTCAACGAGGCGGGCGCCCGTATCGGCACCTCGCTCGACCTGGAGACCACCGCGCGCGAACTGCTGGACGTCGCCGTCCCGCACTTCTGCGACATCGCCTCCGTCGACCTCTACCAGGCCCTGCTGTCCGGCGCCGAGGATCTGACGGGCACCACCGACGGCAGCGGGGACGTGCGCCGGGTGGCGTTCGCCAGTTCCGTGTCGGACGCGCCGATAGCGATGGCCGGGGACGACGACGATGTGGCGGACGGCCCGGTCGCGGTCGGCGCCGTGCACCGCTACCGCTTCAGCTCCGCCAGCGCGCGGGCGCTGCGCACCGCGCAGCCGCAGGTGATCGACGGCGACGGGGGGCCCGACCTCGGCGGCACCCTGGTGCAGTCCACGCTCGTGGTGCCGATGGTCGCCCGCGACACCGTTCTGGGGCTGGTGCAGTTCTCCCGCGCCAAGGGCAGCGAGCCGTTCGTGGACCGCGACCGGATGCTCGCCGAGGAACTGGCCGCCCGCGCCGCGGTGTTCATCGACAACGCCCGGCTCTACCGGCGCGAGCACGAGCGCGCGCTGATCCTCCAGCGCAGCCTGCTGCCCCCCGACGACCCCGAGGCCGCGGGCCTCGACATCGCCTGCCGCTACCTGCCGGGCAGCATGGAGACCGAGGTCGGCGGCGACTGGTTCGACGTCATCGAACTGCCGGGCCACCGCACCGCGTTGGTGGTCGGCGACGTGATGGGCCGCGGCCTGCGCGCCGCCGTCGCGATGGGCGAACTGCGCACCGCCGTACGGACCCTGGCCGCGCTCGACCTCGAACCCGCCGAAGTGCTGGGCGCGTTGGACGAGGTGGCCAACGGCCTCGGCTCCCCGAACCAGGGCCGCACCCGCCGGGCCAAGGACCGCGGCGGCGCCGACCTGTCCGAGGTCTACCTGGCCACCTGTATCTACGTGGTCTACGACGCGGTCACCCGGCGCTGCACGATCGCCAACGCGGGCCATCTGCCGCCGGTCGTCGTGGAGTCGGGCGAGTCGCCGCTGCTGCTCGAAGTGCCCAGGGGAGTGCCGCTGGGCGTCGGCGGCGAGCCGTTCGAGGAGATCGAGGTCGAGCTGAACGAGGGCGCGCTGCTCGCCCTGTACACCGACGGTCTGGTGGAGTCCCGCAACCACCCGCTGGACGAGGGCCTCGACGCCTTCCGGGACTCGCTGGCCGGGCCGCCGAGACCCCTTGAGGACATCTGCGACCACGTGCTGGCCACCCTGGACACCGCGCACGGCGAGGACGACATCGCCCTGCTGATGGCCAGAATCCGCGGTCTGCCCGCGGAGCAGGTCGGCGACTGGACGCTGGAACCGCGCCCCACGTCGGTGGCCAGGGCCCGCGAGCTGGCCCGCGAGCAACTGCTGAGCTGGGGGCTCGGCGACCTGGTCGACACCACGGAACTGTTGGTCAGCGAGCTGGTCACCAACGCGCTGCGGCACGGCTACGGCGACATACGACTGCGGCTGCTGCTGGACCGCACCCTGGTGTGCGAGGTGTGGGACAGCGCCCTGGTGCAGCCGCGCCGCCGCCGCGCCCGTGACACCGACGAGGGCGGGCGCGGCCTGCAACTGGTCACCATGCTCAGTGAGAGCTGGGGCAGCCGTCGTACCCACCGCGGCAAGACCGTCTGGTTCGAACTCGCCCTGCCCGGCGAGCAGTCCCACTCCAGCGGTCCTTCGGTGGACGAACTGCTGAGCATGTTCTAGCGCCTGCCGCGCGCGGCAGGCGGACGGCCCTCGGAGGTCAGGCCGCGCGGTCCTTGAGCTTGGCCAGTCGCGCGTCGATCTCCGCGCTGTCGCCGAGCGCGTCCAGCGACTCGAACTGCGCGTCGAGCGAGGACGCGGCCAGCTCCTCCTTGCCCTTGGCCCTGGCCTCCTCGCGCCGCACCTTGTCCTCGAAGCGGCCCAGCTCGCTGGTCGGGTCGAGCACGTCGATGTTCTTGACCGCGTCCATCATCTGGTTCTGCGCCTGCGCGGACTTCGCGCGCGCCACCAACGAGTCGCGCTTGCCCTGGAGTTCGCCCAGCTTGGCCTTCATCGAGTCCAGGCCGGACTTGAGTTTGCTCACGATCTCGTTCTGCGAGGCGATCGTCGGCTCGGCCGTCCGCGCCTCCTTCTCGGACTGGAGCTGACGGCCCAGCGCGATCTTGGCGAGGTTGTCGAAACGGTCGGCCTCCGCGGCGTTGCCCGAGGCGCGCTGCTCGTCGGCCTTCTTGCTGGCCGCCAGCGCCTTGTCGCCCCACTCCTTGGCCGCCGCCACGTCCTCGGCGTGGTCCTGCTCCATCAGCCGCAGATTGCCGATGGTGGTGGCCACCGCCTCCTCGGCCTCGCGGATGTTGGTGGTGTAGTCCCTGATGAGCTGGTCCATCATCTTCTGCGGGTCCTCGGCCTGGTCGAGGAGGGCGTTGATGTTGGCCTTGGCGAGCTGGGTCACCCGGCCGAGGACGGTCTGCTTCGTCATGGTCGTACTCCTTGCGTGTCCGTATCCGTGGGCCAGAAAGGGCCGGAAAGAGGGGCCGGAAAGTAGGGGGCCGGAAAGTAGGGGGCCGGAAAGGAAGGGGGCGGATAGAAGGGGAGTCAGGGGAGTTCAGAACCGGCCGCCGCCGCCCATCCGGCCGCGGGTCTGGCCGCCGCCGAAGCTGCCGGGTCCCGAGCCGCCGCCCCCGAAGCCCCCGCCGAAGCCGCCGCCGCCCCGGCCGCGCCCGCCGCCGAGGATCTCGCCGAGGATGATCCCGCCGAGCACCGCGCCGCCCATGCCGCCGCCGGAGCGCCGGCCGCCGGGTCCGCCGAAGCCCCCGCCGTACCCGCCGACGTCCCGCCGGGCCGCGTCCTGCGCCTGCCGGGCCAGCCGGTCCGCCTCCTGCGCGTGCGCCAGCGCACCCGCCGCGTCGGAACCGGCCAGCGCCTCGGCCTGCTGGAGCCGCCGTTCCGCCTCGGTGAGCCGGGTACGGGCCTGGCTGCCGACCGCGCCGCGGTTGGTGGTGACCATGTCGCGGGCGGCGGCCACCTCGCTGCGCGCCCCCAGCAGCGCCTGGTCCAGCAGCCCGCGCGCCCGCTGCTCGCTGACCTCCCGCTCGCGGGCCCCGGCCAGCGCCTCGTCCAGCGCCGCGTCCGCCTCCTCGACCCGGCGCAGCCCGGCGATCGGGTCGTAGCGCCCCGCCGCCAGCTCCTGCCGTACGTCGGCCACGACCGTCTCGGCGCGGGCGATCCTGCCCTGGAGGTCGGCGGTGGAGACCCCGGCGGCGGTGCCGCCGAGCAGGCCGCGGGCCTCGGCGAGGTCGGTGTCGGCCTCGGTCAGCGCGTCCCGCAGCTTCCCGTCGGCCTCCGCCAGCTCCTGGGCCCTTCGGGTGACGGAGTCGGTGAGCATGACCGCCTGGTCCAGCGCGCCCTCGGCGGCCCGTACGTACACGGCGACCTTGCCGTGGTCGGTGCCGACGGCGGCCCTGGCCTGTACGAGGCTGGCGTGGGCGAACTCCAGCCGGTCCCTGGCCTCCGCCGGGTGGCCGGTGACCGGGTCGAGCGCGGCGTCCGCGTACTTCTGCGCCAGCGGCGCCAGGGACGCTTCGGCGGTGTCGATCCGGCTCGGCAGCGCCGCCGCCTTCGCCTCGGCCTGCTCCAGCACCTCCGGCGCGTTCGCCTCCAGGGCGCGCAGCCGGTCGAACGCCTCGGACTCCGCGTCCAGCCGCCGGTTGGCCTGGGTGCAGCGGGACAGGATCTCGTCCAGCATCTGCCGGCGGGTCGCGTCGTCCTCGGGTATCGCGTCGTCGAGCTGCTGCCGCAGCCGGAAGGCCGCGGTCAGCTCGGTCTTGGCGTACTCGACGGCCTCGGCGAACGGCCGCGCGGCCTCCTCGCCGAACTGCGCCGCCGCGAAGCCCACGTCCTCCTGGCTGGTGCGGACCGCGTCGTCGGTCTCCACCAGCAGATGCTTGGCCTGCGAGTCCAGCTCGGGCAGCGGGGTCGGCTGCGGGGCGCCCCAGCCGCGCTCGCCGGGCGCCGGTCGGGCGGGCTGCCGCGGGCCGCGCTTCCTGCGGAACGCCCACACCCCGACCGCGCCCGCGGCGCCGACGGCCACCACCGGAATCCACAGGTCGGCCGCGGAGTCGCCCGGGGGCGCCCCGCTGCCGCCCGGGTCCGCGGTGCCGGGGGTGATCGAGGGGACGGTCACCGGAAGGCCGCTGAGGACCGCGTCGTAGCCGGTGGCCGCGCCGATCGCGGCGCCCGCCCAGTCGTTCTGCCGCAGCGCGGGCTCGACGGCCTGGCTGCTGACCTCGTTGAGCTGGGCCGCGGTCAGGCCGGAGTCCTGGTCGGCGGAGACCGCGTACTGCCGGTCGTGGGTGGCCACCGCCAGCAGGACGTCCCGCTGGCCCAGGCCGTTCTTGGTCGCGGTCGCGTTCGCCCAGTCCTGCGGAGCGCGGCCGGAGAAGGTGCGGACGTACGCCACGAAGAGCTGGACGCGCTGCTTCTGGTAGAGGCCGTCCAGCGCCGTGACGACCTGCGGCTGCCGGTCGCCCAGTGCGCCGACCTTGTCGGTTATCTGGCCGGACCTGGACAGCGTGATCGGGTCGTCCGCCCGTGCCGACGGCGTGCCGGACAGCAGCATCAGGGCGCCGAGCGCCGCAACGATTCCCGCGAGTCGCCGCATGCGTACCGCGCCCTTCGCCGCGCCACGGCCGCTTGCCGCGTGCTCCTTTTCGGAGGCTATGTCCGGTGTGTCCGGAGCGCGACTCGGAGTTCCGTTTCTGATCCCGCCAGCCTGCCCGCCCGCCTGCTCCCCTGCCCGCCCCGTGCGGGGCAGGCGGGCAGGCAGGGGAGAGGGGAGCTACTCGCCGCGGCGGCGGATCTTGTTGCCCAGCCAGATCAGCGGATCGTACTTACGGTCCACCGCCCGCTCCTTGAGCGGGATCAGCGCGTTGTCGGTGATCTTGATGTGCTCCGGGCACACCTCGGTGCAGCACTTGGTGATGTTGCAGTAGCCGAGCCCGTGGTCCTCCTGCGCGGACGAGGCGCGGGTCAGACCGGCCTCGGAGGCCGCGTCCAGCGGATGCATGTCCAGCTCCGCGATCCGCATCAGGAAGCGCGGCCCGGCGAACGACGTCTTGTTCTCCTCGTGGTCGCGCACCACGTGACAGGTGTCCTGGCACAGGAAGCACTCGATGCACTTGCGGAACTCCTGCGAGCGCTCCACGTCGACCTGCTGCATCCGGTACTCCCCGGCCGCGACCCCCTTCGGCGGCACGAACGCCGGGACCTGCCGGGCCTTGTCGTAGTTGAAGGAGACATCGGTGACCAGGTCGCGCACGACGGGGAAGGTCCGCATCGGGGTGACCGTGATCGTCTCCTCCGGTGCGAAGACCGACATGCGGGTCATGCACATCAGCCGGGGCCGTCCGTTGACCTCCGCGCTGCACGACCCGCACTTGCCCGCCTTGCAGTTCCAGCGGACCGCCAGGTCGCCCGCCTGGGTGGCCTGGAGGCGGTGGATGATGTCGAGCACGACCTCGCCGTCGTTGACCTCGACCTGGTAGTCGCGCAGCTCGCCGCCCTCGGCGTCACCGCGCCACACCTTGAAGTGCGCTTCGTAACTCACCCGTCGAGCTCCTCGTCCGTCAGGTATTTGAGCAGCTCGTCCCTGTCGAAGAGGTCGAGCAGGTCGCCCCGGATCGGGTCCGTCGCGCGCCGGCGCAGACCGATCTGGCCGTGGTCGGGGTCGGTGGCCGCCAGGCCCCCGGTGGGGTCGGTCAGCTCGCAGACCAGATTGACCTTGCGCCAGGCGCGGTCCATCTCCGGATGGTCGTCGCGGGTGTGGCCGCCGCGGCTCTCGGTCCGCTCCAGCGCGGCACGCGCCACGCACTCGCTGACCAGCAGCATGTTCCGCAGGTCGATCGCCAGGTGCCAGCCGGGATTGAACTGCCGGTGCCCCTCGACGCCCGCCCGCCGCGACCTGGCCCGCAGCCCGGTCAGCCGGTTCAGCGCGTCCTCCATCTCGGGACCGCGCCGGATGATGCCCACCAGGTCGTTCATCACCTGCTGGAGCTCCTGGTGCAGGGTGTACGGGTTCTCCGCGGGCCGCGCCCCGCCCGCCTGCGCGCCCCCGCCCGCCTGCGCGCCCCCGGCGGCCTCCGCCGCGTCCGCGTCCTCCGCGCTGAACGGCCGCAGCGCCTCGGCCGCCGCGGTGTCGATCTGCTCCTCGGGTACGACGGGACGCGCGCCCTCGACGAACGAGGCCGCGTACCGCGCCGCGTGCAGCCCGGCCCTGCGGCCGAAGACCAGCAGGTCGGAGAGCGAGTTGCCGCCCAGCCGGTTGGAGCCGTGCATGCCGCCCGCGACCTCGCCCGCCGCGTAGAGCCCCGGCACCCCGCGCGCCGCGGCCGTGTCCGGGTCCACGTCGACGCCGCCCATCATGTAGTGACAGGTCGGGCCGACCTCCATCGGCTCCGCGGTGATGTCGACGTCCGCCAGCTCCTTGAACTGGTGGTGCATCGACGGCAGCCGCCGCTTGATCTCCTCGGCGGGCAGCCGTGTCGACACATCGAGGAAGACGCCGCCGTGCGGGGTGCCGCGCCCGGCCTTCACCTCGGAGTTGATCGCGCGCGCCACCTCGTCGCGGGGCAGCAGCTCCGGCGGTCGGCGGTGGGTGTCAGGGGCGGAGTACCAGCCGTCGGCCTCCTCCTCGGACTGCGCGTACTTCTCCTTGAAGACGTCCGGCACGTAGTCGAACATGAACCGCTTGCCGTCGCTGTTGCGCAGCACCCCGCCGTCGCCGCGCACCGACTCGGTGACCAGGATGCCCTTCACCGACGGCGGCCAGACCATGCCCGTCGGGTGGAACTGGATGAACTCCATGTTGATCAGCGGCGCCCCGGCCAGCAGCGCCAGCGCGTGCCCGTCGCCGGTGTACTCCCAGGAGTTGGACGTCACCTTGAAGGACTTGCCGATGCCGCCGGTCGCCAGCACCACCGCGGGCGTGTCGATCACGAACAGCCGCCCGGACTCGCGCACGTAACCGAAGACGCCCGCGACCTTGTCGTCCTGCTTGAGCACGCGGGTGACCGTGCACTCCTGGAAGACCTTCAGCCGCGACTCGTAGTCGCCCGTCTCCGCGAAGTCCTCCTGCTGGAGCGAGACGATCTTCTGCTGGAGGGTGCGGATCAGCTCAAGGCCCGTACGGTCGCCGACGTGTGCCAGCCGCGGGTACTCGTGGCCGCCGAAGTTGCGCTGCGAGATCTTGCCGTCGGGGGTGCGGTCGAACAGCGCGCCCCAGGTCTCCAGCTCCCAGACCCGGTCGGGAGCCTCCTTGGCGTGCAGCTCCGCCATCCGCCAGTGGTTGAGGAACTTCCCGCCGCGCATGGTGTCGCGGAAGTGCACCTGCCAGTTGTCACCGGAGTTGACGTTGCCCATGCTGGCCGCGATGCCGCCCTCGGCCATCACCGTATGGGCCTTGCCGAACAGCGACTTGCAGATCACGGCGGTACGCATGCCCCGCTCCCGGGCCTCGATCGCGGCCCGCAGCCCGGCGCCGCCCGCGCCGACCACGACCACGTCGTACGCGTGCCGTTCGACTTGTGTCATCTCAGAAGAACCTCGGATCGTCGAATACGCCGCTGGAGACCAGATAGATGTAGAGGTCGGTGAGGCCGACGCTGATCAGGGACGACCAGGCGAGCAGCATGTGACGGCCGTTGAGGACGCCGACCCAGCCCCAGAGGCGGTAGCGCACCGGGTGCGCGGAGAAGTGCCTGAGCTTGCCGCCCATGATGTGCCGACACGAGTGGCACGACAGCGTGTACGCCCAGATCAGGATGATGTTCACGAGCAGGACGACCGTGCCCAGACCCATGTGGCCCCAGCGGTCGTGCTCGTCGCGGAAGCCGAGCACCGTGTCGTAGGTGAGGATGCCCGCCACCGGCAGCGCGAAGTAGAAGAAGTAGCGGTGCACGTTCTGCAGGATCAGCGGCAGCCGGGTCTCGCCGGTGTACTTCGCGTGCGGTTCGGCGACCGCGCAGGCGGGCGGCGAGGCCCAGAAGCCCCGGTAGTACGCCTTGCGGTAGTAGTAGCAGGTCAGCCGGAAGCCGAGCGGGAAGACCAGCACCAGCAGAGCCGGTGACAGGCCCCACCAGTCGCCGAACAGCGGCCAGTTGGCGCCGCCCTTCATGTCCGCGCAGTTCGACGCCAGGCACGGCGAGTAGAACGGCGAGACGTAGGGCGCCGCGTAGTAGTGGCTGTTGGCGAAGGCCCGCCAGGTCGAGTAGACGACGAAGGCCGCCAGGCCGAGCGCGGTGACCAGCGGTGGCACCCACCACCGGTCGGTCCGCAGATGCCGTTCGGAAATGGCCGCGCGCCCCGGCGTCAGGACGCCGCGGCGCGCGGTGGGGGAAGGGGTGGTTCCGGTGGCCAAGGAGGACTCCGAAGGAACGGGGGAGGGGACGCCGCCGGGTGCGGGCGCCGAGGGGTGCGGGGGTGGTACGGCCGCCGCGGGCCGGTGCCGCGCGCTACGGCGCGTGCCGGTGCGGCGAGCCCAGCCCCTCGTCCTCCGCGTCGGCCCACAGGCCGCGGTCGTACGGCGCGTCCGGGATCGTCACCATCTCGACCTTGCGGATGCCCGCGGTCGTCGGGACGGCCTCGTGCAGCAGAGCCAGGCTCTCCCGCAGATGGGCCGCGTCGGCCCGCACCCTGCGCATGTCCAGGCTGTCGCCCACGTGCTCGTCCAGCCGCCCGACGCAGCGCATCAAATCGTCGAGCCGCCGGGTGACCGACGTCAGATCGTCTTGCAGGGACATACGGATGCCTCACCTTCTCCGCCGTGCGGGGGTGATGCGGTTGATGACGCTGCCGCGCCTGGAAGTGTCGCGCGTCACACCTTCGGTTGGGAAGACGCGTGCACCAATTCCCCTCCGGGCGGTTCGCCGGTCTCCGGGCGCGCCGCCCGCCCGGCCACCCCGCGCAGTCCCCCGCGCCCCTCATGGGCCGCCCCCCGCGCCAAGGGGCCGTCCGGGTGGAAGAGCGGGGCATTGCGGTCGTGTCGGGGCGGAGAGCCGCTCCTCGTCCCCTCCACTGGGAAGTGATTACCCGGAAATCAGGCCAAATGAGTATGTCCCCGGTCTATGCCGGGCCGCCGGAGGTGTCCGATCCATGAACCGCAGCGCGAACCCACCCGTATTGCGCGCCGCCGTGGCGCTGACCGCCGGGGCGGCCATGACCCTGACCGCCTGCTCCTCGGGCGGCGGCGCCGCCGGGACGGCGGGCACCGACATCGCGACCGTCTCGCGCGCGGGCGTCCGCGACGGCGGCACGCTGCGCTGGGCGACCGATGAGCTGCCCCGCACGCTGAACGCGTACCAGGCGGACGCGGACGCCGACACGCTGACGATCGCGGGGGCCACCCTCCCGGCGATGTACCGGCTCGACGGCCACGGCTCCCCGCGGGCCGACAGCGACTTCCTGGCGAGCGCGGACGTCGCGCAGTCACCGCGCCAGGTGGTCACGTACCACCTGAACCCCAAGGCGAAGTGGAGCGACGGCCAGGCGGTCGGCGCGGCCGACTTCGTCGCCCAGTGGAAGGCGCTGAACGGCAAGAACAGCGCCTTCTGGACGGCCCGCAACGCCGGTTACGACCGGATCTCCGACGTCCGGCAGGGCAAGGACGCCCAGCAGGTCGACGTCACCTTCGCCAGCCCGTACGCGGACTGGAAGTCGCTGTTCAGCCCGCTGTACCCGAAGTCGGTGACCAGTGACGCGGACACCTTCAACGACGGCGTGCGCACCAAGCTGCCGGTCGTCGCGGGCCCCTTCGCGGTCGAGGCCGTGGACACCAAGAAGGGCACCGTCACGCTGGACCGCAACAAGGCGTGGTGGGGCGAGCCCGCCAAGCTCGACCGGATCGTGCTGACCGCCGTGCCGGTGGACAAGCGCCCCGCCGCGCTCGCCGCGGGCACCCTCGACCTGGCCGAGATCGACCCCGGCGCGGTCACCGCCGTGACCGGGACCAAGGGCCTGGCCGTACGGAAGGCGCCCGACGCCGCGTACGCGCAGCTCGCCATCAACGGCAGTACGGGACCGCTGGCCGACGAGCGCATCCGGCACGCCGTGGCCCGCGCCATCGACCGCAAGGCCATCGCCACCGCCGTGCTCAAGCCGCTCGGGCTGCCCGACGAGGCGCTCGGCAACCACCTGGTGCTGCCCTCGCAGGACGGCTACCGCGACAACAGCTCGGCGCTCGGCACCAACGACGTGCAGCAGGCCCAGGCGCTGCTGGCCGACGCGGGCTGGACGCGCAGCAACGCCAAGACCGGCGACCAGGCGGCCGGCGGCCCCGGCCGTACCGCGGCCTCCGGCGCCGTCACCGTCGTGGAGCCCGCAGCCGCCGTCAGCAAGGCGGGCAAGCAGCTCACCATGCGCTTCGTGCTCCCGGCGGACTCCCCGACGCTGGACGACGTCGGCACCCGGATCGCCTCGATGCTCTCCGGCATCGGCATCCGCACCGAGATCACCAAGGTCGCGGGCGACAGCTACTTCCAGGACCACATCGCCTCGGGCGACTTCGACCTGGCGCTCTACTCCTGGCCCGGCACGGCCTACCCGGCCACCGACGACACCCCGATCTTCGCCAAGCCGGTGCCCGCGCCCGACGGCTCGCTGACCGTGGCGCAGAACTACACGCGGGTCGGCACCGACCAGATCGACCAGCTCCTGGACCGGGCGGGCGGCGAGCTGGACACCTCCGCGGCCCGCGACCTGACCTCCAAGGCCGACGCCCGGATCTGGGCCGCGGCCGGTTCCATCCCGCTCTACCAGCGCCCCGGCCTGGTCGCGCTGCGCACCACCGTCGCCAACGCGGGCGCCTTCGGCTTCCAGACCCCCGACTACCAGAACCTCGGCTTCCGCAAGTAGGCGCGCGCGGTCGCGGAAAACCGTGCGATTACGGGCCCCAAATCCCCTCTGAAGCCAGCCATCGGCGGCCGAGGGGGGTTGGGGCCCGTACCATGGGGTAAGGCCGCGGCGTGACCTTGCCCGGCAGGCGAGCGCGTCAACGAGGAACGCGACGTCCATCCACGATTCCGGGAGAAGCGCCGCAGCATGTCCACGCGCCACGATATTCGTAACGTCGCCATCGTCGCCCACGTCGACCACGGCAAGACGACCCTCGTCGACGCGATGCTCAAGCAGGCCGGCGCATTCGCCGCCCACCAGCATCTCGACGATCGGATGATGGACTCCAACGACCTGGAGCGCGAGAAGGGCATCACCATTCTCGCGAAGAACACCGCCGTGAAGTACCACCCCAAGGGCGGTGGCGATGTCATCACGATCAACATCATCGACACCCCGGGCCACGCCGACTTCGGCGGCGAGGTGGAGCGCGGCCTGTCCATGGTCGACGCGGTCGTGCTGCTGGTGGACGCCTCCGAGGGCCCGCTGCCGCAGACCCGTTTCGTGCTCCGCAAGGCGCTGTCGGCGAACCTGCCGGTCATCCTCTGCGTGAACAAGACGGACCGCCCCGACTCCCGGATCGACGAGGTCGTCAACGAGACGTACGACCTGTTCCTGGACCTGGACGCCACCGAGGACCAGATCGAGTTCCCGATCGTCTACGCGTGCGCGCGGGACGGCATCGCCTCGCTGACCAAGCCGGAGAACGGCACGGTTCCGGCCGACAGCGACAGCCTGGAGCCGTTCTTCTCCACGATCCTGTCCACCGTCCCGGCCCCCACGTACACCGAGGGCGCGCCGCTCCAGGCGCACGTCACCAACCTCGACGCGGACAACTTCCTCGGCCGTATCGCCCTGCTCCGGGTGGAGGAGGGCGAGCTGCGCAAGGGCCAGCAGGTCGCGTGGATGAAGCGCGACGGCTCGGTCAGCCAGGTCAAGATCACCGAACTGCTGATGACCGAGGCGCTGACCCGCAAGCCCGCCGAGATGGCGGGCCCCGGCGACATCTGCGCGGTGGCCGGTATTCCGGAGATCACCATCGGCGAGACGCTGGCCGACCTGGAGAACCCGGTCGCGCTGCCGCTCATCACGGTCGACGAGCCCGCGATCTCGATGACCATCGGTACGAACACCTCGCCGCTGGTCGGCAAGGGCGGCAAGGGCCACAAGGTCACCGCCCGCCAGGTCAAGGACCGCCTCGACCGGGAGCTGATCGGCAACGTCTCGCTCCGCGTGCTGCCCACCGAGCGCCCCGACGCCTGGGAGGTCCAGGGCCGCGGCGAGCTGGCGCTGGCCATCCTGGTCGAGCAGATGCGCCGCGAGGGCTTCGAGCTGACCGTCGGTAAGCCGCAGGTGGTCACCAAGGTGATCGACGGCAAGGTCCACGAGCCGGTCGAGCGGATGACGGTGGACTGCCCCGAGGAGTACCTGGGCGCGATCACCCAGCTCATGGCGACCCGCAAGGGCCGCATGGAGACCATGACGAACCACGGCTCCGGCTGGGTCCGCATGGAGTTCGTCGTCCCGGCCCGCGGCCTGATCGGCTTCCGTACGGAATTCCTCACCGACACCCGCGGCACCGGCATCGCGCACAGCATCTTCGAGGGCCACGAGCCGTGGTTCGGCGACCTGCGGACCCGTAACAACGGCTCCCTGGTGGCCGACCGCGCCGGTGTCGTGACGCCGTTCGCCATGATCAACCTCCAGGAGCGCGGCGTGATCTTCGTCGAGGCGACCACGGAGGTCTACGAGGGCATGATCATCGGTGAGAACTCGCGGTCCGATGACATGGACGTGAACATCACCAAGGAGAAGAAGCTCACCAACATGCGCGCCGCGTCCGCGGACAACACCGAGAACGTGGTGCCGCCGCGCAAGCTCTCGCTGGAGCAGTCGCTGGAGTTCTGCCGCGAGGACGAGTGCATCGAGGTGACCCCGGAGACGGTCCGCATCCGCAAGGTCGTCCTGGACCAGAAGGAGCGGGGACGCTCGGCCGCTCGGGCCAAGCGCTGACCGCGCAGCGCCCGTAGGGGCGCGGGGAGCCGCGCGACCAGACTCCGCCGCCGGACGGCGGGGACCGGTCACGCGCTCTCCGCGCCCCTTTTGGGTTTTTCGCACTGTCCGTTATCCGGACGTTCATCTCCGCTCAGCGGCGTAAGAAAGATCACACTGTCCGTTTCGAACCTGTCTGTGTACGTTCCAGATTGTCCGAATTTTGAGCAGGCTCCTCTGCCCATCGTGACCGAAGCGAAACCAGACCCTGTTCCGAGCGACCTCAAACGTGCCCGATAGTGGACGAAGTTGAGCTCGGGTCAATGGGTCACGCGCTGATGGGGAGCGCCGACTCACGAGCACGGAAGGCCAGGCCCTTCTCCTGTCAGGGGTGTCAGGAGTGTCAGCGGCGACCGGCCTTCCTTTCACGTATCGACAGTGACTCCTGAGGAGGCAAACCCATGCGCGGTGCCAAGAGCGCCAAGTGGGTCATAGGCGCGGCAGTCGTCGCCCTCGCGGCAACCGCCTGCGGTTCCGGTGATTCGGACAACAAGGCCGGCGGTTCCAACGACGGCATCGTCAGGGCGTGGTGGGGAGACCCCCAGAACCCCCTGGAGCCGGCGAACACCAACGAGGTCCAGGGCGGCAAGGTCCTGGACATGATCTTCATGAACCTCAAGGAGTACGACCCCAAGACGGGGAAGGCCAACCTTGAGGCCGCTGACTCGATCACCACGACCGACCAGCAGAACTTCACCATCAAGATCAAGCAGGGCCTGAAGTTCTCCGACGGCACCCCGGTGACCGCCAACTCGTTCGTCGACGCCTGGAACTACGGCGCGCTGCTGACGAACAAGCAGCTCAACGCGTACTTCTTCGCGGACATCGACGGCTACGCCGCGGTGCACCCCGACAAGGAGGGCGCCGCCCCGACCGCGAAGACCATGTCGGGTCTGAAGGTCGTGGACGACACCACCTTCACCGTCAAGCTCACCCAGAAGTTCTCCACGTGGCCCGACCGCCTCGGCTACAAGGCGTTCGCGCCGCTGCCGAAGTCGTTCTTCACCGACCACGCCGGCTACCTGAACAAGCCGGTCGGCGACGGCCCGTACATGATCGACTCGTACAGCAAGGGCTCCAGCATGAAGCTGGTCCCGAACCCGAACTACACGGGCCCGAGCAAGCCGAAGAACAAGGGCGTGCTGCTGAAGGTCTACACCGACAGCAACACCGCCTACGCCGACCTCCAGGCGGGCAACCTGGACGTCCTGGACGACGTTCCGGCCGAGCAGCTCAGCCACGTGAAGTCGGACCTCGGCGGCCGCTACCTCAACCAGCCGGCCGGCATCATCCAGACGGTCTCCTTCCCGCTGAACCAGAAGGCGTGGAGCGCCCCCGGCATGGAGAAGGTCCGCCAGGGCCTGTCCATGGCGATCGACCGGAAGACCATCACCGAGAAGATCTTCCAGGGCACCCGCACCCCGGCCACCGACCTCACCTCCCCGGTGCTGGGCGCGGCCGGCGGTTACAGCGACTCCGTCGGCGGCGAGTCGGTCACGTACGACCCGGTCAAGGCGAAGCAGCTCATCCAGGAGGGCGGCGGCATTCCCGGCGGTCACATGACCATCGGGTACAACGCCGACACCGGCTCGCACAAGCAGTGGGTCGACGCGGTCTGCAACAGCATCAACAACGTGGTGGGCAACAACAAGGCGTGCGTCGGCGCCCCCACCGGCACGTTCGCGGACTTCCGCAACCAGATCACCAAGGGTGAGATGACCCAGCCGTTCCGCTCCGGCTGGCAGATGGACTACCCGCTGATCGACAACTTCCTGACGCCGCTGTACGTGACGGGCGCCAGCTCGAACGACTCGCACTACAGCAACCCGCAGTTCGACTCGCTGATCAAGCAGGCGAACTCGGAGCCGGACACCGCCAAGGCGATCGGGTTCTACCAGGACGCCGAGAAGATCCTGATGAAGGACATGCCCGTCATCCCGCTCTGGTACCAGAACGGTGGCGCCGGCTGGTCGTCCCGGGTGTCCAACGTGACGGAGAACGCCTTCAGTGTCCCCGTCTTCACCGACATCACGGTCAACAACTGACCTGATGCGGTAAGCGCGCCCGCCATGGCACCCCGTGGCGGGCGCGCGTTCGGGGGGAACTGACAGCAACCGCTCGCGGTGCGGAGGTCGGCCGGGGTCACAAGCCCCGGCTCACGTCTGCCCCGATCCCTGGAGGACAGATGGGGCGCTACGTCATTCGACGACTGCTCCAGATGGTTCCGGTCTTCATCGGAACCACCTTTTTGATCTTCGTCATGGTCTACGCGCTCGGCGACCCGGTGGCCGCCATGTTCGGCGACCGGGCGCCCGACCCCGCCACGGCGAACCAGATCAGGCACGACCTGTATCTGGACCACTCGCTGCCCGCGCAGTACGGGCACTACATGTGGCAGATCCTCAGCGGCAACTTCGGTACCGCCGCCACCGGGCAGCCGGTCACCGAGCTGATGGGCACGGCCTTCCCGGTCACCATCCGGCTGACCATGGTCGCCTTCGCGATCGAGGCGGTCGTCGGCATCGGGCTCGGCCTGCTGGCCGGGCTGCGGCGCGGACGGTTCGCGGACTCGGGCGTGCTCGCGTTCACGCTGCTCGTCGTGTCCATCCCGACCTTCGTGACCGCCTTCCTGCTCCAGTACTTCGTGGGCGTGAAGTGGGGCCTGGCCAATCCGGCGGTCGCCGAGGGCGCCCCGATCGGTGACCTGATCCTGCCGGGACTCGTCCTGGCCGGTGTCTCGCTCGCCTATGTGGCCCGGCTGACCCGTACCTCGGTCGCGGAGAACTCCCGCGCGGACTACCTGCGCACGGCCGTGGCCAAGGGCCTGCCCAAGCGCCGCGTGGTCACCGTCCACCTGCTGCGCAACTCGCTGATACCCGTGGTGACCTTCCTCGGCACCGACCTCGGCGCGCTCATGGGCGGCGCCATCGTCACCGAGCGGATCTACAACATCCACGGCGTCGGCTACCAGCTCTACCAGGGCATCCTGCGGCAGAATCCGCCGACCGTCGTCGGCTTCGTGACGATCCTGGTGATCGTCTTCCTGGCCGCCAACCTGCTCGTCGACCTGCTTTACGCGGTCCTGGACCCGAGGATTCGCTATGTCTGAGATGTCCGACGCCCGGAGCGCCGCGAATGCGATATCCACAGCGCCCGCCGGGCTGCCCGTGGACGGACCGCGCGGCCCGGTGGAGCCGTCGAAGCCGTCGCGTGACGCGGAGCGCGAGAAGCCGCGCAGCCTGTGGAACGACGCCTGGCACGACCTCAGCCGCAAGCCGATGTTCTACGTGTCCGGGCTGCTGATCCTCTTCCTGGTCGTCATCTCGATCTGGCCCAGCCTGATCGCCGGGGGCAGCCCGCTCTCCTGCGACCTCGCCAAGTCGCAGAACGGGGCGACCTCCGGGCACCCCTTCGGCTTCGACCAGCAGGGCTGCGACGTCTACACCCGCACCGTCTACGGCGCGCGCGCCTCGGTGTCGGTCGGCATCTTCGCGACCCTCGGCGTCACCGTGCTGGGCTCGCTGCTCGGCGGCCTGGCCGGTTACTTCGGCGGCTGGTGGGACTCGATCCTCTCCCGGATCAGCGACATCTTCTTCGGCATCCCGATCCTGCTCGGCGGCATCGTCTTCCTGTCCGTGGTCAAGGGCGGCAGCGTCACCACCGTTTCGCTCTTCATGATCCTGCTGGGCTGGCCGCAGATCGCGCGTATCGCGCGCGGCTCGGTCATCACGGCCAAGCAGCAGGACTACGTGCAGGCGGCGCGGGCACTCGGCGCGGGCAACGCGCGGATGCTGCTGCGGCACATCGCGCCCAACGCGCTCGCCCCGATCATCGTGGTCGCGACGATCGCGCTGGGCACGTACATCTCGCTGGAGGCGACGCTGTCGTTCCTCGGCGTGGGCCTCAAGCCGCCGGCCGTCTCCTGGGGCATCGACATCTCCCAGGCGTCCACCCAGATCCGCAACGCGCCGCACATGCTGCTGTGGCCCGCGGGCGCGCTCAGCGTGACGGTGCTGGCGTTCATCATGCTCGGCGACGCGGTGCGCGACGCCCTCGACCCCAAGCTGCGCTAGGAGGTACGGCGTTGACTGTCATCGATGAGACCGCGAGCGCCCCGGCGCCCGGCGTGCCGACGGCTCCGCTGCTCGAAGTACGGGACCTGCACGTCGAGTTCCACACCCGCGACGGTGTCGCCAAGGCCGTGAACGGCGTCAACTACTCGGTGAACGCCGGGGAGACGCTGGCCGTGCTCGGCGAGTCCGGCTCGGGCAAGTCCGTGACCGCGCAGGCGATCATGGGCATCCTCGACATGCCGCCCGGCCGTATCCCGCAGGGCGAGATCCTGTTCCAGGGCCGCGACATGCTCACGATGTCCGGCGAGGAGCGGCGCAAGCTGCGCGGCCGGAAGATCGCGATGATCTTCCAGGACGCGCTGTCGTCCCTCAACCCGGTGCTGTCGGTGGGCTACCAGCTCGGCGAGATGTTCCGGGTGCACCAGGGCCTGTCCCGCAAGGCCGCCAAGGCCAAGGCGGTCGAGCTGATGGACCGGGTGCGCATCCCGGCGGCGAAGGAGCGGGTGAACGACTACCCGCACCAGTTCTCCGGCGGTATGCGGCAGCGCATCATGATCGCGATGGCGCTCGCCCTCGAACCCGACCTGATCATCGCGGACGAGCCGACGACCGCGCTCGACGTCACCGTCCAGGCGCAGGTGATGGATCTATTGGCCGAACTCCAGCGGGAGTTCAACATGGGCCTGATCCTGATCACCCACGACCTGGGTGTGGTCGCGGACGTGGCCGACAAGATCGCGGTGATGTACGCGGGCCGGATCGTCGAGAGCTCGCCGGTCCACGAGATCTACAAGAACCCGGCGCACCCGTACACCAAGGGCCTGCTCCAGTCGATTCCCCGGCTGGACCAGAAGGGCCAGGAGCTGTACGCGATCAAGGGGCTGCCGCCCAACCTGCTGCGTATCCCGTCGGGCTGCGCCTTCAACCCGCGCTGCCCGATGGCGCAGGACATCTGCCGGACCGAGGTGCCCGTGCTGCACACGATCGGCGACGGGCGCGGCAGTGCCTGCCACTTCTGGAAGGAGACGCTCGGTGAGTGACCTCTCGAACCGGGGTGAACCCATCCTCCAGGTGCGGAACCTGGTGAAGCACTTCCCGCTGACGCAGGGCATCCTGTTCAAGAAGCAGGTCGGCGCGGTCAAGGCGGTCGACGGGATCTCCTTCGACCTCTACCGGGGCGAGACGCTGGGCATCGTCGGCGAGTCCGGCTGCGGCAAGTCCACGGTCGCCAAGCTGCTGATGAACCTCGAACAGGCCACCGCGGGCGAGGTGTTCTACAAGGGCGAGGACATCACCAAGCTGACCGGGCGCGCCCTGAAGGCCGTCCGGCGCAACATCCAGATGGTGTTCCAGGATCCGTACACCTCGCTGAACCCCCGTATGACGGTCGGCGACATCATCGGTGAACCCTTCGACATCCACCCCGAGGTGGCTCCCAAGGGGTCGCGCCGCAAGCGTGTCGAGGACCTGCTGGACGTGGTCGGCCTCAACCCCGAGTACATCAACCGGTATCCGCACCAGTTCTCCGGCGGCCAGCGGCAACGCATCGGCATCGCACGGGGGTTGGCGCTCAACCCGGAGATCATCATCTGCGACGAGCCGGTCTCCGCGCTCGACGTCTCGGTGCAGGCCCAGGTCATCAACCTGATGGAGAAGCTCCAGGACGAGTTCACCCTCTCCTACCTCTTCATCGCGCACGACCTGTCGATCGTCCGGCACATCTCCGACCGCGTCGGCGTGATGTACCTCGGGCGGATGGCGGAGATCGGCACCGACACCGAGATCTACGAGCACCCGACCCACCCCTACACCCAGGCCCTGCTCTCCGCCGTCCCGGTCCCCGACCCGGCCGCCCGCGAGCACCGCGAGCGGATCATCCTCTCCGGCGACGTGCCCTCCCCGGCCAACCCGCCCTCCGGCTGCCGCTTCCGCACCCGCTGCTGGAAGGCCGAGTCCCGCTGCGCCGAGGAGACCCCGCTGCTGGCGATCCCCGCCCGCTTCCAGGGCGGCTCCACCCCGGCCACCCACGAGTCGGCCTGCCACTTCGCCGAAGAAAAGGACGTCGTCGGCGCCGCCTGACAACCCCCCACCCCAGAGGGGCGCCCCCCACCCCGGGGGGCGCCCCTCTCGCGCGCGTCAGGCGTGGCCGTCAGGCGTGGGCGGCTGTGTCGGGGGCCTGGAGGGTGCGCACCCCGGTCCGTACGGCGCTCCAGTCCGTACCCGGCTCGCGGTCCCGTGCGCGCCGCAACCAGGTTGCCCGGTCCCGGTGTTCACGCCGCAGCTGCTCGATGTCCGCTTCGAGGCCGGGCACCGGGCCGGACTCCTCCAGTTCATTGATGCGCTGGTCCATCGCGGACAACAGCGCCCGGTCGAGTTCGGTGACCGCCGCGAGGAACTCGCTCGTCGGTATGGCCACCCGTCCCGACCGCGGGCCGACGAATTCGATCACGCCCTCCGGGTCGGCCTGATGCTCCCAGACGACCGTCACCGTGTCCTCCTCACCGACGACCGTGCGCCAGCAGCGGACGTGCGGGGCGATCCGCAGGTAGTCGGTGTACAGATAGCCCGCGCTGTGCCAGGCCAACGCGGCCTCGGCCTCCGGCGTTTCGCGCCATGTCCAGGCGGGCGAGGTGTCGGCCGCGACGTCCACCAGGTCCGGTGGCACGGGCTCCAGCGCCGCCGACACGAGCGCGATCATGTCCTCCCACAGGCGGACGACGTAGTAGTCCACATACGGGTGCGTTCGCCTGCCGTCACCGTCGTCCCGCAGTGCCCGGACCGTGGAATCGGAGTAGCGCAGCACCTCATGGCCGTCGAGGTCGACGCAGTACCAGCCCTCGGTCAGCCCGAACCAGTGCAGGACGGGCCGCTCGTGGCCCCACGGCGTGACCGACGTCAGGGGCGTCAGCTCGAAACGGAACCGGATCGCCCGGTCGGTGTGGATCACCGCTCCAGTGTCCCAGCGGAAGCGGCGTTCAGGCGTGGGCGGCCTCGCGGTCGGCTTGGCTGCGCAGGACGCAGAATTCGTTGCCCTCGGGGTCGGTGAGGACGGCCCAGCCGGTGCCGTCGGGGTTGCGGCGGTCGGTGAGGAGGGTGGCGCCGAGGGCGAGGAGGCGGTCGACCTCCTCGTCGCGGGTGGTGTCGGGCCGCAGGCACAGGTGGACGCGGTTCTTGACCGTCTTGGGCTCGGGCACCTGGTTGAAGTGGAGCAGGGGGCCGTCCGCGAGGAGCACTTGGACCTCCGGGTCGCCCGGCCGGTCCTCCGGATCCAGCGGACGGCCGGTGACGCCGCTCCAGAAGAGAGCCAGGCTGTAGGCGTCCGCACAGTCGATCGCCACGTTCTGCACTACCGAGACCATGGCCCGAGCCTTCCCGATCCCGGCGCCCGGCGCCACCGCATTCGGCGCCTCCCCTGACGAGGAGGCGTCGTACGCGTGGTCGGCCGGTGCTCAGTCGTTCGGGACGACCTGCTTCTCCTCGGCGAAGTGGCACGCCGAGTCGTGCTCGGCCGGGCCCGCCGTGCCGCGGAAGGCCGGGGGGACCGCCAGCAGCGGCTCCTCCAGGGTGCAGCGCTCCTGGGCCTTCCAGCAGCGGGTGCGGAAGCGGCAGCCGGAGGGCGGGTTGGCCGGGGAGGGCACGTCGCCGGAGAGGATGATCCGCTCGCGGTGCTCGCGGGCGGCCGGGTCCGGGACCGGGACGGCGGAGAGCAGGGCCTGGGTGTACGGGTGCGTGGGGTGCTCGTAGATCGCCTCGTCGCCGCCGATCTCGACGATCTTGCCGAGGTACATCACGCCGACGCGGTCGGAGATGTGCCGGACGATCGACAGGTCGTGCGCGATGAACATGTAGGAGAGGTTGAACTCCTTCTGGAGATTGCCCATCAGGTTGATCACCTGGGCCTGCACCGACACGTCGAGCGCGGAGACCGGCTCGTCGGCCACGATGATCTCGGGGCGCAGCGCCAACCCCCGTGCGATGCCGATGCGTTGCCGCTGGCCGCCGGAGAACTGGTGCGGATACCGGTTGATGTACTCGGGGTTGAGGCCGACGACGTCGAGCAGGTCCTGTACGCGCTTGCGCCGGTCGCCCTTGGGCGCGACCTCGGGGTGGATCTCGTACGGCTCACCGATGATGTCGCCGACGGTCATACGGGGGTTCAGCGAGGTGTACGGGTCCTGGAACACCATCTGGATGTTGCGCCGGACGGCCTTCAGGGCCCGCCCCGACAGCTTGGTGATGTCGTCGCCCTTGTACAGGATGCGTCCGGCGGTGGGCACTTCGAGGTTCATCAGCAGCCGGGCGACGGTCGACTTGCCGCAGCCGGACTCGCCGACGATGCCCAGCGTCTCGCCGGGGAAGAGGTCGAAGGAGACACCGTCGACGGCCTTGACCGCGCCGATCTGCTTCTTGAACAGGATGCCCTGGGTCAGCGGGAAGTGCTTGACCAGGTCGCGTACTTCGAGGATCGGCTCGTGCGCCGCCTTGACCGGGTCCTTGTGCATGACGGGCTGTTCACTCACCGAGCGTCTCCTTCCAGAAGTGGCAGGCGCTCGCCCGGTCGGGGCTCACCTTCGCCAGCGGGGGCACATCGGTGCGGCAGATGTCCTGGGCCATCGGGCAGCGCGGGTTGAAGGCGCAACCGGGCGGAATGTGCAGCAGGTTGGGCGGCAGCCCCTTGATCGCGTACAGCTCCTGGCCCTTCTGGTCCAGCCGCGGAATCGACTGCAACAGGCCCTTGGTGTACGGGTGCGCCGGGTTCTTGTAGATCTCGTGGACCGGCGAGGTCTCCACGATCCGGCCCGCGTACATCACCGCGATCTTGTCGGCCACGTCCGCGACCACACCCAGGTCGTGGGTGATGAGGATCAGGCCCATGTTGAACTCCCGCTGGAGCTCGGCCAGCAGGTCCATCACCTGCGCCTGCACCGTCACGTCGAGCGCGGTCGTCGGCTCGTCCGCGATGATCAGCGCGGGTTCCAGGGCCATCGCCATGGCGATCATCACGCGCTGCCGCATACCGCCGGAGAACTGGTGCGGGTACTGCTTGACGCGTTCGGCGGCGGCGGGGATGCGGACCCGTTCCATCAGCTCGACGGCCTTGATCCGCGAGTCCTTCTTCGACATGCCCTGGTGGGTGGTGAACATCTCGCCGAGCTGTTCCCCCACGGTGAGCACGGGGTTGAGGGACGACAGCGCGTCCTGGAAGACCATCGCCATCTTCGCGCCGCGGACCTTGCGCCGCTCCTCGCCGACCATCGTCAGCAGGTTCTTGCCCTGGAAGACGATCTCGCCCTTGGTGATGAAGCCGGGCGGCGAGTCGAGGATGCCCATGATGGCCTGCGCGGTCACGGACTTGCCGGAGCCGGACTCGCCGAGCACGGCCAGCGTCTCGCCCTCGGCCACCGAGTACGTGACGCCGTTGACCGCCTTCGCGACCCCGTCCCTGGTACGGAATTCGACGTGCAGATCGTGGACGTCCAGCAGGTTGCCGCTGGGCGGGGCGCTGGTGTGTTCTGCGGCCAGGTACTCGGTGCTCATGTACGGGCTCCTCAGCGCAGCTTGGGGTCGAGGGCGTCGCGCACCGCGTCGCCGAGCATGATGAAGGCCAGCACGGTGATGCTCAGCGCGCCCGCGGGCCACAGCAGCATGTGCGGCGCGTTGCGGATCTGCGAGGACGCGTCGGAGATGTCGATGCCCCAGGAGACGGTGGGCGGTTTGAGGCCCACGCCGAGGTAGGACAAGGTCGCCTCCAGCGCGATGTACGTACCCAGCGCGATGGTGCCGACGACGATGACCGGCGCGACGGCGTTGGGCGTGATGTGCCGCAGCAGGATGCGGGAGTTGCCCGCGCCCAGCGCCCGCGCGGCCTGCACGTAGTCGTTCTCCCGCGAGGTGATCACCGAGCCGCGGGCGATACGGGCGATCTGCGGCCAGCCGAGCAGCACCATGAAGCCGATGACCGGCCAGACGGTGCTGTTGGTGACCACGGACAGGAAGACCAGGCCGCCGAGGATGACCGGGATGCCGAAGAAGATGTCGCTGATCCGGGAGAGGACCGCGTCCCACCAGCCGCCGAAGAACCCGGCGAGGCCGCCGAGGACGCTGCCGAGGAGGACCACGCCCAGGGTCGCGCAGACGCCGACGGTGACCGAGGCGCGGGCGCCGTAGACCACGCGCGTGTAGACGTCGCGGCCCTGCTGGTCGTAGCCGAAGGGGTGGCCGGGGCTCGCGCCCTGCTGGGCCTTGGACAGGTCGGCCTTCAGCGGGTCCTGGGTGGCGATCAGTCCGGGCCAGATCGAGATGATCACCAGGAAGAGGATGATCAGCGCGGCGATGATGAAGATGGGGTTGCGCCGCAGGTCGCGCCAGGCGTCCGACCACAGGCTGCGCGGCTTCTCCGCGGGGTCGCCGCCGTCGGGCCCCGGCCCCTTCTCCAGTGACCCGGCCTCCTCCGCCGCCAGGTCGAAGCCGCCGCCACCGCCCGCGGCCGAGACGGACTGGCCGGGGTCGAGCGGGTTGCTCTGTTCAGGCATAACGAATCCTCGGGTCCAGGACCGCGTACAGCAGGTCGACTAGCAGATTCGCCAGCAGGAAGACCAGCACCAGGATCGTGACGAAGCCGACCACCGTCGGCGAGTTGTTGCGCAGGATGCCCTGGTAGAGCTGGAAGCCGACGCCGTGGATGTTGAAGATGCGCTCGGTGACGATCGCGCCGCCCATCAGGCCGCCGATGTCGGTGCCGATGAAGGTGACCACCGGGATCAGCGAGTTGCGCAGCAGGTGCCGGAAGATCACCTTGCGGCGTGGCAGGCCCTTGGCGACGGCGGTGCGCAGATAGTCGGCGCGGGTGTTCTCGGCGATCGAGGTACGGGTCAGCCGGGTGACGTACGCGAGCGAGACCAGGGCGAGGACCAGGCCCGGCAGGATCAGTTCGTTGAACGGGGCGCTGGGCGAGACCGAGGGGCTGACCCAGCCGAGCTTCACGCCGAACAGGTACTGGAGCACGTAGCCGGTCACGAACGTGGGCACCGAGATGACGACCAGGGTCATCAGCAGCACCCCGGTGTCGATCGGCTTGCCGCGCCGCATGCCGGTGATCACGCCGAGCAGGATGCCGATGATGATCTCGAAGATGATGGCGACGATGGTGAGCCGGATGGTGACCGGGAAGGCGCTGCCCATCAGGGAGGTGACGGACTGCCCGTTGAAGGCGGTGCCGAAGTCGCCGCGGAAGATGTTCCCCATGTAGAGCAGGTACTGCTTCCACAGCGGGTCGTTCAGGTGCAGGTCCGAGCGGATCTGGGCAGCGGTGGCGGGGTCCGGTGCGCGGTCGCCGAAGAGCGCGGCGACGGGGTCGCCGAGCGCGTAGACCATGAGGAAGATCAGGAATGTGCTGCCGATGAACACCGGGATCATCTGGAGCAGCCGCCGGATCACATAGCGTCCCATGCGGTGCCTTCCGAAGGGCCTTCCGAGCAGTGACGGGGAGGGGCGGGAAGCGGAGCGGCCGGAGGCCGCACCGGGTTACCGGTGCGGCCTCCGGCGGACGTCACTTGACCTTGATCTCGTTGTAGACCGGGACGCTGAACGGGTTCAGCTCGACGTTGGTGATCTTGTCGGAGTACCCGGCGCTGCCGTTCTGGTACCACAGCGGGATCGCGGGCATGTCCTTGACGAGCTGGCGCTCGGCGTCCTGGAAGAGGCCGACGGCCTTGGCGGTGTCGGTCTCGGCGTTGGCCTGGTTGACCAGCTTGTCGAAATTGGCGTTGCTGTAGTGCGAGTCGTTGGACGACGCGTTGGTGTAGTACAGCGGCTGGAGGAAGTTCTGGATCAGCGGGTAGTCCATCTGCCAGCCGGACCGGAACGGGTTGTCCATCTGCTTGTTGACGATCTTGTTGCGGAAGTCGGCGAAGGTGCCGGTGGGGCTGCCGACGCACGCCTTGTTGTTGCCCAGCACGTTGTTGATGCTGTTGCAGACCGCGTCGACCCACTCCTTGTGGGAGCCGGTGTCCGCGTTGTAGCCGATGGTGATGCTGCCGCCCGGCAGGCCGCCGCCCTCCTGGATGAGCTGCTTGGCCTTGGCCGCGTCGTACGTGCACTCGGCGCCGCACAGGCCGGCCTTGTAGCCGCCGGACGCGCCCAGCACCGGGGAGGTCCAGTCGGTGGCCGGGGTGCGGGTGTTCTGGAAGATCTGCTGGGTGATCTGCTGGCGGTTGATCGCCATCGACAGGCCCTGCCGGACCTTCGCGGAGTTCGCGGACGACCAGCGCGAGTTGTACAGCGGGAAGGCGAGGGTCTGGATGATGCCGGCGGGCTGGTTGATGTACCGGTCGCCGAGGTCGCTCTTGACGTTCTTGAGCTGCGAGGCCGGGATGTCGTCGACCAGGTCCAGGTTGCCCGCCTGGAGGTCGGTGTAGGCGGTGTTGTTGTCGGTGTAGACCCGCAGGTCGACGCCGCCGTTCTGGGCCGGGTCCGGGCCCTTGTAGCCGTCCCACTTGCGCAGGCTCATCTGCGAGCCCTTGCTGTACGACTGGATGGTGTACGGGCCGTCGCCGATCGGCTTCTTCAGCCAGGCGGCGTGGTCGTCGAAGAACGCCTTCGGCAGCGGGTAGTACGCCGAGTACCCGAGGGTGTCGGGGAAGGTGGAGAACTTCTGGTTGAGCTTCACCTTGAACTCGGTGTCGCTGACCTTGGTCAGACCGGAGAGCGTGGTCGCGGAGGACTTGGCGCCCGCGGTGTCCGGGTGGACCTTGTCGTACCCGTCGATGTACTGGAAGAAGTACGCGTTGATCTGGGCGTTCTTCAGCAGCGCGCCGTAGTTCCAGGCGTTGATGAAGGAGTCGGAGGTGACCTTCTCGCCGTTGCTGAAGGTCCAGTCCGACTTGATCTTGATGTCGAAGGTCTGCGAGTCGGTGGTGGTGATCGAGTCGGCGATCATGTCGGTCGCCTTGCCGGTCTTCGGGTCGTACTTCTTCAGGCCGCGGAAGACCATGTCGAGCACCTTGCCGCCCTGCACCTCATTGGTGTTGGCGGGCTCCAGCGGGTTCTGCGGGTCGCCCCAGGAAGCGCGCACGACGCCGGAGCCGCTGCCGCCGCCGCCCCCACCGCTGTTGTTGCTGCTGCTGCCGCAGGCGGCGGCTGCCAGGGCGACGGCCGTCGCACAGACGGCCCACTTCAAGCGCGTGGCTCCGCGCATCGCGTGCCTCCTCATGGATCACAAATGACACTTAGTCACCCATGACACCGCAATAGAGCCAAAGTCGCACTTCTACTACTCCGTGTCGGCATGTCCAATGCGTTGGCCATTGCGCTACGTCCTGTCAGAAAGCCGTGTCACGGCCCGCATGAAGTGACCTGTCCGCGTCAAAAATGGAGGCGGCCGCGCCCGCTCGCCCGTCCGGTCCCGTGCCCCACGAAGCCGTCCGGTCCGTGCCCCACGAAGGAGCTCTCCCGTGAACGACGCGCGCCCCACCCGCGCCGCCCCGTCCCGCCCGCTCGACCGCCGCACGCTGCTGCGCTACGGCACCGGCGCGCTGGCGGGCGCCGGCCCCGCCCCGGCCGCCGCCGCGTACGGCTGGCCCGCCTCACTCCAGCAGGGGTCGAGCGGCGCCGCGGTCACCGAACTCCAGATCCGTATCGCGGGCTGGGCCGCCGACGCCGCCTCCCACACCGACGTCGGGGTGGACGGCTCCTTCGGCCCCGGTACGTACGCGGCCCTGCGCCGCTACCAGGCCGCGTACGGCCTCGGCGTCGACGGCGTCGCGGGTCCGCAGACCTTCGCCTCCCTCAACGCCCTCAAGGCGTCCGACGGTTCGATGAGCGGCACCGTCTAGTACTCCAGCGGTAGATCGTGATCATGCTGGGGCTGCGGCTTGTCGTTGGTAGTGGCTTGCTTGGGATCGTGCCTGGTGGCGGCGTCGCCAGTGGGACCAGCGGAGCCTGTGGGGCGGAGTCGTGGACGTGTCGGGCCACGAGGGCGATGAACAGGTGCGCGATCTCGTTGCAGGTGAGCTGGGGTCAGTGTGTCCGGGGCGGGACCGCGTGCGTGTTCCTCGGCACGGACAACGGCGAGGAAGGCGTGGGCGAGCATCGCGAGGGTGACCCAACGGGACCAGGACGCGTAGCGGCGGACCTGGTGCTCGTCCAGTCCGGCCAGCCCCTTTCCGGACTGGAATGTCTCCTCGACCCGCCACCGTGATCCCGCGACCCGAACGAGTTTCGCCAGGGGCACCGGCTTGGGCGAGTAGCAGCGGTAGTAGGCGAGTTCGCCAGTGGTGCGGTTGCGGCGGATCAGCAGGTGGCGGCGCCCGGGAGCGCCGCTAGCAGGTCGATGTGGGCCCAGTCGTAGAAGCGTTGCCCTTTGGCGCCGATTCCGGCGGACAGCTTCTGCCAGGCTCGCTTGGGGAGCTTCTTGGCCAGGGTGTCCGCGCGGAGCTTCCCGGCCCTGGTGGTGACCTCGTGAGTGCGGGCCACCGCCAGTACGTATCCGATGCCGCCGTGTTGCTCCAGGGCGGTTCGCAGTTTCGGGTTGCCGCCATAGACCTCGTCGCCGGCGACCCAGGGGGCGTGGTGGCCGGAGTCCAAAAACCGGGCGATCATGCGGGCTGCCAGTTCGGGCTTGGTCGCGAACGCGGTGTCCGGGTCGAGCCCGGCGGCATGGCAGCGGTCGGGCTGGTCGGTCCACGAACGCGGGACGTAGAGCTCCCGGTCCACCGCGGCATGTCCGTGCTTTCCCGAGTAGATCAGGTAGACGGCGACTTGGGAGTTCTCGATCCGGCCGGCGGTGCCGGTGTACTGGCGCTGGACGCCGACGGTGTGGCTGCCCTTCTTCACGTCACCGGTCTCATCGACCACCAGGACCGCCTGGTCGTCGTGGAGATGCTCGACCACGTAGTCGCGCAGGTCGTCGCGGACTGCGTCGGCGTCCCATTTCGCGCGGTTCAGCAGGTGCTGCATGGCGTCGGGGGTCGGGTCCCCGGCCCACTCGGCGATAGTCCAGCAGTTCTTGCGCGGCAGGTCCGCGAGCAGGCCGAGCACGAGCGACCGTATGCGGCGGCGGGGTTCGACCCGCGTGAACCGGCCCGCGATCCGCCCCATCAAGGCGTCGAATGATGCCTGTCAGCGGGCAGGGTCTACGCTGTGACCGGCGGCCACCGCATGATCGTTTGTCTCCAGACACCGATGATCAACGGCAGCCGCTTCCATCGTGGAAGACGGGGAGCATGGTGCAGGTCGCCGGGATCGACATCTACGTGAACCATCCCGTGCTGCACCTGGGGGCGACCGAGTGGGTTCCGGTCTCGCTCGCCCTGGGGGCCGCCCCTGCAGCCAGCTGCGAGACGCACGTGGCGGTGCGGGTCCGCGCCCAGAGGGGACTCATCAAAGTACGTCTCTTCACGCCGCCGCAGGAGCCGGGGAGCGAAGGGCCCGACGAGGCATTCACCACGGTCTTCGACGGCTCGCTCCTGCTGCCCGACGGCCGCGTAGCCGTCGGCGACATCGAGCAACTGACTCGCTTGGTCCACCGGATCGGCGACCGCGGAGAGTTCAACGTGCGCGTCGCAGTCGACTCGCCCGGGCTGAACGCCACGGCCATCGATGTCACGATCACCGAGCCGAGCGGCTGATCCTGGGAGATCAGCCAACCCAGTACACGCAGGCCAGGCGGCAGCAGGTCACTCCCAGCGACAAGATCACGATCTACCGCTGGAGTACTAGCCTGCGGACCCGGCGCCTCCTCGTCCTGGGAGGCGCCGAATACGGTGGCTCATGCACGACGGGATCGAGACCCCCTACGCCGACGGGTCCGGTTCGAAGTAGCCGGGCGCGCGGAACAGGCCCGTGAAGGTTCCGGGACCGTGGCGCTCGTCGAGCCACGTCATCAGCTCTGTCACATCGCCGGTGACGATGGCCGCAAGGAGACGAGCGTGAAGCTCGTCTCCTTCTCCGAGGCCGAACTCCGCGAGGAAGCGGATGTATCGGCGGGTGACAGTCCTGTCGTAATCGCTGAGGGCTACCGCGTATCGAGTCTGTTCCTCACTCGCGTGCACCTCGACCGCGCGCCCGGTGTCTTCCTCGGACAGCGTTCCCGTCACGTCGCGGAACACGAGTGCGTCGAGGATGTCGAAGGGCTCCGCCACACCGAACCGCTCTGCTGTCTGTCGGGTGATGGAACGCGCCTCCTTGTCGCAGGCGCCTTCCATGACGATTCCGAGGTTCCGTGTGTTGCGGCTTCCGTGCCGGTCGACCACCGAGTAGGGCTGTCCGGTCGCTCGGCGGTAGTTGATGCCGTACTGAGTCCGGACGGGCCTGCCCGCTACCTCCACGTACCGGCGACGAGATCCGTAGTGAAGGCAGTCATGCGTGTACGCGCGCAGTAGGTCGAGCAGAGCCAGCGGGGAGCGTTCGGTGTCCCGGCATTCCATGGGACCGTACATGGTGATGACGGCCATCATCTGGAGGTGTCGATACCCCTGGTCGGGGTGGTGAAATCCGCCGAAAGCCCTGGCGCGCGCGTGCGGAACACGTGGGCGGGGTGCCCGCTCGTCAGCGGGGAAGCGTCGGCGCGCATGGCTACCAGAACGGCCATGGCCTCTTCGCCGGTGACGGACTCGTTCGGAGCGAGTTTCGTCAAGGCGCCGAGCCGGCCTTGACGAGGCGGACGTGGGACTCCTGCATCCCTTCCGGGAGTGCGTCCGGGCTGAACCATTTCGCCTCCAGAATCTCGAAGCTGTCGAGCTTGACAACTCCGCCCACGTGAAGTGCCTCGTAGGCGATTTCCACGCGGAGCTTGTAGCCGCTGGTTACCTGGACCAGTCGGCCTGGGACGACCTCGAGACCGGTTTCTTCCCTGACCTCTCGGACGACGGTCTTCTGGAATTCCTCGCTCTTGATCGCGTAGCCGGTAGGCAGCCCCCACGGTCGATCAGCGGGCCACATGCGGTGCTTGAGGAGCAGGACTTCCCCCGCCTCATTGCGCACCACGCCTGTCACGCCGACCATGAATTTGGCGTGCGCGAACCACAGGACACGCCATTGCAGAGGGCCGCGAATGAGCTTCCACATTCGAGCGATGATCTGCTTCATGTGCACCCTTCCTGGAGGACAGAGTATTCCGCAAGGACCGGCAGGACTGTCTCTTTATGCGCGTCAATGACTAAAGATCACTGCGGCAGGATTCAGCCCACTCCGCCAGCCGTCCGCGCGCGTCCCCGTCGAACAGAGCCTTCTCTTCATACCTTGTGAATCTGCTGATGAGATCTTGAACATCGCGTGCGTCTCGGAAAACTATCGCTCCGAGGTCCAATTCGGCTGTAGCCACCGATTCATCGTAAACGGTAAACGTGTTGAGCGCGCCGGGGCCCAGGTAGGTCCCCATAGGGATGACGCCGATTCGGATGTTCGGCTGTCTGCTGAGGGAAACAAGGTGGTCGATCTGCATGGCCAGCTCATCACGAGGAATCAGCGGATACAGCACGGCGGGCTCACACATGAGGAAAGTGAAATTCTTCGACTGGTCGAACAGTACGCGCTGCCGCTCCAGCTTGAGAGCCACAGCCTTTGACCGCTGTTCCGACGGCGCATCTCTGAGACTTGCTCGCACGTACGCGGGTGTTGCCAACAGGCCGGTAATCATGGACAGCAGGAAGTAGCGGAATGTAGCAGACGACGTTTCCAGTCCCGCTAGTTGCACCTGCTTCTTGTCCAAACCCTTGCGGCGCAGAGTCCTGCTGTCATGCCACTCGGTCTGCGCGATCCGCGCGAGCGCCATCACTTCGGCCGCTACAGCAGCGCTGGCTCCCAGGGCACGGAGGATCTGTTCCACGTCCAGCAACGAGGGGCGAGACTTGTTTCCTTCAATCCTGCTGACCTTCGACTGAGACATGTTGCAGCGCGCGGCGAGCCGGACTCCTGAGAGTCCGGCTCGCACACGCAACTCTCTGAGCTTGGCCGCTAGTTCGCGGCCCGACCGGTCCAGCTGGTCAGGGTCGATGGCCACCGTCGACGTACTCCCTGAACGGCACCGACTCCGCGACCGCGACGCGCTGGTACTCGACGAACGAGGCCGGGTCGCCCTCGTACAGTTCGCGACTGATCTGCGTTCCGTCCTGTGCGTAGTTCATGAGCACGACGGTGGCCCCGTCCAGAATCCAGAAGTCGGACACCCCGTGCAGCGGGTTGGGGCGATCCGTCACATCGAGGATTCGGATGTCGTCCCCGGCCCGCGCATGCACGTCGTAGTACATGAACTCAAACCGGAGATAGTCGGTCAACGGCCGCGCGACGATATGCACACGCCCCTTGCGCTTGCCCTCCGCGACGAGTTCGCGCACCCCGTCCGTATAGGCGGAGGAGTAGGTATCGGGGTCAATACGCTGTCCGGCGAGGAAGTCCCGAATATCTCCGTCCTCGCCGGGCGACCGGTAGACGGACAGCGTTTCCAGCCGCCAGGCCTCGCGTCGGATGCCCCGCATCAGGTCCTTCCAAGCGTCACCATCCAAGAGCACGTACGGCCTCCCTCAGAACGGTCTCAGGGATCTCGACCAGCCCCTCCCCGGCAGCAGGCTGGAAGGCGTCGGACACGTCGCCCTGAACGACGATGGAACCGTCAGCGGTCCGGTACACGTTCGGACAGTCGTCGTTGTTGCAGTTGCCGTTCCCGTTGCCGGTGAGCCGCTGTAAGGCATCGCGCGCCATACTGATCCCCTTTGTCGATGGGCCTTGTCGGGGCCGACATCCCATGACGTTACGGGGACGGACGAGGAGGCGTCCACGCGCGAAGGCTGCTATGCGCGATGTTGCATAAACCGGGAGCGTGTGACGGGTGCCGGCAACGCGAGACGGTCCGTACCCGGGTGGTGCTGGGGTGTCCGGGTACGGACCGTTTCCGAGCGGAGGCTGAACTGAGCCCGGGTCAAAGGGTCTTGTCAGCCGCCTCCTCGATCGCGGCCAGCGCGGGGTCGAGGACGATGTCCTCGTCCCGCGCCGCGATCGTCGGCTCTTCGGGGAAGTGACAGGCCGTCAGGTGCCCGTCCGTGTTCCCGTCGATCTGGACCAGCGGCGGTTCGTCCGTCGCGCACTTGTCCTGCGCCTTCCAGCACCGGGTGCGGAAGCGGCAGCCGGACGGCGGGTTGATCGGCGACGGCACGTCACCGGCCAGCCGAATCCGCTCGCGGTCGTCCGCGTGGTCCACGTCCACCTCGGGCACCGCGGACAGCAGCGCGTGGGTGTACGGGTGGCGCGGGCGCAGGTAGATCGAGTCGCGGTCGCCGACCTCCACGACCTTGCCCAGGTACATCACCGCGACGCGCTGCGAGAAGTGCCGCACGATCGCCAGGTCGTGCGCGATGAACAGGAACGCGATGCCCATCTCCTCCTGCACCTTCTGCAGGAGGTTGACGACCTGGGCCTGGATCGACACGTCGAGCGCCGACACCGGCTCGTCCGCCACGATCAGCTTCGGCTTGAGGGCCAGCGCCCGTGCCACGCCGATGCGCTGCCGCTGACCGCCGGAGAACTCGTGCGGGAAGCGGTTGTAGTGCTCCGGGTTGAGACCGACGGTCTCCAGCAGCTCGCGCACGTGCTTCTCGCGCCCGCCGGGCGGGTTGATCCCGTTGATCTCCATCGGGCCGCCGATGATGGTGCCGACCGTCTGGCGCGGGTTCAGCGACGAGTAGGGGTCCTGGAAGATCATCTGGATCTCGGACCTGATCGGCGCCAGTTCCTTGCGCGAGGAGTGCGCGATCTCCTGGCCCCGGTACAGCACGCTGCCCGCGGTCGGCTCCAGCAGCCGGGTGATCAGCCGGCCGGTCGTCGACTTGCCGCAGCCCGACTCGCCCACCAGACCGAAGCTCTCGCCGGCGTGGACCTCCAGGTCCACCCCGTCCACGGCCCTGACGGCGCCCACTTGGCGCCTGAACGGAAAGCCGCCGTAGATCGGGAAGTGCTTGGTGAGGTCCTTGACCTCCAGCAGCTTCTCGCCGACGGGCCTTTTGTCGCGCTGTTCCGGGACCGTTTCGGTCACGGTAGCGCTGGTGTCGTTGCTCATGGTGGTATGCCTGCCCCTGGTGACCGGTCAGCCCAGCCGGGGCTGAATCTTCTCGATGAATACGGACTGCCGCTGTTCCGCGGTCAGATGGCACGCGGAACCGCGACCAGCCGGCAGGTCGGGCCGCGACGTGACGCAGGTGTCGCCGCCGACCAGCGCGGGGAACTCGCAGCGCGGGTGGAACGGGCAGCCGGTCGGCGGCCTGAGCAGGCTCGGCGGAGCGCCCGGAATCGGCGTCAGCGGGTCGTCGACATTGCCGCTGAGGCGCGGCATCGAGCTGAGCAGACCCCATGTGTACGGGTGCTGCGGCTCCTTGACGATCTCCCGCACCGAACCGCGCTCCACGGCGCGCCCGGCGTACATCACGAGCAGGTCGTCGGCGACCTTGGAGACCACACCGAGGTCGTGGGTGATCAGGATGATCGCGGACCCGAACTCCTGCTGGAGGTCCTTGAGCAGGTCCAGGATCTGGGCCTGCACGGTCACGTCGAGCGCGGTGGTCGGCTCGTCGGCGATCAGCAGATCGGGGTTGCACACCAGCGACATCGCGATCATCGCGCGCTGCCGCATACCGCCGGAGAACTGGTGCGGGTAGTCGTCCACGCGCTGCTTGGGCTGCGGGATGCCGACCTTCTCCAGCATCTCGATCGCCCGGTCCCGGCCCTCGCGCTTGCTGGCGCCCAGGTGCTTCCGGTACGGCTCCGCGATCTGCCGGCCGACCGTGTAGTACGGCGACAGGGCGGTCAGCGGGTCCTGGAAGATCATCGCCATCTTGTTGCCGCGCAGCCGCTCCAGCGTGCGGTTGCTCGCACCGGTCAGCTCCTGGCCGTCCAGGATGATCTCCCCGGCGATCTCGGTGGTCGCCGGATTGTGCAGCCCGAGGATCGACAGGTTCGTCACCGACTTGCCGGAGCCGGACTCACCGACGATACCGAGCGTCTGGCCGCGCTCCAGGTCGAAGGAGAGACCGTCGACGGCCTTGACGGTGCCGTCCTCGGTGGAGAAGTGGACGTACAGGTCGCGTACGGACAAGAACGAGTCCGACCCGCCCTTGTGCGTGCCCTCCTCGGGCTTGGTCATGGTGGTCACTGACGTTCTCCTAGGACAGTCGCACGCGCGGGTCGATGAACGCGTAGGCGGCGTCCACGATGATGTTGAACAGGACGATCAAGGTGGCGCTGAAGAGCATCACGCCCATGAGCATGGGCAGGTCCGTCTTCATCACGGAGTCGATCGCCAGTCGGCCGAGCCCGGCGAGCTGGAAGGTGTACTCGGTGATCATCGCGCCGCCGAACAGCGAGCCGAGGTCGATACCGAGGATCGTGACGATGGGGATCAGCGAGCCACGCCAGGCGTACCGGAAGAAGACGTACGCCGACGACATGCCCTTGGCACGCGCGGTCCGTACATGTTCTTCCTGTAGCTGCTCGATCATCGTCGAGCGCGACATACGCGTGTAGTTGGCGGTGAAGATCACCGACAGCACACACCATGGGATGAGCAGTCCATTGAACCAGGAGAGCGGATTCTGCGTGAACGGCACGTACTTGGGCTGATCCAGGATCTGGTTGTTGTAGACCAGCAGGGCCAGCACGATCGGGCCGAGGAAGTAGATCTGCATCGAGCTGAGAACCAGCGACGCGGAGCTGAAGATCTTGTCGATGAACGTGCCGCGCTTCCAGGCGGCCAGCATGCCGGAGCCCAGACCGACGAGCAGGAAGACCACGGTGCCGCCCGCGGCGAGCGAGATGGTCGTGGGCAGGCGGTTCATCAGGGTCGGCCAGACCGGCTCACTCGTGGCGAACGAGTAACCGAGGCAGGGCGCGGGGCAGTTGCCGGCACTGAACCTGTGGCCGGTGAATATCCGCACCATGTAGTTCCAGTACTGGACCGGCACCGGGTGGTCGAGACCCAGGTTGTGGTGGATCAGCGCGATGTTCTGCGGCGTGCAGTTCTTGCCGCAGGAAAGGAGCGCGGGGTCGTGCGGAATGGCGAAGAAGAGGAAGAACGTGAAGGCGCTGATGAACAAAAGAATGACCAGAGCGCCGAGCGTCCGGCGGACGAGGAATCGAAGCATGGCGGTCGCAGCTCTCAGAGGACGGCGGCGGTGGGCGGGTGATCGCACCCCAGGTGGGGCCGGGCGGCTGCCCGGCCCCACCGAAGGCCGCGAGGGTGCTTACTTCTTGACGTACAGCTTCGTCAGGTCGATGCCCGAGGTGACGTTGTTGTAGACAACGCCGCCCACCTTCGAACCGAAGATCTGGAGCTGCTTGTAGTACACAGTCGGAACACCGGGGATCACCTTGGTGGTGATGTAGGTGTTGAGCTGGAACCAGGCGTCAGCCGCTTCCTTCGGGTCCGTGATCTTCTTGATGCGGTCGATCTCGGAGTTGATGTGCGGGTCGTTCACGTGCGAGTAGTTCGGCGCCTGGTCGGCGATCGTCCGGCCGTCGAAGACCGGGGGGATCACCGTCAGGGTCGACGGCCAGTCGGCACCCCACGCGGAGGCGTAGATGTCGTACGGGTTGTCGACCTTACCGATCAGGTCGTAGTACGTGTCCGACGGCAGTTCCTTGCGCTGGACGTTGAAGCCCGCCTGGGTCAGCGTGTTGGCGATCGCCAGGGAGTACTGCTGGCCGGCGGTGGTGTTGATGTACGCGTAGGTGATCTTCATGCCGACCTTGCCGGCGTCCGTGAGCAGCTTCTTGGCCGCCACCGGGTCACCGTCGGGCTTGGCGACCTTGCCCAGCGGGTCGGCCTTCTGGTAACCGGCGAGGGTCGGGCTGATGAAGCCGCCCGCGTACTCGGCGCCGTAGGAGGCACCGAGCGCCTGCCACACGGGCTTGGTCGGGATCGCGAGCGCCAACGCCTTGCGGATGTTGACGTCCTTGATCTTGTTCATGTTGAAGTTGATCTCACCCACGAACGGCTGGTAACCGGCCACCGTGCGCTTGTAGATCGACGGGGTGCCCACCACGGTCGGGGTGTCGTCCGGGTCGACCGCGTTCGCGAAGCTCAGCGAGGTCTGGTTGTCACCGGAGTCCGACATCAGGCGCTTGGTGGAGTCCTCGGCCTGGTGGTTGAACGTGATGTCGTACGTGTCGACGTACTGGTGACGCGCCGCGTCCGTCTTCGGGTCCCAGGCGGGGTTCTTCACCAGGGTCATGGACTTGCCGGTGTCGAAGGTCTTGATCATGTACGGACCGGACGCGACGGGCGCCTTGTCGTACTTCTCCTTGGTGTCCTTCGCGTGGTCCACCACCGAGTAGCCCGGCATCGCGAACAGGTACGGAGCGTCGGGCTCCGGGTTCGGGAAGTGGAAGACGATGGTCTTGTCGTCCGGCGTCGACAGCAGGCTGTCCGGCAGGTGCTTGCCCTTGTACGGGCCCTCCGGGAGCAGCTTGCGGAAGTCCGAGCCGCTGGTGTTGGCCAGCCACTGCTGCAGGTACTGCGGGCCGTTGGTGACGAACGGGGCGAACAGCCGCTCAACGGTCCAGCGGATGTCCGTGGCCGTGATCGGCGTGCCGTCCTGGAACTTGATCCCGTCCTTCAGCTTGAAGGTCCAGGTCTTGCCGCCGTCGGACTCCACACCGCTGTCCGTGGCGAGGTCGCCGACGACGGTGTAGTTGCCCTTGCTGTCCAGCTTGTACGTGGTCAGACCACGGTGGATCAGGGTGGCGAGCTGGCCCTCGTTGCTGACGTAGATCTGGCCCGGGTCGAGGTGCGTGTAGCTGTCGCGCTCCAGGGCGTGCAGTGTGCCGCCCTGCTCGGCGCCCGCGATGGGCTCCGCCGGTCCGGTGGAGGCCGCGGCGTCACCGAAGGTGATCTGCGACTGAAGCTGGGTCTTGCTCTTGTCCTGCTTCTGCTTGGCGTCGTTGTTCTCGCCCTTGCCGCCCCCGCCGCCGCTGCTGCAAGCGGTGAGAACCAGCGCACCGGCGGCGACCGCCACCAACGCAGCCCGGGTTCTACGCATGGAAAGGTTCATAGCGGTGAATGCACCCCTGTTCGTTGTTACCTGTTAGCTGCCTGGCTCTCCTGGTGAGAGGGGCGGCAGCCACCCCCTGTTGCTGTGCTTCCTCAGCGTGCGGTCTTCGGATCGAACGCGTCCCGGACCGAGTCCCCGAGCAGGTTGAACGCGACGATGAAGATCACCATGGCGATACCCGGGAAGAACATGTAGGTGAGGTCGTTCTGGTAGATCTCACCGGCTCTGGCGAACATCCGTCCCCAGTCGGGGGTCGGCTCCACGAGGCCGACACCGAGGAAGGACAGGCCCGCCTCGGCGGTCACGAACCCGGGCAGCATGAGCGTGCTCTGCACCAGGATCGGGGTGACCAGGTTGGGCAGCAGTTCCCGGCGGACGATGCGCCAGGGCGAGGCGCCGGTGACCCGGGCGGCCTCGATGAACTCACGCTCCCGAAGCGTGAGCACCTGGCCGCGCAGCAAGCGGGCCAGACCCATCCAGCCGAGGAACCACTGCACCACGATCAGCGCGATCACGCGGATGTAGGTGGGGGTCGCGTCGGACGGCGACACCAGAAGCGCGGTGACCACGGGCATGAAAGCGACGAAGAAGAGCTGGGCGGGGAACGCCATCAGCAGGTCGCTGATCCGGCCGATGAAGTAGTCCGTCTTGCCGCCCATGTATCCGGCGACCACACCGAGGATGATCGCGGTGATGGTGACGATGATCGTCACCGCGATGCTGATCGCCAGCGAGGTGCGGATGCCGTAGAGGAGCTGGGTGAAGACGTCGCGGCCCAGCGTGGGTTCGATGCCGAACCAGAAGTGGCTGCTGATACCGCCGTTGGGCGCGACCGGGTAGCCGAACTCGTTGAGCAGGTCCGGACTGTTCTGCCCGTAGAGAGTGTACGGGTTCTTGCCGTACAGCTTGGCGATCAAGGGAGCGAAGATCGCTATCGCGAAGAAGAACAGGACCACATAGGCCGATATGACACCGGTTCGGTCGCGCCTGAACCGCCGCCACATGAGCTGGCCCGGTGACCGCCCGACCAACTCGGGGTCCACCTTCGTGGCCGCTGCCCCCTCCTTCCCGGGGTCGCCGGGGTCACCGATCGGCTCGGTGACCGTGGTCGATGTGGAACTCGTCATCGCGATTGCCCCCGCAGCAGGAGTCTGGTCGACGCGACGGGGTTGTGCGTCGCGGGTTGAGCGGACTTTCGCAATGGAATCAACCTTCAGTCAAGGGGGGAAGGAGGGAAGAAAGCTTGTTGTTTGGCATCTTGAGCGAAGATTTTGCAGATCGTCCTCCGTACGTGCTTGACAGTGATCCAAAACATCGGGCATTTCGGATATATCCAGGCGAAGCGCGTTAACATGCGTGCAACTTAGCCGTCGCAACTCCGATATACGGACGTAGCAGTCTGAACAACGTACGGCCGTGCGGGTGCCGTAGGCCGGCCGGGCGTCGCGAGCGACCCCGGCCGGCCGCTCGTCAACTCCCCGCAGTCTCCTCCTGGTTCGCGAACCGACTGTTCCTACCCCAAGTGGCACGGGTATATCTGAGGGAACACTGGGCCATGGGGGAGAAGGCCATGCAGCAGGGTATGCAGCAGCAGTCGCCGTACGGGCAGGGGTCCGGCTTCACGCCGCCAGGTCCGGTCGGACCGCGGACACTCGCGCCGGGAGCGCGGATCGCGGGGGCGCTGATCTGCGCGGTTCTCGTCGCGGTGGAGATCGCCTGGACGGTCCGCGACATCAAGCACGTCGGATTCCACGACACGCTCTGGGCCTGGCTCGGCCTCGACCACGCCGTCTACCAGCACGCTTTGCTGGCCACCGCGGCGCTGGACGGCGTACTGCTCGTGGTCCTGCTCGGCGCCCTGGTGTGGTCCGCGCGGCCCGCCGCCGGGTGGGCCTTCGTGACCGCCGGGGTCTTCGCGTTCGGATATCGGTTGCCCGGTCTGTGGATCTTCCAGTCCGACTGGACCGCCGGGGCGCAGATGCACACCCGGGCGCTGGCCACCGCGGTCGTCTTCACGCTCGGCGGGATCGCGCTCGTGGTCATCGGCCTCGCGGGCGGGCGCCCGGTGCGGGGCGGCGCGCCGGTCGGGGATGTGCCGCTGAGCGGTGCGCCGTCGGACACCGCGCCGTCGAGCGGGCCCGGCGCCGCGCCGGTGGGGCCGCGGCGCGGAGCGGCGGTGGCCGCGGGGGTGCTGCTGGTGCTGCTCGCGATCGAGGGGGCCGGCTGGCAAATCTTCGAGACGCACAAGTACACGACGGCCAACGACTTTCCGCCGCACTTCTACCGGCACCTGCTGACCGGCGAGGGCACGCTGACCACGCTGCTCGGCATGCCGGTCGCCTACGCGGGCTGGCTGCGGGTCGTGTTCGCGCTGCTCGTCGCCTGGGTCGCCTTCGCGAAGTCGGCGGCTTCCAGGGCGCTCGGCGTCGCCTTCGGCTTCGCGGCGGTCGTCTTCTGCGTCGTCGCGCTGGACAACTGGCACAGCTACCACCAGCTGTTCGAGTTCGACCACCTGCCGCTGTATCAGAAGAGTCAGCAGGTCTTCCTGGTGGTCGAGTTGGCGGTGGGGCTTGTGGTGCTCCTGCTGCTGGCGGTGCCCGGCAGGAGTACGGACGGCCCGCGGCCGGTGCCCGCTTGGGGTCCGCCGCCGCAGGGGTACGGCGCGGCGCCGGGGTCCGTGCCCGCATCCGCGCCGGGGTCAACGCCGGGCTCGGCACCGGGTTCGGCGCCGGGCTCCGCGCCCGCTCCCGGCGGCCGGGGTCAGCCGCCCCACGCGTCCCCTTATTCCCAGCCGCCTCAACAGCCGCCCGCGGGCGGGGGATTCGGGCCGCCGCCGCAGTTTCCGCCGCAGTCCCCGCCGGGCTATCCGCCGCCCCCGCCCGGCTTCCCGCGGGAGCCGGGCGGCGACGGACGCTGATCATCCGCGCGGCTGGACCTCAGCTCCTGTCCAGGCCCAGGGACCGCTTCAGGAAGTCCACTTGGAGCAGCAGCAGATTCTCCGCGACCTGCTCCTGCGGCGTCATGTGCGTGATGCCGGACAGCGGCAGCACCTCGTGCGGGCGGCCCGCGGCGAGCAGGGCGGTGGACAGCCGCAGGCTGTTGGCCACCATCACGTTGTCGTCGGCCAGGCCGTGGATGATCATCAACGGCCTGGCGGGCTCGGCGAGTTCGGTGATGCCGTCCCGCGTGACCACCGAATTCGCCTCGTACACGCCCGGCCGCTCGCCGGGCTGCCCCAGGTAACGCTCGGTGTAGTGCGTGTCGTAGAGCCACTGGTCGGTCAACGGCGCGCCCGAGACGCCCGCGTGGAAGACGTCCGGACGGCGCAGCACCGCCGCGGCGGCCAGCGTGCCGCCGAACGACCAGCCGCGAATGGCCACCCGGCCCAGATCCAGCGGATACGTCCCCGCCAGCGCGTGCAGCGCGGCGATCTGGTCGGTCAGCGACACCTCGATCAGCTTGTCCGCCATGGCCTTCTCCCAGCCGGGGGAGCGCCCCGGGGTGCCGCGGCCGTCCGCGACGATCACCGCGAAGCCCTGGTCGGCGAACCACTGCGAGACCACATGCGCGTTGTGCGCCGCCTGCACCCGCTGGCCGTGCGGGCCGCCGTACGGGTCGAGCAGCACCGGCAACGGCCCGTCGCCCTCGGCGTATCCGCTCGGCAGCAGGACGGCGGCCGGGATGCGGTCCTCGCCCGCCTCGGTCAGCCGCGCCCTGGCGGTCAGCGACGGCGTCTGCGCGTACGAGGCGATCTCCGCGATCTGCTCGCCGTCGCGCAGCACCCGCGCCGTGCGCCCCGGACGGTCCGGCGTCGCCGAGTGCAGCACCGTCACCCGCTCCGAGCGCGTCGCGGTGTGCACGCCGGGCTCGGTCGAGACGCGCTCCACGCCCCGCTCGCTCACCCGCAGCACATGCAGCTCGCCGATCTCCGGCTCGGCGGCGGCGGCGCCCGCCGACGCGGCGATCAGCACGTCCTCGTCGCCGACGTCCAGCACCGCCCGCACATGCGACTCGGGACCGGTCAGCGCCCGGTCGCCGACCATCAGCACCCGTACGTCGCCCTCGTCGGCGATCCGCACCAAGGTGCCGTCGGACGTGGTGGCGGGGACGCCGGGGAAGAGATCCAGCCAAATTCGATCTTCCTCCGTGCGCAGCGTCCGCGTCGTACCGGTCGCGATGTCCACGTTCAGGTAGAGCTGTTCGCGCTGGTCGCGGGCCTGCACCAGCAGGACCGGCGGACCGGCCGCCGACCAGTGGACGGCCGCCAGGTACGGGTAGCGCTCCCGGTCCCACTCCACGTCCACCCGGGAGCCGTCCAGGCCGAGCAGCGCGAGCGTCACCACCGCGTTGTCCGTACCGGCGGCCGGGTAGGCCACCTCGGCCGGCGGGCGCTCGGGGTGCGCCGGGTCGGAGATCCACCAGCGGCCGACCGGTGACTCGTCCACCCGCGCGGCGAGCACCGCGGAGCTGTCCGGCGCCCACCAGAAGCCGCGGCTGCGCGACATCTCCTCGGCGGCGATGAACTCCGCCAGCCCCCAGAACACCGACTCGCCGTCCGGCTCCGCCAGCGCCCTGTCGTCCGCGCCCGAGGCCGCCACGACCCGCAGCGCGCCGCCCGAGGCGTACGCCACCCACCGGCCGTCCGGCGAGGGCCGCGGATCGACCACGGGACCCGGCACCGTCAACTCCCGTGCCCCCGCGGCCCCCGGCAGCAGCCCGGCGGTGAACAGCCGCCCGGAGAGCGCGAAGGCGGCCAGCGACACCGTGTCGTCCACCGCGTAGCCCACGACGCCCGCGGAGCCCTCCCGGCTGCGCTCCCTGCGCGCCCGCTCGGCCGCCGACAGCTCCTCCTGGCCGCCGCCGAGCAGCGCCGCGGGGTCGGCCGCCGCGTACTCTGTGCCCGCGCCCTCGCCCGCCCTTTCTTCCCGCAGGTCACGGACCCACAGCAGATGTGACGGGTCGTCCCCGGCGCGGGATCTGAGGAACACCACTCGGCCGCCGTCGGGCGACACGGTGAAGGAGCGCGGGGCGCCGAGGGTGAACCGCTGCGTACGGGCGTGCTGTCGGGGGAATGAGAGCTGCGTCATATCCGTGACACTAGGCCGTACGTCCGACACTCGCCGTTCTTCCCGGGGACCGGCCGCCGCCGTACCTCCCCACCTGCGCCGGAGCACCACCGCGAGGACCGCGCCCGGTGGCTGGATCTGGTCATGCGCCCCCATGTGCTTCCGTGCCCCGACATATGCGGTGGCACGGAAAGTTATGATCAGTAGCCGTGGGTGGGTAATAAGCATGTGGCAACTGACATGACCCTGCGTACTGGGAGGTGAGCCGCTGTGGCACTCTCGATTTCGGCGGTGCTGCTGCTGCTGATCGTCGTCGTCCTGTTGATCCGCCGTTCCGGGCTCAAAGCCGGGCACGCGATCGCCTGTACGTTGCTCGGTTTCTACCTGGCGAGTTCAACCTGGGCGCCACAGATCACAGACCTCACCAACAACGTTGCGGGGATGATCTCGGACATCAAGTTCTGAGCGGCCCGTGCCGGGCTCGGTGAGCTGCGGGGAAGAGCGGTACGCCGGGGAGCCGTAGGCTTCCCTCATGACCGATCTTCCCGCGCGGCGTCTGCTGCTCGTCCACGCCCACCCGGACGACGAGACGATCAACAACGGCGCGACCATGGCCAAGTACGCGGCAGAGGGCGCCCTTGTCACCCTGGTCACCTGCACCCTCGGTGAAGAGGGCGAGGTGATCCCGCCCGAGCTGGCGCACCTGGCCGCCGACCGCGACGACACCCTCGGCGAGTACCGCATCGGTGAACTCGCGGCCGCGATGGCCGAGCTGGGCGTCACCGACCACCGCTTCCTCGGCGGCGCGGGCCGCTACCGCGACTCCGGGATGATGGGCGTCTCCCAGAACGACCGCGAGGACTGCTTCTGGCAGGCCGACCTGGACGAGGCGGCGGGACACCTGGCCGAGGTGATCCTCGACACCCGCCCGCAGGTGCTGGTCACGTACGACAGCAACGGCGGCTACGGCCACCCCGACCACATCCAGGCGCACCGGGTCGCGCTGCGCGGCTACGAACTGGCCGCCGAGCGGGGCCACCGGATCGCGCGGGTCTACGAGATCTGCACCCCGCGCTCGATCGTCGAGGCGGGCTTCGCGCGGCTGGCGGCGGCGGGCAAGGACTTCCCCTTCGGCGGGATCGCCTCCGTGGACGACGTGCCGGGTGTCGTCGACGACGACCTCGTCACCGTCACCGTCGACGGCGCCGACCACACCGGGCAGAAGACGGCCGCGATGCGCGCGCACGCCAGCCAGATCGCCGTGGACGGCCCCTTCTTCGCGCTCTCCAACGACCTCGGCCAGCCGTTCTTCGCCACCGAGCACTACCGGCAGGTGCGCGGCGAGGCCCTGACCGAGGGCCGCGGCGACGACCTCTTCCCCGCCGAGGGCGGTCCCGACTCCGACGGCGGTGCGCGGTGAGCCAGCCGCTGCGCGTGGTCGCGTACGTCGTCCTCGGTGTGCTCGGAGCGCTGGTCGCGGCGGCCGGGGCGCTCGTCCAGGCGGGCTGGTTCCCCGGCGGGCTGCTGCTGGGCCTCGCGGGCTGCGTGGCGGTCTTCTACGGCGGGGTGACGCTCACCCGCACCCGGCTCGGCGCGGTCGTGCCCGCCGGGGTCTGGCTGGTGTGCGTGATGCTGCTGAGCACCACCCGCCCCGAAGGTGACTTCCTGTTCGCGGCCGGACTCGGACCGTATGTGTACCTGCTCGGCGGGGCCATGGCGGGCGTGATCTGCGCCACCCTGCCCCAACTGCCCCCATCCGGGCCGAATACCGCCTGACTTGGCGGGCGGGGGCGGGCTCGTGGTTGGCTGAGACCGAGCGTTCCGCCGGACCAGAGTCGTCGTTACACGCCGGTCGGTATGGTGGTGCGCGCCGGCGAGCCGCCCGCGGAGAACCGTGACGGGTGGCGAAGCTAACCGGGAGAGCCTGCTTTGAGTCGTGAAACTGACAGTTCGTCGTCCGGGCCGCAGGGCCGCGGCGGTGCCGCGTACCCCTCGGGCACTCCGCCGTACGGCTCGCGCCCGTTTCCTTCGCTGCACCCGCAGGAGCGTCCGCGACCGGGCGGTACGCCCGAGCCGGCCGCCGCGCCCGAACCGCCGCCGGCCGACGAGCCGAAGACCGAGACGACGCTGACGACGCGCATCCGGATCAACATCCCCGGTTCGCGCCCGATCCCGCCGGTCGTGGTCCGCAAGCCGGTCGACGAGAACAACCCGGCGCCCGAGCCGCCCGCGCCCGAGCCCGCGCCCGCCGCGGAACCGGCCGCCGCCGAGGCGTCGGGCGAGCCGGAGCCGCAGCCGGAGAAGACCAGCGACTGGTTCGCGCCGCGCAAGTCCCAGGCCGGGCAGCCGGGTCCTGGCTCCGCTCCCGCCCCCGGCGCGGGTTCCGGTACGGGCGCCGGTCCTGCTGCCGGTGCCGGTGCGGGCTCCGGTGCGGGCGCCGACTCCCGTACCGGTTCGAGCCCGTACCCGTCGTCGGCCGCCGCGCCCGGTACGGCGTCCACGCCGTACCTCCCGCCGCCGGTCGGCACCCCGCAGGGCGGCGACCCTTCCGCGCGTGGCCCGCACGACACCCCGGCCGCCGGTGTCCCGTCGCTCTTCGCCGGGGAGTTCGGCCCGGAATTCGGTACGGAGCCGCAGCCGGAGCCGCCGTACGGCATCGACGCGTTCCCGCCCGGAGTGCCGCGGCCCGCGGGCACCTTCCCCGGACCCGACCCGTACGGCCGTCCCGAGGACCAGGGCCAGGACCAGGGTCAGGGACAGAGCCAGGGCCAAGGGCAGGGCCAGGGGCAGGGTCCCGATCCGCTGAGCACCCCGTACGGTGCCCAGGCCGCCGCGGCCCCCTACGCGCCGCCCGCCGATGGGCCCAACAGCCCCTTCCCTGAGTACCAGCCGCCCGCGGGGCCGACCTCCGGCCCGGTGACCGGCCACATGCAGGTGCCGCCCGCCGCCGACCAGCGCGGCCGGTCCGCCCCCTCCGCCTTCCGCCCGCCGACGCCCGGCGACGGACCCGGCCCCGAGGACACCAGCGGCGGCTTCCGCGCCCCGACGCCTCCCGGCGACGGGCTCGGTCCCGAGGACACCAGCGGCGGCTTCCGGCCGCCCGTCGTGCCGGACGCCCCGGGCGGACGGCTGTCGGACGACACGTTGGTCAGCGGTATTCCGGCCGTGCAGCCCGGAGGTCCGGGAGCGCGCACGCCGCGTGCGCCGGGTCCCGCCGCGCCCGTGCCGGGCGGCCCCGGCGCCGGTCCCGTGCCCGCCCCCGTCGTCGCCGAGCCGCGCGCGGCGCAGCCCGCGCCCGCCGCGCCGCGTCCGCCCGCGAAGAAGAAGGGCCGCTCCAAGGTGGCCCTGCTGGGCGTCGGGGTGTGCACCGTCGCGGTGCTCGCGTACGGCGCCGGACTGCTGATGACCCACGGCGACGTGCCGAAGGGCACCACCGTGGTGGGCGTCGACATCGGCAACCAGAACAAGGGCGACGCGGTCAAGATGCTGGACACCGCGCTCGGTGACCGCAAGACCGCGCCGCTCGAACTGACCATCGGCGACCGCAAGTTGAGCCTCAAGCCGTCGGTGGCGGGCCTGTCGGTCGACACCGACGCGACGGTCCGGGGGGTCGCGCACTCCGACTACAACCCGGTCTCCGTCGTCGGCTCGCTCTTCGGCGGCAGCCGCGTCGCCGACCCGGTCATAGTCGTCGACGAGGACAAACTGCGGGTCGCGCTCAAGTCACTGGCGGGCCAGAGCGGTTCGGGCTCCGACGGCATGGTCCGCTTCGCCGACGGCAAGGCCGTCCCGGTGGCGGGCAAGTCCGGCCAGTCCTTCGACGTGAACGCCGCCGCGGCCAAGGTCGCCGCCGCGTACCGTACGCGCGCCGAGACCGGCTCCAACCCGGCCATCGCGCTGCCGGTCACGACCACCCCGCCGAAGGTCACCCAGGCCGAACTGGACGCCGCCGTCAACGGGTTCGGCAAGCGGGCCATGTCCGACTTCGTCGTCGTCCGGGCGGGCCTGAAGTCCATCAAGTTCGGGCCGATGAAGTCGATCCCGAAGTTCCTGACGATGGTGCCGGACGCGGACGGCAAGCTTCAGCCGCACATCGACCTCGCGGTCCTCAAGGGGCTCTACGGCGGCACGTTCGACACCGTCAAGCTCAAGGCGAAGGACGGCTCCACCAGGGCCGTCACCCCGCAGGACGTCGCGGACGCCCTGCTGCCCGCGCTGGACGCGACGGGCGCCAAGCGCGATGTGACCCTGCCGAACGTGGCGGGCTGAGACGGCCCCAGGGGTTCTCAGACGCCGGTCGGACTCGTCTCGTCGGCGCCGACCGGCACCGTCGCCGTCAGGCGGAAGCCGCCGTCGCCCGAGGGCGCGGTGCGCAGGGTGCCGCCGGCCAGGATGAGGCGCTCGGTCAGGCCGTTGAGGCCGTTGCCGGGGGTGTGGTGGGGAGCGGGGCCGCGGCCGTCGTCGGAGACGGTGAGGGTGGCGGCGGCGCCGTCCGCGCTGGTGCTCACGGCGATCACGCAGGTGAGGGCGCCGCTGTGGCGGACGACATTGGTCACCGCCTCGCGCAGCGCCCAGGCCAGGGCGCCCTCGCCGTCCGGGGCGAGACCGGGCAGCCGGTCCGGCTGGTGGACGCGCGCGGCGATCCCGGCGGAGGCCAACGCGGAGCGCGCGGAGGCCAGTTCGGTGGCCAGCGTCGGGCGGCGGTAGCCGCTGACCGCCTCCCGTACGTCGACCAGCGCCTGCCTGCTGACCTTCTCGATGTCGGCGACCTGCCGCGCCGCGTCCTGCGGCCGGTCCGGCAGCATCCGCCCGGCCAGTTCGCTCTTGAGCGTGATCAGGGACAGCGAGTGCCCGAGCAGGTCGTGCAGGTCACGGGCGAGCCGCAACCGCTCCTCGGTGGCGGCCAGATGCGCCACCGTCTCCCGCGCCTCGCGCAACTCCCGCATGGTCCGGACGAGTTGCCGCACGCCCACCATCGCGAAGCCGCCGAGCAGGGCCGGGATGACCAGCGCGGGGTAGAGGTCGCCGCTGCTGTCGACCCAGGCGCCGACCCCGGCGAGTGCCGCCGTGACCGCGGGAATCGCCCACCGGGACTGTGTGCCCGGCAGCGACGCCCCGCAGGCGACGGCCACGTAGACGAACATCACCAGCCAGTCCTTGCCGAGCGTCGCGGACAGCGTGAAGGCGAGCGCGAGCTGGGCGGCGAGCACCCCGTACACCCAACGCTCCTGCATGTACGCGGTGTTGGTGCGCAGGAAGACGACGGCGAGGTAGGAGACGACGAAGACGAGCAGGCCGCAGCCGGCGACGACGGTGACCAGGGCGCCGTGGTGGCCGTCGGCCAGGTCGCTGACGGGGGAGCCGAGGTAGAGCAGCCAGATGCCGATCCACATCAGCTTGACCAACGCCTGGCCGCGGGTCTCGGGGGCGCGGCCCATGGCGGTGGTGTCCGCGTCCTCCACCGCCTGCCGCCACGGCGGCCAGGGCCGGTCCCGCGCCCGCGCCTGCTCCTCCGCCCGGTCCCGCGCCCGTGCCTGTGCCCGCCGCGCCTGCTGCTCCTTCGCCATCCGCGTCACGCCTTCTGCGTGTCCTTGCGGTACAGCCAGGCGGCCGTACCCGCGAAGAGCAGCAGGTAGAAGGCGAGGACGGCGATGTCACGGGCGTGCGGCGCGTTGCCGAACTCGATGGACTGGCCGAGCGCCGCGTACGGCCGTCCCGGCAGGTAGTCGGCCGTCGTCCGGAGCCAGTGCGGGAAGGTGGTGATCGGCACCCACAGACCGCCGAGCATCGCCAGGACGAAGTAGGCGAGCATCGAGACCGGCCGGGCGACGTCGGCCGTGGCCACGTATCCGATGGCGACGCCGAGCGCCGCGAAGACCATGCTGCCCGCCCAGGTCGCGCCCAGGATCGCGATCCACTGCCAGGCGTCCAGCCGGACGTTCTTCACGGTCGCGCCGAGGATCAGCACGATCAGGATCGACGGCAGGCTGACGGTCGCGGCGGAGGCGATCTTCGCGGTGACGTAGCCGCGGCCGGGTAGCGCGGTCAGCCGCAACTGCCGCACCCAGCCCTTCTCGCGCTCCCGCGCGATCCGCTCGGCGTTGCCCATCAGCACCGCCGTCATCGCGCCGAACGCCGCCATCGCGACCATGTAGTACGCGACCAGCGTGAGATTCAGGCCGTCGATCTTCTTCGTCCTGTCGGCGCCCGCCGTGATGATCAGGAAGAGCAGGCCCGGGTAGAGCACCGAGAAGAACATGAACTTGCGGTTCCGCAGGGTGCGGACGATCTCCAGTCTGACCAGGGTCTTCATCGGTTCTCCGCCTCCTCGGCGGACGCTGCGTCGGTGATGGCGAGGAAGGCCTGCTCCAGGCCGAGGCCCGAGACCTCCAGATTGCGCGGGTACAGGCCGAGCGCGTACACGGCGTGCGTCGTGGCGTCCGCGTCGTCGGAGCGGATGCGGACGGTCGGGCCGGTGATGTCGAGGCCGACGATGTGCGGCAGCGCGCCGAGCGCCCGCTCGTCCGGCGTGCCGTCCAGGTCGAAGGTGATCCGGCGGGCGCCCGCCCGCGCCTTGATCTCCGCGGCCGTCCCGTCGGCGATCAGCCGCCCCCGGTGCAGCACCAGGACGCGGTCCGCGATGGCGTCCGCCTCCTCCAGGTAGTGGGTGGCGAACAGCACGGTCCTGCCCTGCTCCACCTGGCCGCGCATCGTGGCCCAGAACGCCTGCCGCGCGCTGACGTCCATGCCGACCGTCGGCTCGTCCAGCACGATCAGGTCGTTCGCCCCGGCCGTCGCGAGCGCGAACCGTACGCGCTGCTCCTGACCGCCGGAGAGCTTGTTGACCTTGCGGTCGGCGATGTCGGCGATGTCGGCGCCGGCCAGCACCTCGTCCACCGGGTACGCCTTCGGGTGCAGGTCGCACGCCAGGCTCACCAGCTCCCGTACGGTCACGTCCTCCATCAGGCCGCCGCTCTGGAGCATCGCGCCCACCCGGCCCGCCGCGATGGCCTGCGCCGGGGTCGTGCCGAACAGCCGCACGCTCCCGCTGTCCGCGTTCCGCAGCCCCAGCATCAGGTCGAGCGCGGTCGACTTCCCCGCGCCGTTCGGGCCCAGCAGGGCCACCGTCTCGCCCGGGTGCAGCGTCAGGCTCAGCTCCGCGACGGCCCGCACCGGCCCGAAGCTCTTGTTCACATCGCTGAAGGCGACCACGGGCTCGCCCTTGACGGCGGCCCCCGGCCCGTTCGCGGTCGTCATCCCCATCGCGCTCATGCCACCAAGCTTCGCCCGCCCGCCCCTCGCCCGTGCAGTGCCGCGAGTCGTGTCTTCCCCATGACAGATGTCATACGGCGGTCCGCGTCCGGGTCCGGCTGTCACCGCCGGGTCCTCACGCTGTAACCATCCGTGCCGGGGGTGGGACGCCGGGCCTCCGCGCTCGGTACGGTCCGGCCACCGGGCGCCGCCGTGGCGCCTTCCTGGGGGGAGTCGACGTGACGCGTTCCGCTACGAGACGTGTGATCAGACATACGGTGCCGGCGGCCGGGGTCGCGGTGGCCGGAGTGCTCCTGCTGGCCGCCTGCGGCGGGGGCTCGGGGGGTTCCAGGCCGTCCGCCACGGGGTCGGGCAAGGCCACCGGCAGTGCTTCTGCCGCCTCTCCGTCCGCCTCAGCCACCGCCTCCGCCACTGGTGGCTCCGGCGGTGCCAATCCGGTCGACGGGCCGACCTTCTGCGCCTTCCTCGCCAAGGAGGGGCCCCGCATCAAGGACTCCGGCGCCCCCGCGGGCGCCAAGGCGTTCTTCGCCATCGACCTCGCCAACTGGATTGAGCAGCACCCCGATCAGAAGCCGCGCACCGCCGCCGATCTTGACGCTGCCGCTTTGGGCTCCTGCCCCAAATACCGTGCCACCGTCACCTCTGCCATGGGCGCCGCCAGCTTCACCGAAGCCCTCGGCTAACCCCGCCGCGGGGTTCCCCCCGCCCCGCCCCCGGGCGGTTCTCCTGCGGGGCGGCGCGCCGATCTTTCGGGGCGCGGCCCTGGGCGGCCTCTCAACCTGGGCGGTAGACCGATCTTCAGGGGGCCCGCCCTGGGGCGGTTCTTCTGCCGAGGGGCCAGCCACGTGTCTTTAGGGGCGCGGGGAACTGCGCGCTCAGCCCGCGCGGTGGCGCGCCTTTGAGAACCGGCCCCAGCGGGGCAGATGCGGTTGTTTTCGGGCTGAAAGCCCGGTGGGGGTGGGCCGCGCAGTTCCCCGCGCCCCTGAAAAGATCGGCCCACCGCCCTGGCGGAAGGACCGCCTCGGGAGCGCGCCCCTGAAAAGATCGGCCCACCGCCCTGGCGGAAGGACCGCCTCGGGGCCGCGCCCCTGAAAAGATCGGCCAGCCGCCCTGGCGGAAGGACCGTCTCGGGGCCGCGCCCCTGAAAAGATCGGCCAGCCGCCCTGGCGGAAGGACCGTCTCGGGGCCAGGCCCTAGAAAGAATCGGTCCACCGGCCTGGTGAGGGAGCGGTCTGGGGGGCGAGCCCTGGAAGGGGGGCGGGCGACCGGGCGGGGAACCGTAGGGCGGAGCCCTAGGGTGGGGGGATGAGGAGAAGCGTCCGGGTGCTGCTCGCGGAGGATCAGTCGATGGTGCGAGAAGCACTGGCGACGCTCCTCGGCCTCGAAGAGGACCTTGAGGTCGTCGCCCAGGTGGCCCGCGGCGACGAGGTGCTGGCGGCGGCCAGGACGCACCGCCCGGACGTGGCGCTGCTGGACATCGAGATGCCGGGCCTGACCGGCATCGAGGCGGCGGCGCGCCTCCGCGAAGAGCTGCCGGAGGTCAAAATCGTGATCGTCACGACCTTCGGCCGCCCCGGCTACCTGCGCAGAGCGATGGAATCGGGCGCGGAGGCGTTCCTGGTCAAGGACGCTCCGGCGGCCCAACTGGCCGACGCCGTACGGCGGGTACTGCGCGGCGAGCGCGTCATCGACCCCACGCTGGCCGCCGCGGCGCTCGCCGACGGCGCCGACCCGCTGACGGCCCGCGAGCGCGAGGTGCTGCGGGCCGCCGCCGACGGTTCGGTCAACGCCGACATCGCGCGCGGCCTGCTGCTGTCGGAGGGCACGGTCCGCAACTACCTGTCGACCGCGATCCAGAAGACGGGCGCGCGCAACCGCGCGGAGGCGGTCCGTATCGCCCGCGAAAAGGGCTGGCTCTAAACGCCGGGGCTCAGTTCAGCAGTGCCCGCGCCGCGCGGGCCTTGCGGCGGATCTTCTCCGCGGTCTCCGGGTCGAAACCGCCGATCAGTTCGGCGTACTCGTCGAGGGCCGCGGCGCCGCCGGTGAAGTCGCCGAGGCGGACGAGGAGTTGGGCGCGCTCGTAGCGCAGGCGGGCCGGGTGGCGGGGGAGGAGCAGGGCGAGGTCGATCGTCCACAGCTCGACGGCGGCCTGTTCGAGGCGGGCGGACGCCCAGGCGCGGATGTTGTTCAGGACGCGGTGCACGGTGTCCAGCGGATCGGCGGGCGTGAGCATGCCGGGGGCCAGCGGGGCGCCGGTCGCGCCCGCGACCAGGAGTTCCGCGTCGGGCCCCGACAGCACCCGGCCGCCCTCGAAGGGGTCGACCAGGACGTACGCGCCCGCCGGATCGCCGAAGCCGACGACATAGTGGCCGGGCAGCGCGACCCCGTACACCGGCGCGCCGGCCCGGCGGGCGACCTCCGTCCAGACCACCGACAGCAGGATCGGCAGCCCGCGCCGCCGCCGCAGCACCTGCTGGAGCAGCGACGACGAGAGCTTCTGGTAGTCGCCGGGCTCGCCGTGGAAGCCCAGCCGGGCCCCGAGCAGCCGGTGCAGGGCGTTCGCCCACTCCAGCGGCGTCGTCAGGCCGTACGGGAGCATCCCGGCGAGCCGGTCCAGCTCGATCTGGGCCGCGTCGATCGCGACGCCGTCCAGCGCCGGGTCGGCCTCCGCGCCGATCAGCAGGCACAGCTCGGCCAGGTCGGGGCGCTCCTCGCGCGCCGCCGCCGCGAACCGTTCCCGTACGTCCGCGCTCATACCGAGGGGCGCCGGTAGTGGTAGCCGTGGTGGTCGGTGAAGCCGAGCCCGTCGTAGAGCGCGCGGGCCGCCTTGTTGTCGGCCTCCACCTGGAGGTACGCGCTCCTCGCGCCCTCGTCGGCGGCGCGCCGGGCGAGCGCGCCCATGACGGCGGTCGCCAGGCCCCTGCGGCGGTGCGAGGGCGCCACCTCGACCGCGCCGAACAGCACCCACGGCCCGTCGACCACGGCCCGGCCGATGGCGCCGGGGGCGGTCGCGAACCACACCGAGGGTCCGCCGGAGACCACCTTCAGCGCCGCGGCGGCGAGCGAGCCGGTGCGGTGGTAGGCGGCCAGCCACGCCGCGTCGGGCGTCCGGGACAGCGTGACTGCCTCCGCGCCCGGCAGCCGGGTGAGCGGCGCCAGCGGCGCGACCCTGACCAGCGTGTCCGCCTCCCGTACCCACCCGCGGCGCTCCAACTCGGCCGCGTAGGGCGAGGTGTCGGGCACCTGGAGATACGGTGTCGTGCCCCGCGCCCCGTACCAGCCGACGACGTGGTCGAGCGCGGCGTCCAGCGGGCGGTCGGGATCGCCGTCCACCAGGACGGAGTTGGCGCGGCGGGTGAAGCCCTCCCGCCGCCCGCCGCCCTTGTCCTGCTCCGCTTCTCGCTCGCCCGCGACGGCCGAGCGCAGTGTCCACCGGCCCAGCGGCGCGGTCTCGGTGGCGGGCCAGGCGCGCGAGGCGAACGCCTCAAGCTCCTCGGGGGACGCGGACGTCACACGCGACATTCTCCGTGACGGCGGGGTGGGCGGCACCACCTTCCCCGCGACGAGGAGCGATTCGGCGATGCGTACCGTTTCCCCGGACCTCCGCGTGACGCACACCACTCCCGCATCCCACGATACGAGAACACCGACCGTATCGGTGAACGTAGGATGCCCGTCGGTGATCTCCAGAACCTGCCGTACCGATACGCGTTTTCCCACGTCAGACGGGGTAATCCGGATCACGAGCCGCGCTCCGGAAGAGAAATCCCCTGCCATGCGTGCCCCTCCTGTTCGGATCGTGCTCAGGAACGGAGATACTAGGTGCGGGCATCGACGACGCCGCGCTCCCGCGCGAGATGAGCCCTATCGAGGAGGAACGACAGCGTGACCTACGTCATCGCGCAGCCTTGTGTCGACCTGAAGGACAAGGCGTGCATCGAAGAGTGCCCGGTCGACTGTATCTACGAGGGCTCCAGGTCCTTGTACATCCACCCGGACGAATGCGTCGACTGCGGCGCCTGTGAGCCGGTCTGCCCCGTCGAGGCGATCTTCTACGAGGACGACACCCCGGAGGAGTGGAAGGACTACTACAAGGCGAACGTGGAGTTCTTCGACGAACTGGGGTCGCCCGGCGGCGCGTCCAAGCTCGGTCTCATCGAGCGCGACCACCCCTTCATCGCAGCGCTGCCCCCGCAGAGCCAGGACCACTGATCCCGGTCGGGCAGTCTCCGCCCGGCCCCGTACGGCGCACCGAGCCACGCTCGGCGCTGTGCGGGGCCGCGGCGTACGTCCGTCATGGACATTTCGATCACGGACCATCGATCGACAAGCGAGAGTGAGCACGTGAGCATCTCCGCCCGCCTCCCGGTCTTCCCGTGGGACCGCCTGGAGCCCTACAAGGCGACGGCCGTCGCGCACCCGGACGGTGTGGTCGACCTGTCGGTGGGGACCCCGGTGGACCCGGTGCCCGAGGTGATCCGGCGCGCGCTCGCCGCCGCCGCCGACAGCCCCGGCTATCCGCTGACGTACGGCACGCGCGCGCTGCGCGAGGCCGCCGCCGGATATCTCAGCCGCTGGCACGGCGTGAGCGGCGCCGACCCGGCGAACATCCTGCCGCTGCTCGGCTCCAAGGAACTGGTCGGCTGGCTGCCGACGCTGCTGGGCATCGGGGCGGGCGACCGGGTCGCGTACCCGCGGCTCGCCTACCCGACGTACGAGATCGGCGCGCTGGTGGCCCACGCGGAGCCGGTCACGTACGACGACCCGGTGACCGAACTCGACCCGGACGGCCTGAAGCTGCTCTGGCTCAACAGCCCGTCCAACCCCACGGGCCGGGTGCTGTCCGCCGCCGAGCTGCGCCGGATCGTGGCGTGGGCGCGCGAGCACGGGGTGCTCGTGGTGTCCGACGAGTGCTACATCGAGCTGGGCTGGGAGGGTACGGAGCCGGTCTCCGTACTGCACCCGGACGTGTGCGGGGACAGCCACGAGGGGCTGATCGCCGTCCACTCGCTGTCCAAGCGGTCCAACTTCGCGGGCTACCGCGGCGCCTTCCTCGCCGGTGACGCGTCCGTCGTCGCCGGTCTGCTGGAGGTCCGCAAGCACGTCGGCATGATCGTGCCCGCGCCCGTACAGGCCGCGATGGTCGCCGCGCTCGACGACCGCGAGCACGCGGTGGAGCAGAAGGAGCGGTACGCGCGCCGCCGCGCCGCCCTGCGGACCGCCTTCGAGGGCGCGGGTTTCCGGATCGAGCACAGCGAGGCCAGTTTGTACCTGTGGGCGACTCGCGCGGAGAACTGCTGGGACACCGTCGGCGACCTGGCCAAGCGCGGCATCCTGGTGGCGCCCGGCGAGTTCTACGGGCCGACGGGCGAGCGGTTCGTCCGGATCGCCTTCACGGCGGTCGACGAGCGGGTGGCGGCGGCCGTCGAGCGGCTGCGCTGAACCGCTCCCGCTGAATCCCTCCCGCTGAACCGCTTCCGCTGAACCGCTTCCGCTGAACCGCTTCCGCCGGGCTGAGCCGCTGGGCTGACCCGACCAGGCCGGCCTGAGGGCGCCTCGCCGGTCTGAGAGCGCTGCCCGGCAGATACACGCGGGGGCCGGGAGCGGTCGCTCCCGGCCCCCGCGCGCGTGCGGTTCGGCGATCAGCCCAGGGGGAGGCCCTTGAGCGGCAGCATGTCGGTGGTGGGCAGCGCGCCGGCCGGCAGTTGGCCGGTGTTGGGAAGCGCGGAGACCGGCAGCGTCTCGGTGTGCGGGGCGACGCCACCGGCGGACTCGGCGGTCTGGCCGACGATCCGGCCCGCGGAGTCGGCGGCGTCGCCCGCGGCCTTCTGCGCGGCCGGGGCGGCGGTCCTGCTCGCGGTGCCCACGATGCGGCCGGTGGCCGGGAGCGTGGTCTTCATCGCCTGGGTACCGGCCTGCCCGGCCACCCCGGTGGCCTGCTGGGAAGCGCTGTCCAGCGTGTTGCCGACATTGGCGCCGTCCAGATTGCTCAGCCCGCCCAGGTCCGTCGGCGGCAGCGCGGCGGCCTGCGCGGCGCCCGCTCCGATCAGCGGCGCGGCGGCGGCGCCGATCAGCAGGGCGGCCTGGGCGAAGCGGCGGGTCAGGGGGAGGGACATGGTGCTCCTTTTACGGAGTTGGCTCCGTGAGGGGACGTATTGCGTCCGCCGGGCGGACGTCGTGACTACCGCTCAAGGAGCCCGAAGGTTGCGGTCGTTCGAGGTAAAGAGTTGGCAATGTGTCGCATTATAGGAATCCGACAGATCGGATATAGCGGACAGCTCATATGACTTTGATGAAACGTCACATCCCTGCTGCGGCAAGGGAATTGCCATCCGGTCGAGCGGTTTTCCCGCAGCCCGCGTTTGACCGCGGGAGCGGGCACTTCCGAGTGAATGCGCGCACTATTGCGCGACGGTGATCCGTACGTATCCGTCCGGCTTGACGGTCGCGGAACCCTGCGCGCCGCCCGCTTTCTGCTTCTGCCAGCCCTTGCCGGACTGCGCCGCGGCCCACTTCCGGCCGCCGAAGGTCACCTGCTCGACCTTCAGGTCCTGCGCGTGCGCCACCGCCCACTGCGCCAGCTCCCAGCCGCGCCGGGTGCCGTCGCCCTCCGCCGCGCCGCCCGCGGGCCTGGCGGGCACCGCGACCGTACGCGGCTCGTCGGCCGCCACCGGCTTCACCTGGCTGCCGAACTCTCGCGTCAGCCTGGCCGTGACCTGCGACGTACTGCCCAGCTTGCCGCCCGCGCTGAAGGGCGTGTCCGAGCCCGTCGTACAGCTCAGCGCGCCCGCCTTGCGGCCGTACAGCGCCGCCGACAGCAGCGTCGCGTCCGCCTCGTGCTTCGCGTACGCCTGGGGGAAGCCGCTCTTCTGCACGCGCTGCGCCGCCACGGTCAGCGGCAGCCGCGAATAGCCCTCGATCTTCACCAGGCCGTCGAAGAAGGCGTTCGTCGAGTACACCGGGTCCTGGACCTGCTGCGCGGTGCCCCAGCCCTGCGAGGGGCGCTGCTGGAACAGTCCGAGCGAATCCCGGTCGCCGTGATCGAGATTGTCCAGCCGTGACTCCTGCAACGCCGTGGCCAGGGCTATGGTGAGCGCCCTTTCCGGCAGCCCGCGCGAGGTGGCCACGGCGGCGATCGTCGTCGCGTTCGCCGCCTGCGACGGGCTCATGTCCAGCGTGTCGCCGTCCGCCGTCACTGTGCAGTCCGCGCTTTCCGGCGCTTTGTTCTCCTCCGCGGCGCGGTAGAGGCCATAGGTGGCGAGCCCCAGCAACACCACGGCCGCTGTGGCGATCTTGCGGCCCCGGCGCTTGCGCTTGGGGGGCTTCTGAGGGGGGGAGCTGGGCACGCGCCGAGCGTACCGAAGGCGGCGGGTCCCGAATGACCTACGACGGCGCCGTCTTCGGCTTTCTCCTCCGTGCGCGTGAACGGGGCAGGCGGCCGGGGCCTTCGGGGCATCCGGGCCCGAGGCCCTACGCTCGGCGTATGCGCAGCGAACTCGACCTCAGCCAGGATGCCGCTCGGCTCACCGCCCAACTCGTGGACGTGCCGTCCGTGAGCCAGCAGGAGAAGGCGCTGGCGGATCTGGTGGAGGAGGCGCTGCGGGGGCTGCCGCACCTGACGGTGGACCGGGACGGCGACGCGGTGGTGGCGCGGACCCGGCTCGGGCGCGCCGAGCGGGTGGTGCTCGCGGGCCACATCGACACCGTGCCGATCGCGGACAACCTGCCGTCGCGGCTGGACGAGAACGGGCTGCTGTGGGGCTGCGGCACCTCGGACATGAAGGCGGGCGTGGCGGTGCAGCTGCGGCTGGCGGCGACCCTGACCGCGCCGAACCGCGACCTGACCTACGTCTTCTACGACGCCGAGGAGATCGCGGCCGAGTTCAACGGACTCAAGCGGCTGGTCGAGCGGCACCCCGAGTGGCTGGCCGGGGACTTCGCGGTGCTGATGGAGCCGACCGACGGCAAGGTCGAGGGCGGCTGCCAGGGCACCCTGCGGATCCGGGTCGAGACCACCGGCCGCCGGGCGCACTCGGCGCGGAGCTGGCTCGGGGACAACGCCATCCACAAGGCCGCGCCGATCCTGGACCGGCTCGCCGTGTACGAGCCCCGCCGGGTCGTCATCGACGGCCTGGAGTACCGCGAGGGGCTGAACGCGGTGCGGGTCGAGGGCGGCCACGCGGGCAATGTGATCCCCGACTCCTGCGCGGTGACCGTCAACTTCCGCTTCGCGCCCGACCGGAGCGAGGCCGAGGCGCTCGCGCACGCCGAGGAGGTCTTCGACGGCTTCACCGTGGTGCTCACCGACAGCGCGCCGGGCGCGCTGCCCGGCCTCGCGCACCCGGCCGCCGCCGCCTTCGTCCGCGCCATCGGCACCGAACCCGCCCCCAAGGACGCCTGGACCGACGTGGCCCGCTTCTCCGCGCTCGGCGTGCCCGCGGTGAACTACGGCCCCGGCGACCCCAAGCTCGCCCACGCCCGCGAGGAGCACGTGGCGGTCGCCGCCGTGCTGGAGGCCGAGGAGCGGCTGCGCGGCTGGCTCACCGACTGACCGGGCCCGATCCCGCGGCCCCGGCGACCGCCCCGCCTCACTCGTCCGACTGATCCGGCGAAAGGCGGAGCAACCGAACAGGGGTGCCCATCGGTCTTCCCTCGCGGCATGGTGTGATCGGAGCCGTAGGGATCGGTTGGGGGAAGAGGCGTGTCGTGGGACTGACCAGCAGAGGATTCGCCGTACTGCTCCTCGTCGTCGCGGTGGCCGCGGTGGCGGGCGCGGTGCTGCTCTGGCCGCGGGTACGGGGCCCGCGGCCGGTACGGGTCGTCGCCCGCGTCGGGATGATCGTGCTCTGTCAGGTCACCGCGATCTTCGTGGTGATGGTCACGGTCAACAACGACTACGGCTTCTACGCGTCCTGGGACGACCTGCTCGGCAACGCCAACAGCGGCGGCAAGTCCGTCGCGGGCCCCACCGCCACGCCCACCCCCACCAAGCCCGACTACCGGGTCAAATTCGCCTCGTACTCCCAAGGCTTCGAGAAGGCCACCGTGCGCGGCTGGAAGTCCGGGACGAAGGGCGACGTCATCGTCTGGACGCCGCCGCAGTACAAGAAGAAGGAGTTCGCGCACACCCGCTTCCCCGTCATAGAGGTCCTGCACGGCATCCCCGGCACCCCGCACAGCTTCCTGCGCGGCATGCGGCTCGGCCAGATCATGCAGGACGAGATCACCGCCGGCCGCGCCGAGCCCGCGATACTCGTGCTGCCCACCATCACCCCGGACCGGGCCAACACCGGCTGCGCCGACGTGCCGGGCAAGAGCAAGGTCGGCACCTGGCTCACCGACGACGTGGCGCAGACGATCGCGCACAATTTCCGTACGCTCCCGGCGCCGCGCGGCTGGGCCGTGATGGGCATATCCACCGGCGGCTACTGCGCGGTGCGGATGGCGCTCGAGCACCCCGACCGGTTCGTGGCCGCCGCCGCGATGGCCCCGGACAATCCGGCCGAGTCCGCCCGCGGTGTCCGCTCGCCGCTGTGGCTGGCCCAGAACACCCGCCCCGACGTGCACATCCTCATCGAGTCCAGCAAGCAGGACCCGGAGAGCCCGCCGAAATTCGGCGACTGGATCACCGCCGCCGTCCGGCCGCCCACCTCGGTCAGCACGCTGCGGATCGACCGCGGCGGGCACAACTGGAAGACCTGGGGCGGAATGTTCCCCGCGGCCTTCACCTGGGTCAGCGCCCGCCTCGAAGCGCCCCGGGCGGTCCCATTGGCGCCGTCCGCCGCACCATGATGCGTACGCTTCCCGTATGACTGACTCACACACGGGAGCGGCCGGGCAGAGTCCGGACGCGCAGGAGGCGGCTGCCGCGGCCAACGAGGCGGCGGAGACCGTGCTGACCGGCAAGGGCTGGCCGGAACGGCACACGGGCCCTGTCGTACGGCGGCGCGGCCAGGTGCAGGCGGGGACCACCGATCAGCGGTTGCTGGACAGTCGAGGAGAGTCGGACTGGGTGCACGGCGACCCGTGGCGTGTGATGCGGATCCAGTCGGAATTCGTCGAGGGCTTCGGCGCCCTGGCCGAACTCGGCCCCGCCGTCAGCGTCTTCGGCTCCGCCCGCACCCCGGTGGACTCCCGTGAGTACGCGGCGGGCGTACGGATCGGCCGCGCCCTGACCGAGGCCGGTTTCGCCGTCATCACCGGCGGCGGCCCCGGCGCGATGGAGGCCGCCAACAAGGGCGCGCTCGAAGCGGGCGGCATCTCGGTCGGCCTCGGCATCGAGCTGCCCTTCGAGCAGGGCCTCAACTCCTATGTCGACATCGGCGTGAACTTCCGCTACTTCTTTGTCCGAAAGACGATGTTTGTGAAGTACGCGCGGGGATTCGTCGTGCTCCCCGGCGGCTTCGGCACCCTCGACGAACTCTTCGAGGCGCTCACCCTCGTCCAGACCAAGAAGGTCACCCGTTTTCCGATCGTGCTCTTCGGTACCGAGTACTGGGGCGGCCTGGTCTCCTGGATCCGCTCCACGCTCGTCGCGGGCGGCAAGGCGTCCGAGGCCGACCTGGAGCTGTTCCACGTCACGGACGACGTGGACGAGGCCGTGGCGCGGGTGACGAAGGAGAGCGCCTAGGGCCTCGCAGGGCCCCTGGCCCCCGCCTCGCAGACCCCTGGCCCCCGCCCAGCGGGCCCCTAGGCCAGGCCCCTGCGGGCCACGGCGGGCGGGCGGTGGCCCGCGATCGAGGCCACCATCTCCAGCACCTGACGGGTCTCGGCGACCTCGTGGACGCGGTACACCCGCGCCCCGAGCCACGCCGACACCGCCGTGGTGGCCAGCGTGCCGATCAGCCGCTCCTTGACCGGCCGGTCGAGCGTCTCCCCGACGAAGTCCTTGTTCGACAGGGAGACCAGCACCGGCCACCCCGTCGCCGTCATCTCCGGCAGCCGCCGGGTCGCCTCCAGCGAGTGCCGGGTGTTCTTGCCGAAGTCGTGACCCGGGTCGATCAGAATCCCGTCACGCGGCACGCCCAGCGCCGCCGCCCGCTCGGCCAGCCCCACCGTCACCCGCAGGATGTCGGCCATCACGTCCTCGTACCCCACCCGGTGCGGCCGGGTCCGCGGCTGGGCGCCGCCCGCGTGCGTGCACACCAGCCCCACGCCGTACCGCGCCGCGACCTCCGCCAGCCGCGGGTCCACCCCGCCCCACGCGTCGTTCAGCAGGTCGGCGCCCGCCTCGCACACCGCCTCGCCGACCTCGTGCCGCCAGGTGTCCACGCTGATCACCACATCCGGGTGGCGGCGGCGCACCTCCGCCACGAAGGCGACCGTGCGGCGGATCTCCTCCGCCGCCGAGACCTCCTCGCCGGGGCCCGCCTTCACCCCGCCGATGTCGATGATCGCCGCGCCCTCCGCGACGGCGCCCGCGACCCGCTCCAGCGCGGGTTCGTCGGTGAAGGTGGCGCCCTGGTCGTAGAACGAGTCCGGCGTACGGTTCACGATCGCCATGATCACCGGCTCCCGCTCGCCGAATTCGCGGGTCCCCAACCGAAGTGCCACTGCCGCTCCTCATCTCAGACTCATGCGATCGTGGCACGATCGTGCCTGACACGTAGGCCGGACCCCGGGAGATCGAGTTGTTCTGGTTCATGCTCATCGCGCTGGTCGCGGTGGTCGCCGCCGTCGCGATGGCCGTACTCGGTGACGGCGGCACCCTGCGGGACTCCGAACCCGACCGGATCGACGACCGGCTGCCCGCCGACCGCCCGCTCATCAGGTCCGACATCGACGCCGTCCGGCTGCCGATCGCCGTACGCGGCTACCGCATGCTCGACGTCGACGAGGTGCTGGACCGGCTCGGGGCGGAACTCGCCGAGCGGGACGCCAGGATCGCCGACCTGGAGGCCGTGCTGGCCGGGGCGCGGGCCGACGCGGTCGGCGCCCCCGTGACGCCGTCCCTGGACAAGGACGAGACGCCGCGGGACGACACCGGTGAGTGACGCGATCGTCGGGCCCGACGGACTCGCGCGCTGCCCCTGGGGGCTGTCCGCGCCGGATTACGTGGCCTACCACGACACCGAGTGGGGGCGGCCCGTGCACGGGGACGACGCCCTGTTCGAGCGGACCTGCCTGGAGGCGTTCCAGTCCGGGCTGTCCTGGATCACGATCCTCCGTCGCCGCGAGGGGTTCAGGGCCGCCTTCGACGGCTTCAAGATCGACGCGGTCGCGGGCTTCACGCCGCAGGACGAGGCGCGGCTGCTGCTCGATCCCGGGATCATCCGCAACCGGGCGAAGATCGCCGCCTCCGTCGCCAACGCGCGGGCCGCGCAGGTCCTGCGCGACAGCTACGACGGCGGGCTCGACGCCCTCATCTGGTCCTTCGCGCCCGACCCCGCGACCCGCCCGGCGCCGCGCCGCCTCGCCGACGTGCCCGCCACCACCCCCGAGTCGGTGGCTCTCGCCAAGGCGCTCAAATCCCACGGCTTCCGCTTCGTCGGCCCCACCACCGCCTACGCCCTGATGCAGGCCTGCGGCCTGGTCAACGACCACCTCGCCGACTGCTCCGCCCGCTAGGGCCGGTCCGGACGGGCCGGAGGTCGCGCCGCACCCGCGCCCCCTTCGGCCCGTCCGGCGATCGAGGACCGGCCGGAGCGGCGACGGGCGTCCCGCGTCAGCGGCCCACGTAGCGCGGGGGCTGCTTGGCCACGAAGGCGTTGACCGCGATGCGGTGGTCCTCGGCGGCTCCGGCCAGGGTCTGGAGCTCGTCCTCCTTGGCGAGGGTGGAGAGCAGGGAGTGGGCGGCCCCGTGGGCGAGGGACGCCTTGATGGCGGCGTAGGCGACGGTCGGCCCCTCGGCCAGCCGCCGGGCCACGGCGACGGCCTCGGCGGGAAGATCCGCGGCGGGCACGACCCGGTTGGCGATCCCGAGGTCGTACGCCTCCGCGGCCCCCACCGAGCGCGGGAAGAGCAGGAGATCCGAGGCCCGGCTGTGCCCGACCAGCCGCGGCAGCGTCCACGACACACCCGAGTCCGCGCTGAGCGCCACCCCGGCGAAGGACGTGTTGAAGGCGGCGGTGTCCGCCACGATCCGGTAGTCCGCGGCGAAGGCGAACCCGGCCCCGGCGCCCGCGGCGACCCCGTTCACCCCCGCCACCACCGGCTTGGGCATCGTCGCGATCGCGGTGACGATCGGGTTGTAGTGCTCGGCCACCGTCGTGAGCCCGCCGCCCGCCGCCAGCGTCGCCAGATGCTCCTTGAGGTCCTGTCCGACGCAGAAGGCCCGCCCGGTCGCGGTGAGCAGCACCGCCCGCACCGCGGTGTCGTCGGCCGCTTCCCGCAAGGCGTCCCGCAGGGTGTTCTTCGTGTCCGTGTCGAGCGCGTTCATCGCCTCGGGACGGTTGAAGGTGACGGTCGCGAGCCCGTCGCTCACCTCGTACAGAACGCTGTCGGCCATGGCTGAACCCCTTCGTCGCGGCATCGGTCCTGGCCAGAATGCCGGACTTCACGGCACCCCGACATGTGACGTACGTCAAACGTCCGACCGAACCGATACCCTTCGGGAACCCGGTCGATCACTGTCCACTCGCCGAATTGGCCGGTTTTGGGGAGGGCCCATGCTGAACGTAGTGCGACCGATGTTGGTCATCGGGTCGATAGATGCGGGATAATGGCCGAGAACCAATGTGTTCGAGTCCGAGCTGGTTTCAGGAAGGGGAACGAGCATGGCGGCCATGAAGCCGCGGACGGGTGACGGCCCGCTCGAGGTGACCAAGGAGGGGCGGAGCATCATCATGCGCGTTCCGCTTGAGGGCGGCGGGCGGCTTGTTGTCGAGCTGACCCCGGACGAGGCGGATGCCCTCGGCGACGCGTTGAAGAAGGCCATCGCCTGAGACCAGCGGTCCCATAAATCGTCGCGGCCCCGCACACGGAATGTCGTGTACGGGGCCGCCGTCGTTTTCCTGCGCGCGCCGCCGCGTCACTTCCGGCGCACCGCGCACAGCAGACCGTCGTCGGTCGGCAGCAGGACGGGGGAGAGCCGGGGGCTGTCCCGGACCGCGCGCATCAGCTCGCGCAGCCGCACCGACTCGGCGTCCTGGTGGGCGGCGTCCAGCGCGCGCCCGCGGGCGAAGGCGCCCTCGAAGCAGACCAGGCCGCCGATCCGCAGCAGCCGCAGCGCCTCGTCGAGGTAGTCCAGGTACTCCAGCCGGTCGGCGTCGCAGAAGACCAGGTCGTAGCCGCCGTCGGTGAGCCGGGGGAGCACGTCCAGGGCCAGGCCGGGGATGACGCGGGAGCGGTTGGCGGCGAAACCGGCCTCGCGGTACGCCTCGCGCGCGAGCTGAAGGCGGTCCGGCTCGGTGTCGACGGTGGTCAGGATGCCGTCGGGGCGCATGCCGCGCAGCAGGTGGATGCCGGAGACCCCGGTGCCGGTGCCGATCTCGACGACGGACTTCGCGTCCCCCGTGGCGGCCAGCAGCCGCAGGGCCGCACCGGTGCCGGGCGAGACGGGCCGCAGACCGGCCGCGTGGGACCGGGCGCGGGCGCGTATGAGGGCGTCGTCCTCGGCGACGAACGCGTCGGCGAACGCCCAGCTCGCCTGCCGGTTGCCGGTAATGTCCCTCTCCCTGTCCCCGGGTCGATCCCTGTCGTAGGTGCAGCCCGCCCGGCGACTGTATCCGCTGGGGGCGGGAACCCGCTGATGGGACTGTGCGTTATCCGTAAGGACGGCTACCGGCGGGAGAAGGCCCCGGCTCTCCCCGCCGAGTGGAAGTCCTGGGAAGTCAATGGCAACAGCGCACTTATCCGGAGCTAACGGGCGAGGTGGATATGGTAGGGGCTCTACTGGACACCACCAGAGCCGACAGGGGAGGTGCGGCTGCGGCCGGTGACAAGGGAGGAACGCTCAGGCGTATTCTCCGGTCCGCCGGACAGCCGAAATCCGTGACCAACACTGCTGATGACCGTTCACGCGAAAACACTCCCGCGACCGCGACGTTCGCCACCGACGGGGACGCTCAGGCGTGGACGCCTCCCTCTTGGGAGGAGATCGTCAGTACCCACAGTGCCCGGGTGTACCGGCTGGCGTACCGCCTGACCGGCAACCAGCACGATGCGGAGGACCTCACCCAAGAGGTCTTCGTGCGGGTCTTCCGTTCCCTGTCCACCTACACGCCCGGCACGTTCGAGGGCTGGCTGCACCGCATCACGACCAATCTCTTCCTGGACATGGTGCGCCGCCGCCAGCGGATCCGCTTCGACGCCCTCGGGGACGACGCGGCCGAGCGGCTGCCCAGCCGCGAGCCGTCCCCCGCGCAGCACTTCAACGACACGCACTTCGACGCGGACGTCCAGCAGGCGCTGGACACCCTCGCCCCGGAGTTCCGCGCCGCCGTGGTGCTCTGCGACATCGAGGGACTGTCGTACGAGGAGATCGCCGCGACGCTGGGTGTGAAGCTGGGCACGGTGCGGAGCAGGATTCACCGTGGCCGCTCCCACCTGCGCAAGGCTCTGGAACACCGGGCGCCCGGCGCCCGGCCGGCTCCCGCGCTCGCTGCCGCCACACAGAAACCTGGCCAGGAGGGCGGGAGAACGTGAGCAGTAGCGGTTCAGGCGAACAACGTGCAGCGCCTGCCGAGCAGCACCTTGGCGACCGGCTCGCCGCATTTGTCGACGGCGAGCTCGGCGACGACACCCGGGACCGGGTGCTCGCCCATCTGGTGACCTGTCCGCAGTGCAAAGCCGCTGCCAGCGAGCAGCGGCGTCTCAAGAGCGTCGTGGCGGCCTCCGAGCAGCCGATGCTCTCCGCCGGGCTGCTGGCCCGGCTCCAGGGCCTTCCCGGCCTACCACCGACCGGCGACGGGACCGAGGACGCCGACCGTACGCGTGACTGGCGCGACCGGGACGACGAGGGCCACGGCCCCGGCGCCGCCGGCGGGCGGGACCAGGAGCGGCGCGGCCCCTTCGACGGCGGCCTGCTCGGCTCCGGCGTGTTCGGCGGCGGCGGTTCACGGCGCCGCGAGGAGTTCTCGTACCTCACACCGGGCCGCGACCTCGTGCCCGGCGGCTCCGGCGGTCGCGGTTTCCGCATCCATGAGCTGACCCGCGCCGCCGCGGCCGACGGGCGCCCCGAGGACCGGGAGCAGCCGGAGGCCCCCGCGCACAGCGGCTCCGGCACCGCGGCCTCCCGCGGCAGGCGGTTCGCCTTCGCCGCCGCGGGCGCCTTCTCGATGGCGGCCATCGCCCTGGGCAGCGCCCTGCCCATGGAAGCCGCGGTCGACGGCGGCGCCCGCCCCGACGACGGCCCCGCGGTCAGCCCGCTCAGCGCCAACTCCGTGCCGGACACCCGCGGGGTCACCCCGCGCGGCGTGCTCGACGCCGGGGACCGGCGCATGCTCCGCGCGCCCGCCGCGGTCACCTCGGTGACACCCGTTTCGGTGACCCGGCCGCTGATGGCGCCCGGCGCCCTGCCGCTCGTGACGCCCGCCGCTTCCCCCGTGTCGCCCGGCCCCCAGGCCCCCGCGATACGGCGCTGACCGGCCACCGGCCGGTCTCCGGCCGGTCACCGGAGCGGGCTCGGGGGCTGACCCTTTACCCCCTGGCGACGTACTGTTAGCCGGAGCCACTCCCGCACCGCCCGCGTGGACAGGTACCGTAAAGTCCGCCGGACCCTGCCTTCCCGGCTGTGGACGTCCCAAGGAGCTGCAAGGTGTTCTTCGACATAGGCCCGCTGGAGCTGGTCGCGATCGTGGTCCTTGCCGTCCTCGTCTTCGGCCCCGACAAGCTGCCGAAGGTCATCCAGGACACCATGAACTTCATCCGGAAGGTCAGGGAGTTCTCGGACAGCGCCAAGGAAGACATCCGGCGGGAGCTGGGTCCGGAGTTCAAGGACTTCGAGTTCGAGGACCTCAATCCGAAGACGTTCATCAAGAAGAATCTGATGAGCGACAGCGACATGGACGAGCTGGGCCTCAAGGACATCCGCAACGGCTTCGACTTCCGCAAGGAGATGGCCGAGGTCACCGACGCGGTCAACGGGGTGGAGCCCGCCTCCGCCGCCAACGGCTCGTCCGGCGCGGCCGGTTCGTCCTCCGGCGTGCCGGGACCGACCTCCGGCGGCGGCTCCTCGGCCACCCCCGACAGGCTCCGCAAGAAGGACGGCCTGGAGCCCGGCGAGGCTCCGCCGTTCGATTCCGACGCGACCTGAGTCAACCAGATCACGCCTTTTCACCCCTCCAGGTGGCTATTGTCCGTGTGTTCGCCGTCACCGTGAGCCGGTTCGGCTCCCGAACCCACCCAGGGTCGGGCAAGATGGCGAGTCGCCCAGATGGGCACGGAGGAGGCGTAACACCGCATGGAGACGAAGACCGGCAGTGCTCGTGGGACGGTCGACGGCTACTTGATGGCCGACTTCCCTTGGTACGGGCTGGACGAGGCGTTCACCGGACGGCGCTGGCTGGGCACGGTCGGCGTGAGCGGGGACGGCACGGTCGAGCACGGCTCAATAGGGCATGGTGACGAGCCTTCGCTGAAGGCGGCTCCGGCGGACGCGGAAGGGCTGCGGTTCACCGCGGTCGTCACCCTCGCCAACCGCCCCGGACGGCGCAGCTCCGACGGCACCGGCGTACTGGAGGCGACCTCGGTCTCCTCCGCGGCCTGGCTCGCCGGGTCCGGGCTGCTGTCCTGCACCTGGCCCACCACCATGGACCGGGCCCTGCGCCAGGACTGGCTCGACCAGCAGACCGCCACCGCGTGGGAACTCGCCGACGACCTGGCGGGCAGCGGCTGGTCGACGCTGACCCTTCCGGTCGACGGCGACCCGACGCCGTTCCACTACCGCGAGTCCGAGTACGGCTGGGTCATGGCGGGCTCGGCCCGCGGTGTCCACCTCGGCGCGTACGGCCGCGGCATGAGCGCGTACGGCCTCGGACTGGCCGTGGTCAAGGACGTGACCCTGTACGAGGTCTGAGGCGCCCTCAGGGCGCTTCCAGGCACCTTTGCGGCGCTCCGCGGACGGCGGGGGGGGGGGGGGGGGCCCCCCCCCCCCCCCCCCCCCCCCCGGCCCCCCGGCCCCCCCCCCCCCCCCCCCCCCCCCGCCGCCGCCAAATTTTGGGGGGGGGGTGC
>NZ_JBIVIV010000014.1:215479-242003 GCF_044749865.1 Streptomyces sp. NPDC088910
CCGCCCCCGTATCCTGGGTGTGGGCCCCCCCGGGGGGCCGCCTCGCCACTTGGGGGCCCCCCCGCGGGGGGGGGGGGGGGCTTCAACCCCCACCCCCCCGCCCCCGCCGTCCCGTACGCTCGGCGGCCGGCCCGCCCGCCCGGCCGCCGAGCGCTCAGAACTTGTTGCGCGGGGTGATCCCCAGGGACATCCCCGCCAGGCCGCGCTGACGGCCGCCCAGCTTGCCCGCGATGGACCGCAGGGCAGCGCCCGCGGGGGACTCGGGGTGGCTGAGCGCCACCGGACGTCCGTCGTCGCCGCCCTCGCGGAGCCGCACGTCGATGGGGATCTGCCCGAGGACGGGCACGGTCGCGCCGGTCATCCGGGTCAGCCCCTCGGCGACCCGCTCGCCGCCGCCCGAGCCGAAGACGTCGATGACCTCGTCGCAGTGCGGGCACGGCATGCCCGCCATGTTCTCCACCACGCCGACGATCTTCTGGTGGGTCTGCACGGCGATCGACCCGGCGCGCTCGGCGACCTCGGCCGCCGCCTGCTGCGGGGTCGTGACGACCAGGATCTCCGCGTTCGGCACGAGCTGCGCGACGGAGATGGCGATGTCACCGGTGCCGGGCGGCAGGTCGAGCAGCAGCACGTCGAGGTCGCCCCAGTACACGTCCGCCAGGAACTGCTGGAGCGCGCGGTGCAGCATCGGCCCGCGCCACACCACCGGCTCGTTGCCGGGGGTGAACATGCCGATCGAGATGACCTTCACGCCGTGCGCCGACGGCGGCATGATCATGTTCTCGACCTGGGTGGGCCGGCCGTCCGCGCCGAGCATGCGCGGCACGCTGTGCCCGTAGATGTCCGCGTCCACCACGCCGACCTTCAGCCCGTCGGCCGCCATCGCCGCCGCCAGGTTGACCGTCACCGAGGACTTGCCGACACCGCCCTTGCCGGACGCGACGGCGTAGACGCGGGTCAGCGAGCCCGGCTGGGCGAACGGGATCTCGCGCTCCGCCTGCCCGCCGCGCAGCGACGACGCCAGGCCGCGCCGCTGCTCGTCGCTCATCACGTCGAGCGTGACCTGTACCGAGGTGACCCCGGCGACGCCCTCGACCGCCGCCGTGACGGCGTTGGTGATGGTGTCGCGCATCGGGCAGCCGGACACCGTGAGATAGACGGTGACGGCGACCGAGCCGTCGGCGCCGATGTCCACGGACTTGACCATGCCGAGGTCGGTGATCGGTTTGTGGATCTCCGGGTCGTTCACCGTCGCGAGCGCGGCGCGCACGGCGTCTTCGGTCGGCGTGGAGACTGCGGTGTCGGTAGCCATACGTCGATGGTACGGCGGTGGCCGAGCGCCGTTCAGCGCCCCCGGCCGTCGCCTTCGTCACTGCCCTCGTTGTCGGAGCCGGGGCCGGAGTCGGGGCCCGTCCCGGAGCCGTGCCCGCCGTCCGTGCCGCGCCTGGCCTCGGGGCCGCGTTTGGTGTGGGTCCTGCCGCCGCTGGGCCTGCCGCCGGGGCTCGTGCCGTGGCCGCCCCCGGCCTGCCGGTCCTCGATCTCCTTGAGCAGGTCCTGGAGTTCGGAGCGGATCCAGTCGCGGGTGGCGACCTCGCCGAGGTTCATCCGCAGCGCCGCGACCTCGCGGGTCAGGTACTCGGTGTCGGCGATGCTCCGCTCGCCCTGCTTGCGGTCCTGTTCGAGGTTGACCCGGTCCCGGTCGTCCTGCCGGTTCTGCGCGAGCAGGATCAGCGGGGCCGCGTACGACGCCTGGAGGGACAGCATCAGGGTCAGGAAGATGAACGGGTAGTTGTCGAAGCGGATCGACGGCGGCGCGAAGATGTTCCACAGCACCCACAGGATGATGAGGACCGTCATCCAGACGATGAACCGTCCGGTGCCCAGGAAGCGGGCCACGCGCTCGGAGAGCTTGCCGAACGCCTCCGGGTCGTACGTCGGCAGCAGGCTGCGGCGCGGGGCGCGCGGCTGGTCGAGCCGCACGCGGGGGCGCGAGGTGGCGGTCGCGCCGGGCGGGTGCCGGAAGCGCTCCCGGTCGCGGTCATCGGCCGCCATCGTCGCCCACCCCCGTCATGCCGCCCCGCGCGTCGTCGTCCGCCGCGTCGTCCGTGCCGTCGTCCGTCATGTGGTGCCCGTGCGGCCCGACCGCGCCGTGCAGATCCGTCTCGCGCCAGTCCTCGGGCAGCAGGTGGTCCAGCACGTCGTCCACCGTGACCGCGCCCAGCAGCCCCCCGGTCGCGTTCACCACGGGCGCCGAGATCATGTTGTACGTCGCCAGGTAGCTGGTCACCGCGGGCAGCGGGGTGTCGGGCGTCAGCGGCTGGAGGTCGGTGTCCACGATCGAGGCGAGCAGCGTGAACGGCGGGTCGCGCAGCAGCCGCTGGAAGTGCACCAGGCCCAGGTACTTGCCGGTCGGCGTCTCGTCCGGCGGCCGGCACACGTAGACCTGCGCGGCCAGCGCGGGGGACAGGTCGGGGTTGCGGATCCGGGCGAGCGCGTCGGCGACCGTGGCGTCAGGGCGCAGCACGATCGGCTCGGTGGTCATCAGCCCGCCCGCGGTCCGCTCCTCGTACGACAGCAGCCGCCGTACGCCCGCCGCGTCCTGCGGCTGCATCAGCGTGAGGAGTCGTTCCTGCTCGTCCGCGGGCAGTTCGGCCAGCAGGTCGGCGGCGTCGTCCGGGTCCATCGCCTCCAGGACGTCCGCGGCGCGCTCCTCCTTGAGCTTGCTGAGGATCTCCACCTGGTCGTCGTCGGGCAGCTCCTCCAGGACGTCCGCCAGCCGGTCGTCGTCGAGCGCCGCGGCCACCTCGCCGCGCCGCTTGGGCGACAGGTGGTGCAGGACGTTCGCCAGGTCGGCCGGGCGGAGCTGTTCGAAGGTCGCCACCAGGTTCTCCGCGCCCTGGCCGTCCTCGGCCAGCCGGAAGCCGGTCACCGCCGACCAGTCGACGGTGAGGGTGGCTCCCTTGCGGCGCAGGGCCCCGGGCCTGCCGCGGCGGACGAAGACCTTGTCGATCTCCCAGTCGCGACGGGCCGGGAGCTGGGTCATGGAGACGTCGAGGACGGTGACCTCCGCGCCGGACTCGCCCGCGCTCGCGTCCGCCGCACTCTGCCCGCCGTCCCCTCCGGCGTCCTGCCCCGCGTCCTGCCCCGGGTCCTCGGCGACCAGGCGCACCCGGCGGTCCAGCAGCTCGCCCAGCACCAGCGTCTCGGTCGGCCGCTGCTCGAAGCGGCGCATGTTCAGCACCCCGGTCGTGATCACCTGACCGGACTCGACCCCGGTGACCCGCGTCATGGGCAGGAAGATCCGGCGGCGGCTGACCACCTCGACCACCAGGCCGAGCACCCGCGGCGGCCGTCCGCCTACCCGCAGCATCACCACGACGTCACGGACCCGGCCCACCTGGTCGCCGTTCGGATCGAAGACCGCGACGCCCGAAAGATGGGAGACGAAGACCCGCGGGCTGCCTGCGGCCATCGGGGGGCCTCCTACCGGTCCACGGAGGGCTGCTCCGGTCCACTCGTCATCCGTCGCCAGGCTACTCCCAGCCGATCTTGCCCGCCCCACGGGGTGCTCGCCGGGGGTACCGTGCGGTAGCTTCTGGACGCCTCCCCGGACTCGTCCGGGGTGCCCCCCGCTGTCTCCGCAGGAGGACGAGAACACGTGTATCCCGGCCGCCGGACCGCAGCCGCCGCTCTCGGAACACTGTGCGCGGCGACCGTACTCACCGGATGCCTCGGCTTCGGCGGCGACCCCGACGCGGGCACCAACGGCGTCGCCAAGCTGCCGCCCGCGACCGTCGAGCAGAAGGCGAAGACCGCCGCCGAGACCGCGCCGACCGTACGCCTGGCGGGCACGGTGATCAGCAAGGGGCAGAGCTTCCGCCTCGACATGCGGCTGCGGGACAACGGCGGCGTCGGCGAGGTCACCACCAAGGGCACGACCTTCCAGCTCCTGCGGGTCGGCGCCGATCTCTACCTCAAGGCGGGCGCCGACTTCTACGGCGACGCGGGCGCCGACAAGAACGGCAAGGCCGCCGCCCAGAAGCTCGACGACAAATACGTCAAGGTGCCCACCGACGACCCCGCGTACAAGCAGTTCAGCGGCTTCACCGACAAGAAGGTGCTGCTCGCCGACCTCTTCGTGCTCGACGGCGACCTCAAGCTCGGCGACCACCGCAAGGTCGGCGACACCAGGACCGTCGCCCTCAACGGCACCAAGGGCGGCTCGCTGGACGTCTCCCTCAAGGGCACGCCCTACCCGCTGCGCTACCAGCGCGCGGGCAACGCGGGGACGCTCACCCTCTCCGACTGGGGCGAGGACTTCACGCTCGCGGCGCCGAACAAGTCCTCGGTGGTCGACTACGGCAAATCGGTGACGACGAAGTAGCCGGGCCCGGCGCGCTACGCCTTGCGGCGGCGGGCCAGCAGCCTCGGCAGACCGGCCGGGACCGGATGCCGGGTCGTGGCCGGGGTCGCGACCGGGACCGCCGCGCCGGAGACGTCCGGCATCGCGCCGGGGTGCTCGACGGGAGCGCCCTCGGGCACCAGCCGGAAGACCCGGCAGTCGCGGGCCCAGCGCTCGGTGACCGTCTCGGCGTCGACGGAGTTGAGCCGCTTGCCCTTCAGCTCCGCCACGGCCGCCTCCCACGCCTCGCCGTCCGGCGGCAGCAGGGCGACCAGGGCCGTCCAGGCCACCAGCCGCCCGCCCTTGTCCTTGCTGCGGACGACGACCGTGGCGCGCCCGCCGTCGGCGAGCCCCGGCGGCAGCGGCTGCTCGACGGGCCCGCCGCCGACCACGCACATCGCGCCGTCCACCCACGCGTGCCACAGCGCCTGGCCGTCCACCCACACCAGGCCCGACTTCTTGGTGGCCTCCTCGACGAGGGCGGTCTGCTCTGCGCTCACAGCGGTCGTCATGCCGCCACTTTAGGCGCTGGCCACAGGCGGCGGACCCCGGCCGGTATCACGGTACGGACCGACAGGTACGTGGACCCGCCATGGGCCTTACGCTGGTGGCTGCCGACGGGCGCGGCGCCGTGTCCGCCCCCGGTGTCGGACGCTCCGGTGTCCGACCCGCGGCCGTCCCTGTCACCGCACCGCGTCCGCCCGAGGAGTCCCGTGACCGCCGAGCCCGCCGCCGCCGCGCTTCCGCTGCCGGACACCGGTACGGGGCCCGCCGCCGCGGGAGGGCCGGGCGCCGAGCCCGCCGCCGCGCGGACGCTGGACTTCACGCTGCTCACCGTGGCAATCGCCAGCGTCTCGATGTCGGCCCCGCTGATCGCCTCGACGGCCGCGCCCGCGCTCGCCATCGCCTTCTGGCGGAACGCGATGGCGGTCGGCGTCCTCAGCCCGTTCGCGCTGTGGCGGGGCCGCGCCGAACTGCGGCGGATGGGCCGCAGGGCGATGACGCTCTCGGTGCTCGCCGGTGTCGTGCTCGCGCTGCACTTCGGGCTGTGGCTGCCGAGCCTGTCGATGACGTCGGTGGCCACCTCGACCGCCCTGTGCACCACCACGCCGATCTGGACCACGATCATCCTGCGGATACGCGGCCACCGGCCGCCCCGGCTGGTGTGGGTGGGCACCGCGCTCGCCGTGGTGGGCGTCGTCATCCTCACCGGCATCGACCTGTCCACCGACACCCGGGCCCTCGCGGGCGACGCCCTGGCCCTCGGCGGCGGCATCGCCGCCGCCGGATACGTCCTGCTCGGCTCCGAGGTGCGCAGGACCGCGAGCACGACCGCGTACACCTACGTCTGCTACGCGACCACCGCCGCGGTCCTGCTGGTCACCTGCCTGGTCTCCGGCTCCGCGCTCGGCGGCTACGACGGCCGTACGTGGCTGAAGATCGCCGCCCTCACCGTCGTCGCGCAACTGCTCGGGCACTCGCTGCTCAACCGGGTGGTACGCGGCCTCGGCCCGTCCACCACCTCCACCGCGATCCTGCTGGAGACGCCGGGCGCGGCGCTGATCGCCGCGCTATGGCTGGGCCAGATCCCGGCCTGGTCCGCCTACCCGGCGCTCTGCGTGATCCTGGTGGGCCTGGCCCTGGTGATCCTCGCCGACCGCAGGAAGACCGCCTGAGCGCCGCGCGCACCCGCGTCGGAGCCGGAGCCGGAGCCGGAGCCGGAGCCGGAGCCGGGGTCAGAGCCAGCCGTTGCGCCGGAAGCCGCGGTGGATCACGTAACAGATCGCCACGATGCCGATCAGCACGGTCGGATAGCCGAACTTCCAGCGCAGCTCCGGCATCGTGTCGAAGTTCATCCCGTACACGCCGGTGATCATCGTCGGGACGGCCAGGATCGCCGCCCAGGCGGTGATCTTGCGCATGTCCTCGTTCTGCACGACGGTGGCCTGCGCGAGGTTGGCCTGGAGGATCGAGTTGAGCAGGTCGTCGAAGCCCATGACCTGCTCGTGGACGCGGGCCACGTGGTCGGCGACATCGCGGAAGTACTTCTGGATCTCCGGGTCGATCAGCCGCATCGGCCGCTCGCCGAGCACCTGCATCGGCCGCAGCAGCGGCGCCACCGCGCGCTTGAACTCCAGCACCTCGCGCTTGAGCTGGTAGATCCGGCCCGCGTCGCCGCCGCGCGACGGCTTGCCGTTCTCGGCCGAGAAGACGTCGATCTCGACCTCGTCGATGTCGTCCTGCACGGCCTCGGTGACGGCCAGGTAGTCGTCCACGACCTGGTCGGCGATGGCGTGCAGCACCGCGGACGGGCCCTTGGCCAGCAGCTCGGGGTCGTCCTCGAGGCGGTGCCGCAGCGAGCGCAGCGAACCATGGCTGCCGTGCCGCACGGTGATCACGAAATACCGGCCGGTGAAGACCATCACCTCGCCGCTCTCCACCACCTCGCTGGTGGCGGTCAGCTCGGCGTGCTCGACGTAGCGGATCGTCTTGAAGACCGTGAACAGCGAGTCGTCGTACCGCTCCAGCTTCGGCCGCTGGTGGGCGTGGACCGCGTCCTCGACCGCCAGCGGGTGCAGGCCGAACTCCTGGGCGATACCGGCGAATTCCTGCTCGGTCGGCTCGTGCAGACCGATCCACACGAAGCCGTCGCGCCCGTCGCACTGCTCGCCGCTGCGCCCGGCCCGCACGCTCGCCAGCGCCTCGCTGAGACCGACGGTGTCGCTGCACCGCACGCCGTCGCGGTAGACCGCGCAGTCCACCACCGCGCTGCCGGCGGCGGAGACGTCGTGAGTCGGCCCGTAGTCGTAGGACGCGGTGCTCTTGCGCAGCGCGGGGCGTACGACAGCGCGCAGATCACGGATCATCGACATGGCAAGCTCCTTCACGGACTGGCCGACGGCATCACGCCGCACTGAATGCTGATCAGGACGGGATCAGTACTGGCTGATCACCAGGCAGTTCAGGGCGCTCTTCCGACGCGGATTCGCTCCGCGGGCAGATCGTGAGGATCGTGAGGTCACGCGTTTCACGGCACAAGGGCCGGGTAAGTAGCGCGCAGGCTCACATCACGGGACGGCGTTCGGAAGAGCTGCCGGTACTGCACGGTCGACTCGGATCCACTGCAGTCCCCACCTCCTCCGGCCATGCCCCGCTGGGGGATGTCGTATATGAACACCCCACCTTAGCGCGTCCGCGTGCCCGCTCGACCGCGCTTGGCCGGTTCCATACGCGATCTATGCTCGCCGCATGGGTGATCTCCTGACGCTGGTCGAGGCGCGACTGCGCTCCGCCTTCGGCGCGCCGGACGCGCGCGCCGCCGTGACGTTCCTCGGCGTCGACCGCATCGAAGTGCTCCGCTACCGCGACGGTGACCTGCTGCGATACGCCACCCTCGGGATGTCGGCGCAGCCCATGAACGAGCCTCTCGCCACCGTCGCCGATCCCGTACGCGGCCCGCGCGCCGAACTGCTGCTGTCGGTACGCGCCGGTGTGGCCGAAACCGACAAGGTGCTGCGGCCGCTCGCCGTACTCGGCGCCTCTCCGCAGGTCGAAGGGGTCGTCGTCGCCCCCGGCAACTCGCTGGACGTCGGCGAGCCGCTCTGGCCGGGCGCGCCCTTCTCCGCCGTGCTCGTCGCCGAGGGCGGGGGCCTGGTCGAGGACCTGGTGCTCGACGCCCTCGACCCGGCGCCCGACCCCGTCCGCTTCCTGCCGCTGCTGCCGATGACCCACACCGAGGCCGCCTGGAAGCGGGTGCACGGCGCCGCCGCCCTCCAGGAACGCTGGCTCTCGCACGGCACGGACCTGCGCGATCCGCTGCGCGGGGCCGTGGCCCTCGGCTGATCCGGGCCGCCGGTCGCGGTCGCGTCCCGCGCTCCGCCAGGCGCGTGGTGTCGCTGAACCACCTGGGTGATCGTCCTTGACGGGGGCACGGACCCGGAGGACCGTTGGTCGTTATGAGGGGCGAACCCAGTTGCCCGAAGTGCGGTGGCAGGGTGCGAGCGCCCGGCCTCTTCGCCGACTCCTGGCAGTGCGACGAGCACGGGACCGTGTATCCGCTGCAACCCGTCGTGCCCCCGAGCGTCGAGGCGCTCGGCGTCGTGGTGCACCGCGCCCAGGTGCCCGTCTGGATGCCGTGGCCCCTGCCGGTCGGCTGGCTCTTCTCCGGTGTCGCCGCCGCGGGTGACGACCGCAGCGGCGGGCGGGCCACCGCCGTGGCCTGCTCGGGACCCGGTCCGCTCGGTGGACCCGGTGAACTCATGCTCATCGCCGAGGAGTTGGGCGTCGGGCTCGGCGCCCGCCACGCCGGGATTCCCGGGCCCGATCCGGGGCCCGGCATGTGCGTCGACAAGCCTCCGCACGCCAAGGTGCTCGCCGCCGGGCGGCCGACGCCGCTCTGGCACGTCAACGGCGCTCCCGACGACCGTGTCGTCTTCGCGGGCGAGGCCCGCGGGCTCTGGCTCTGGGCCATCGTCTGGCCCGAGCAGACCGGGCTCCTCATGTACGACGAGCTCGTCCTCACCGACCTCCGCGACGCCGGGGCCGAGGTCGACATGCTCCCCTGCGGTGCCCTCTCCCCCCGCCTCCTCGCCTAGCCCCTCCCGGGGGGCCACCCCCCCCGTACCCCCGCCTTGCGCAAGTCGGTCCCCCCCCCCGGGGCGCGGCGACCCCCCACCGGCGGGTGGTCCGGCGACAACCGGCCTGCCCCGCTGGGGCGGGTGGTGACGTGCGGGAGCGCTTCGGCTGAGCGCGCAGTTCCCCGCGCCCCTAAAAACCAGGTCCTCCCGCAGCCTGTGCGAAAGACGTGCGCCACGTCAGGGGCGGGGGGTTGCGGGGGTGGAGGAGCAGCGGCGGGTGGGGTGGGGGGAAGGCTTATGCTGGCGGCTGGCCGAGAAGACACTACTGCCCAGCGGAGCGCCCCGGTGCGGATTGATTTGCACGCTCACTCCACCGCGAGTGACGGCACCGACGCGCCCGCCGAGCTGGTGCGGAACGCGGCGGGGGCCGGTCTGGACGTCGTGGCGCTGACGGACCACGACACGGTGGGCGGATACGCGGAGGCGACGGCGGCGCTGCGCGCGCTGACGGTGCCGTTGACGCTGGTCACCGGCGCGGAGCTGTCCTGTCGGATCGACGGGATCAGCATGCACATGCTGGCGTACCTGTTCGACCCGGAGGAGCCGGAGCTGTACCGGGAGCGGGAGCTGGTACGGGACGACCGGGTGCCCAGGGCGCGGGCCATGGTGGCGAAGCTCCAGGAGCTGGGCGTGCCCGTGACCTGGGAGCGGGTGGCCGCCATCGCCGGGGACGGCTCCGTCGGCCGCCCCCACATCGCGACCGCGATGGTGGAGCTGGGCGTGGTCCCCACCGTCTCCGACGCCTTCACGGACGACTGGCTGACGAACGCCGGGCGGGCCTACGTACCCAAGCACGAGCTGGACCCCTTCGACGCGGTACGGCTGGTCAAGGGCGCGGGCGGCGTCACCGTCTTCGCGCACCCCGGCGCGCACAAGCGCGGCGAGACCGTACCGGAGTCGGTGATAGCGGAACTGGCGTCGGCCGGGCTCGACGGCATCGAGGTCGACCACGTGGACCACGACGCCCCGACCCGGGCCCGGCTGCGGGCCTTCGCGGCCGAGACGGGGCTGCTGGCCACCGGGTCGAGCGACTATCACGGCAGTCGTAAGACCTGCCGTCTCGGCGACTGCGTCACCGACCCCGAGGTCTACCGCGAGATCGCCCGGCGGGCGACGGGCGCGGTGCCCATCAGCGCCGTCTAGCGCCCCTACGTGACCCCGCTCCTCACTTCGGGGAGCCCCCGGGGCCCCCTCCCGCGCCCGCGGCGCGGTGCGTTTTCCCGCCCCCAGCCACCCGTGCGGAGGTGACGTCGGCTGACGGCCTCCCCGTGGCCGCGGCCCGGTGGGCCCGTCCCCCACACGCCGTCTGCCGGGCGCAGCCCGACCCGCCCCCCTCACCAGAAAGTCGCCCCATGTTCGACGTCACCCTCTTCGGGTCGGTATTCGTCACGCTCTTCGTGATCATGGATCCGCCCGGTATCACGCCCATTTTTCTCGCGCTGACCTCGGGGCGCGCCACGAAGGTGCAGCGCCGGATGGCGTGGCAGGCGGCGCTGGTGGCGCTCGGGGTGATCACGGTGTTCGGGATCTGCGGGCAGCAGATCCTCGACTATCTGCATGTGTCGGTGCCCGCGCTGCGCGTGGCGGGCGGGCTGCTGCTTCTGCTGATCGCGCTGGATCTGCTGACCGGGAAGGCGGACGAGCCGACGCAGACGAAGGACGTGAACGTCGCGCTGGTGCCGCTGGGGATGCCGCTGCTGGCGGGCCCCGGCGCGATCGTGACCGTGATCCTGGCGGTGCAGCACGCGGACGGGTTCGGTCAGCAGATGTCGGTGTGGGTGGCGATCATCGCGATGCACGCCGTGCTGTGGCTGACGATGCGGTACTCGCTGGCGATCATCCGGCTGATCAAGGAGGGCGGTGTGGTGCTGGTGACCCGGCTGTCGGGCATGCTGCTGTCGGCCATCGCCGTCCAGCAGGTCGCCAACGGCATCTTCGGCTTCATCCACGGCGAGGGCTGAGCCCTCCCGCGGCCCCCCGCCGCCCCTCCCGTGGCCCCCGCCGGGCCCCCGGACACGCGAAAGCGCCCCGTACGTCTTCATGTACGGGGCGCCGATGCGGTGGGCCAGGCCCTGTGGCGTCGTCAGTCCGCGGGGCGGATGTAGATGCGCTGGCCTATGGCAGCGGCCTGCTGCACGATCTTGTTGACGGCGGAGGCGTCCACGACGGTGCTGTCCACGGCGTTGCCGTTTCGGTCGTCGAGTCGCATGATCTCGAAGCGCATGGGGCTTCTCCCTTCGTCGCTCGTTACATGTGTAGTCAACCAACACCCCCTCGAAAACATTCCCTAGACTAAAGAAACACTTTCTCGATCTAATTACTCACCGGTAAGGCTTGTGCCGTCGGCCCCCGCGCCGCCGGTCCAGAAGGCGATCAGCGCCGCCGCCGTCTCGGCGGGACGCTCGGTGTTCGGCGAGTGCTCCGCGCCCTTGATCACCGCGCGCTCGGCGCCCAGCCGAGTCGCCATCGCGTCCATCCACGACGGCGGCCACACATGGTCGACCTCGCCCGAGATCACCAGCTTCGGCAGCGGACCGGCCGCGGCCAGCTCGTCCACCCGATCCGGCTCGTCCATCAACTGCCGTGCGGTGACAGCGAGTTGCTCTGGCAGCGTGGTCACCCAGCGGCGGTGCAGAAACGCCTCGACGGCGGGCGGGGTGTCCGGCTGCTCGCCGTTCTCCGCGTCCATCGACCGCATCGCCTGCCAGACGGCCTCCAGATCCATCACCGGCAGCACATCGATCAACAACTGGGTGCGGGTCTGTTGTTCCTCGGAGATCGCACCCGGACCCGTGCTCATCAGCGTCAACGACGCCCACGCGCCGGGACCTTGGTCGATCACCGCCGCCCGTACGACGAGACCGCCCAGCGAATGGCCCAGCAGATGCACGGGGCCGCCCCCGCCGACCGCCGCGAGCGCCGCCGTCTGCGCGACCACGTCGGCCGCCAACTCGCCCTGCGCGTAGGCGCTCTCCTCGCGCGGGCCGCCCGACTCGTACTGGCCGCGGCCGTCCACCGCCACCACCCGGAAACCGGCCGCCGACAGCGGGGTGAGCAGCGGGAGGAAGTCCTCCTTGCTGCCGGTGAAGCCGGGCACGAGCAGCGCGGTGCCGCGCGGCGGGGCGTCGGGGGCGGGGGAGGCGTCGAGTACGGCGAAGGATCCGCGGGCCGTCTCCAGCCGATGGGCGGACACGTTCTCCGGCAGATCCAGGGCAGTGGGTCGGCTCATGAACCGAGATTACGCGGTGCATATGTCCGACAGGTTGCCTCCGCCCGATCCCGGTGTCCCCGGCACGCGAACGCCCCCGGCCGAGGGGCCGGGGGCGTTCGTCCGTACGGGTGCGGCGGCGGAGGCGGCCGAGGTCAGCCCTCGTCCGCGGCCGTCGCGGCGACCGCCTTGCGGGTGCGGCGGCGCGGGGTCTTCGGCGCCTCGTCCCCCGCGGTGGCGGGAGCCGGTACGTCGGCGACCTCGACCGCCGCGGCAGCGGCGGCGGCGGTCTTGCGGGGCGCCCGCTTGCGCACCGGCTTCGGCGCGTCCGCGGTGCTCTCCGCCTCCGGCGCGACCGCGGGTGCCGGCACCTCGGCGGTGACGGCCGTCGCGGCCTTGCGGGTGCGGCGGCGCGGTGTCTTGGGCGCCTCGTCCGCGACCGGGGTGACCGGGGCGGCGGTCTCCTCGGGCTCGCCGTTGAGGATCGAGCGGCGGGCCGGGCGGCGGGCCGCCTTGGGCGCCTCCTCCTCGACCACCGGGGTCACCGCGGCGGGCGCCTCGGCGACCGCCTTGCGGGTGCGGCGGCGCGGCGTCTTGGGCGCCTCCTCGGCGACCGGGGTGACCGGGGCGGCGGTCTCCTCGGGTTCGCCGTTGAGGATCGAGCGGCGGGCCGGGCGGCGGGCGGCCTTGGGCGCTTCCTCCTCGACCACCGGGGTCACCGCGGCGGCGGCCGGAGTCTGCGCACCGACCGGCTCAGCGGCGGCCTTGCGCAGGCGGCGGCGCGGTGCCTTGGGGGCTTCCTCGGCGACCGGAGCGTCGGGGACCGGCTCGACAGCCGTCACCGTCTCCACGGCGACCGCCTCGGGAGCGGCGCCGCGCGTACGGCGACGGCGGCGCGGGGTGCGGGGCGCGGCCACCTCGTCCGTACCGGGCTGGGAGACCGCGACGGCGGACTCCACGGCCTCGGCGCCGACGGCCGACGTGGGGGCCGCACCGGACGCGGCCTCGCCACCGCGGGTGCGGCGGCGCTGGCGCGGGGTGCGCGTACGGGCCGGGCGGTCCTCGACGGGCGCGGCGGCGGGCTTGCCGCCGGCCGGCCGACGGCCGTTGCCGCGGGCGCCGCGGCCACCGGTCTCGCCCAGGTCCTCGACGACCTCGGCGTCGAGACCGGCACGCGTCCGGTCCGCCCGAGGCAGTATCCCCTTCGTGCCGACCGGGATGCCCAGCAGCTCGTAGAGGTGCGGAGACGTCGAGTACGTCTCCTCCGGGTCGTTGAAGGACAGCACCAGCGCCTTGTTGATGAGCTGCCAGCGCGGGATGTCGTCCCAGTCGACCAGCGTGATCGCGATACCCGAGGCGCCCGCGCGGCCGGTGCGGCCGATGCGGTGGAGGTAGGTCTTCTCGTCCTCGGGCGTCTGGTAGTTGATGACGTGCGTGACGCCCTCGACGTCGATACCGCGCGCGGCCACGTCGGTGCAGACCAGCACGTCGACCTTGCCGTTGCGGAACGCCCGCAGCGCCTGCTCGCGCGCGCCCTGGCCGAGGTCGCCGTGGACCGCGCCGGAGGCGAAACCGCGCTTCTCCAACTGCTCGGCGACGTCGGCGGCGGTCCGCTTCGTACGGCAGAAGATCATCGCGAGACCGCGGCCCTCGGCCTGGAGGATGCGCGAGACCAGCTCGACCTTGTCCAGCGAGTGGGCGCGGAAGACGTGCTGCGTGGTGTTCGCGACGGTCGCGCCCTCGTCGTCCGGCGCGGTGGCGCGGATGTGGGTGGGCTGCGACATGTAGCGGCGGGCGAGGTTGATCACGGCGCCGGGCATGGTCGCGGAGAACAGCATCGTCTGCCGCTTGACCGGCAGCATGCCCATGATCTTCTCGACGTCGGGCAGGAAGCCCAGGTCGAGCATCTCGTCGGCCTCGTCCAGGACGAGCGAACGGATGTGCTTGAGATCGAGCTTCTTCTGGCCCGCGAGGTCCAGCAGGCGGCCCGGGGTGCCGACGATCACGTCGACGCCCTTCTTGAGCGCGTCGACCTGCGGCTCGTACGCCCGGCCGCCGTAGATCGCGAGCACGCGTACGTTCCGGACCTTGCCGGCCGTCAGCAGGTCGTTGGTGACCTGCTGGCACAGCTCGCGGGTGGGGACGACGACCAGGGCCTGCGGGGCGTCGGTGAGCCGGTCGGCGGTGGCGCGCCCGGCCTCGACGTCGGCGGTCACGGTGACGCGCTCCAGCAGCGGCAGACCGAAACCGAGGGTCTTGCCCGTGCCGGTCTTGGCCTGGCCGATGACGTCGTTGCCCGCGAGGGCGACCGGGAGCGTCATCTCCTGGATCGGGAAGGGGGTGATGATGCCGACGGCCTCAAGGGCCTCGGCGGTCTCGGCCAGGATGCCGAGACTGCGGAAAGTCGTGGTGGTGGACAGGATGCTTGCCTCTTCTGTGAGACGCGGCACTGTGCGGCGAGGGGGGTCGAGCGGCCGTGTCGCGGAAAAGACGACGCCGGTCACTGACCGCGCAGAGGTGTCGTACAGCCGTGGGCGGCTGTGCAGCGCGGGACCGCTGCCCTCGCTCGTGTCGCGAGTGGGCCCCTCCCGATGTCAGGAGGGCGGTCGGTGTCGGAGCCGATCGGGCCACCGACCGGGCATCCAGGTGTTGCATACGTCGCCCGCCGAGGATCGGAAGCAAGCCGATTTTCGGCGGGTGCAATACCACTCTACCCCGGAAACACGTAGCTGCACCCGATCAAATGTTTCGTTCGGGACGGCACCGGCACGTCATCGGCCTGTCACCGGCCCCGCGAAGATCACCGCACGGGTGCGTACGGGCCGCTCCGACTTGGCTATTGTGCCCAGCATGGAGACGCCTGACGAGAACACCACGCCCGCCACCGGAATCGCCGCCCAGGACTGGACCGCCGCGTCCGCGGACCCGCAGTACCGGGCCGCCGTCGTCGATCTGCTCGGGGCCCTGGCGTACGGCGAGCTGGCCGCTTTCGAACGGCTCGCGGACGACGCGAAACTCGCGCCGACCCTGGAGGACAAGGCGGAGCTGGCCGCGATGGCCGCCGCCGAATTCCACCACTTCGAGCGGCTGCGCGACCGGCTCACCGAGATCGGCGAGTCGGCGAACAAGGCGATGCAGCCCTTCGGCGCCGCGCTCGACGAATTCCACCGGCAGACCGCGCCCTCGGACTGGCTCGAAGGGCTCGTCAAGGCGTACGTCGGCGACTCCATCGCCTCCGACTTCTACCGCGAGGTCGCCGCCCGGCTCGACACCGATACGCGCACGCTGGTGCTCGCGGTCCTGGACGACACCGGGCACGCGACCTTCGCCGTGGAGAAGGTGCGCGCCGCCATCGCCGCCGAGCCGCGCGTCGGCGGGCGGCTCGCGCTGTGGGCGCGGCGGCTGATGGGCGAGGCCCTGTCGCAGGCGCAGCGGGTGGTCGCCGACCGCGACGCGCTGTCCACCATGCTCGTCGGCGGGGTCGCCGACGGCTTCGACCTCGCGGAGGTCGGACGGATGTTCTCGCGGATCACCGAGGCGCACACCAAGCGGATGGCCGCGCTGGGCCTGGCCGCGTAACACCGCGTAACGCCGCGTAACGCCTCACCGCGAAACTCTCCGCCCCGCCACGGCCGGTCCCGTCGCGACTTCTGAGGACGCCGGTGGCCGCGTCAGACGCTCGACGCGGTCACTTTGGCGTGGCGGCCACGCTTCGGCGGGCGGGCCAGCACGCTCAGCATGGCCGCCCCCACCGCCAGCGCGGCGGGCAGCGTCGCCTCCGGGTGGCCGGGGCCGACGATCGTGCGGGTGACGAGGCCGCCGAGCAGCGCGGCGATCGGTCCTGTGGCCAGCAGCAGCGGACTCAACGGGAGCCGGAGCGGGAAGAGGCGGGCGGCGGCGTAGGCGGCGCCGAGCCCGAGGGCGACGTAGGCGACGGCTTCCCAGAGCATCGTGATCCCTTTCCGGTGGTACGGCTGGTACGGACCGGTGCGCTCTGGTCCTACCCCTGTGGAGGCCGGGACAAAACGAAGGGCGGCAACCGGTTGCACCGGTTGCCGCCCTTTCGGCCCCTTTCAGGGCCGGACGTTCAGAGCGAAGCGCCGAAACCGACCTTGCGGGCGGACGGCTCGCCGATCTCCACGTACGCGAGCCGGTCGGCGGGGATCAGGACCTTGCGGCCGTGCTCATCCGTCAGACTCAGCAGCTTCGAGGCGCCGGACAGCGCGTCGGCGACGGCCTGCTCGACCTCCGCGACGGACTGCGCGCTCTCGATGTTGATCTCGCGCGGCGCGTGCTGCACGCCGATCTTGACCTCCACGGCTTGGATACCTCCGATGGTCTGGCGGTGTGCGCGGTTGGTTTCGCGCCGTACGCAGCAAAGACTAGCCCGGAGCGGCCGGTGGAAATCCGTACCTCGGCAACGCCGTGAGCGAACAGGCCCGGGGCGACGCGGACGGGCGGCGGGGCACCGCCTCAGTGGTGGCCCTCCGCGCCGTGCAGCGGGAATCCGGCGATACCGCGCCAGGCCAGGGAGGTCAGCAGGTCCACCGCGGTGTCGCGCGGCACGGTGCTCTTGCTCGCCAGCCAGTAGCGGGCGACGACCTGGGAGACACCGCCGAGGCCGACGGCCAGCAGCATCGACTGGTCGCGGGAGAGCCCGGTGTCCTCCGCGATGACCTCGCTGATCGCCTCGGCGCACTGGAGCGAGACCTTGTCGACGCGCTCGCGGACCGCGGGCTCGTTGGTCAGGTCGGACTCGAAGACCAGCCGGAAGGCGCCGCCCTCGTCCTCGACGTACGCGAAGTACGCGTCCATGGTGGCCTCGACGCGCTTCTTGTTGTCCGTGGTGGACGCCAGCGCGGTCCGCACCGAGTGCAGCAGGGACTCGCAGTGCTGGTCGAGCAGCGCGAGGTAGAGCTCCAGCTTGCCGGGGAAGTGCTGGTAGAGCACGGGCTTGCTCACGCCGGCCCGCTCGGCGATGTCGTCCATCGCGGCCGAGTGGTAACCCTGCGCCACGAAGACTTCCTGGGCCGCGCCCAGCAATTGTTCACGTCGGGCCCGGCGGGGCAGGCGTGTGCCGCGCGGCCTCGCCTGAGCTTGCTCGATGGCTGTCACGCCGCCTCCCAAATCTGAAGTGAGGAACGATAGAACACTGCGATGGCCATCGTACTTTTCAGTAACGACCCTGTGCGCCGTGCGGTCGCACATTCTCACTACCTGGAACCTCCGCGCGAGAGCGCCTGCGGAATCCGTCGGTGAGCGGCGACCGTCAGCGGTAGTCGTCCTCGTCCGGCGCGACGACCCTGCGCTGCTCCGCCGCGTCGGCCGGATCCGCCTCTTCCACCTGGTGGGAGGGGCGCGCGATGATCGGTTCGTCGTGCTGCTGGAGCAGTTCCGCGTGCTGTTCCGCGGTGTCGGCCTCCGGCGCTTCCAGATCCAGATCGGTGTCGCGGGCGATCTGGGCGGCGTCGAATTCGTCGGCCTCACGCTCGAAGCGTTCGATGTCCCCGCTACCGTTCCCGGTGTTCTCGGACATGGCCCCTCCTTCTCTTGCCTCACCCTTGAGCCTAGGCGGCCGGGCAGGCGCGTGCATGGCGGCTTCCCGGCCGCGGTGTGCGGCGCGCGCCCCTCGGAGCGCGTGGCGGCTTCCGGCCCTTGCGGAGGTTCTTGTGACCGCGAACACGCGGTCGTACGCGTGATCGTCTCGTAACATTCATCCATGCCCTCGACCGACGTTCCCCAGACGGCCGCAGAACCGGCGGTCGTACTCCCGCCCGGGCCGCGGCTCGCCCCGGGGGAATCGGTGCACACGGCGAGCCTGCCCGGCCTCACCCTGGTGGTCAGATCGCGCGGTACGGACGGGCCGGGGACGGCGCCCGCGCTCTTCGTGCACGGCCTCGGCGGCTCCTCGCAGAACTGGTCGGCGCTGATGGCCGCGCTGGCCGACCGGGTCGCGGGACAGGCGCTGGACCTGCCGGGATTCGGCCATTCCCCGCCGCCCGACGACGGCGACTACTCGATTCCGGGGCACGCGCGGGCGGTGGTCCGGCTGCTGGAGGCCGAGCGGCGCGGCCCGGTCCACCTCTTCGGGAATTCGCTGGGCGGCGCGGTGGCCGTCAAGGTCGCCGCCGCCCGGCCGGACCTGGTCCGCACCCTCACCCTGGTCTCGCCCGCGCTCCCCGAGCTGCCGCCGCAGCGCACCGCCTGGCCCACCGGGCTGCTCTCGGTGCCCGGCGTCCCCGCGCTGTATCTGCGCGCGACGAGGAACTGGCCGGCCGAGCGCAGGACCCAGGAGCTGCTGGCGCTCTGTTACGGCGACCCGGGGGTGGTCGGCGAGCAGGCCCGCGCCGACGCGGTCGCCGAATACCAGCGGCGGATCGAACTGCCGTATTTCTGGGACGTCATGGTGCGTTCCACCCGTGGGATCGTGGACGCGTACACGCTCGGTGGCCAGCATTCGCTGTGGCGGCAGGCGGAGCGCGTCCTCGCCCCTACGCTGCTCGTGTACGGAGGCCGGGACAAGCTCGTCTCGGTCAAGGTCGCCCGCCGGGCGGCCAGGGCTTTCCGCGATTCCCGGCTGCTGGTCATCCCCGACGGCGGCCATGTGGCGATGATGGAGCACCCCGAGCTGGTGGCCCGGGGCTTCCGCGATCTCCAGGACGAGGTCGCGGAAGCCGAGGACGACGGCCGGGGCCGTACGGACGCGGGGCCCGCCGGCGCCGAGGCGACCGGGAGCTGATCGAGGACGTGGGTGGGCGACGTGGGTAAGCACAGCGCGCGGGACGGCCAGGACGGCCGTGACAACGGCATTCCGGGCGCGCCCGGAATGCCGGGTGTCCCAGGACCCCTGCGGCCCGGCGTCCCCGGCAGCGGGCGCCGCCGCCGCGGTCCAGGACCGCTGTCCGGCCACGACACGGGCAGCTTCCCGCAGTACCGGCCGCAGGACCACGGCGGTCCGGCGCCCGCCCACCCCGAGCACCGCGAGCACACCGCGTGGGGCCCGGCCGACGACTGGGCGGCGGACACCGGCCGCTACTCCGGGCCGCCGCGCACCCGCGAGCTGCCCTTCGACCTCGTCGACGAGTGGGCGGAGGACTGGGAGGCGTACGACACCGCGTCCGCGCTGAGCTCCCCGCCCGCGGGACCCGCGCTCGGCCAGGGGCAGGGCCCGTACGCCCGGCACGCGCAGGCGCCCGGGCCCGGCCAGATGCAGGCGCCGGGCCGGCTGATCCCGCGCCCGCGGCAGGAATTCCTCGACGCCTTCGGACCGCAGGAGCCGGAAGGGCCCGCGGACCCGCCGCCCGGCGGCCCGGCCGCCGCGCCCGAGCCGGACCCGGAGCCGGAGGCGGACGCGGGCACGGCCGTGGACACCAAGTCCGGCGGCAAGGGGCGCACGCTCAGCGGGATCGCCGCCGCGGCCGTCGTCACGGTGCTCGCCGTGGTGGTCGCGGGACAGGTCGGCGGAAGTGAGAAACGGCACAGCGAGGACAGCGGCAAGGACACCGCGACGCGCTCGGCGGCCGACGAGGCGTCGCGCTCGCAGGACCGCGCGCCCGGCGCCGCGAGCGCGCCCGCGGGGGCCCCGGCGGCGACGCCCGCCGCCGCCACGTACGACGAGCTGATGGCCAAGCTGTACCCGCTGGACCCGGACCTGAGGCTGTCCGGCGCCTTCAGCACGGTCGGCGGCCACCAGGCCGCGCCGGGCAGGGGCAAGGTCATGCGCTTCCGGGTGGACGTCGAGCGCGGGCTGCCGCTGAACGCGCAGCTCTTCAGCGACACCGTCTTCAAGACCCTGAACGACAGCCGGAGTTGGGGTCACGGCGGACAGATGTCCTTCGAGCGGGTCTCAACCGGCCCCGCGGACATCGTCATTACGCTCGCCAGTCCCGGCACCACCGCGAAGTGGTGCGCGAAGTCCGGTCTGGACACGACAGTTGAGAACGTGTCATGTGACTCCGCGTCAACTCCGCGCACGATGATCAACGCCTACCGATGGGCGCAGGGCGCCAGTACATTCGGCGCCGCGCGGGTGCACGAGTACCGGCAGATGCTGATCAACCACGAGGTCGGGCACCGTCTCGGGCACAGCCACGTCGGCTGTCCCAAGGAGGGCGCCCCGGCCCCGGTGATGATGCAGCAGACCAAATTCCTGTCGCTCGACGGCGGCCCCACCTGCAAGCCGAACGCGTGGCCGTACCCGTAGGCGGAGCCGTCCGCATCCCGTAGGCGCGGACCCGCTCAGCGGTGCGATCCATAAGTGATCGTTTGAGATCGTATTGATCTGGCTTTGACAATTGGTGTCGCGTCGCTGCACGCTTCTGTCCATGCAGCACCACCACGCACATCCGTATGCACGCGCCGGCATCGAGCTGGCGCTCATCGGCGTGGCCGCGCACTGCGTCGCCGACGTTCACTGTCGCTGACCGCATCCAGCCCCACCGCGTAGAGGCCCGGCCGCCGTCCCAGGACGGCGTCTCCTCCGCCACGGGCTGCTCCGGCCGGACCCTTCGGTCCCGCACGTCACGACCCGTTTCCGCTTTTTCGCGCGCACCGCTGTGCGCGCCCTTCCTCGCTGCCGCGAAAGGTTCCTCTGATGCGTCAACTGTCCTCCACATCCCGCCGCATAGGCGTGATCGCCGTCGGTCTGGCCCTTGCCGGAGGGGCCGTCGCCTGCGGCCCCAAGAACGGTGACGATGCCAAGGCGGGCGGCGACGGCAAGCCGGGCAAGGGCGGCACGCTGTACGTCCTGAACAACCAGGCGCAGGAGAACTTCGACCCCGCCCGGCTCTACACCTCCGGCGGCGGCAACGTGCCGTCGCTGGTCTACCGGACGCTCACCACCCGCAACCGCGCCGACGGGGCCGCGGGCGCCAAGGTCGTCCCCGACCTGGCCACCACCACCGGCGAGCCCAGCGAGAACGCCACGGTGTGGACGTACCACCTCAAGGACGGCCTGAAGTACGAGGACGGCTCGCCCATCACCACCGCCGACATCAAGTACGACATCGAGCGGTCCTTCGCCGCCGAGCTGTCCGGCGGCGCGCCCTACCTGCGGGACTGGCTGGTCGGCGCGGCCGACTACCAGGGCCCGTACAAGGACCCCAAGGGCCTGTCCTCGATCGAGACGCCCGACGCGAAGACCATCGTCTTCCACCTGAACAAGCCCGAGGGCGAATTCCCGCTGCTCGCCACGCAGACCTCCTTCGCGCCGGTGCCCAAGGCCAAGGACACCGGCACCAAATACGCGGCGCACCCGGTCTCCTCCGGCCCGTACAAGGTGGTCAGCAACGAGAACAACGGCGAGCACCTGGTGCTGAAGCGCAACCCCAACTGGTCGGCCGCCACCGACGACCAGCGCAAGGCGTACCCCGACACCATCGACGTGCAGTCCGGCCTCGACCAGGCCGTGATCAACCAGCGTCTGTCGGCGGGCGTCGGCAAGGACGCGGACGCGGTCACCACCGACACCAATCTCGGCCCGGCCGAGCTGGCCAAGGTGACCGGCGACAAGAACCTCGCCCAGCGGGTCGGCACCGGGCACTTCGGCTACACCGACTACATCGCCTTCAACCCGAAGGTGAAGCCGTTCGACAACATCAAGGTCCGGCAGGCCATCGCGTACGCGATCAACCGCACCACGGTGATCAACGCGCAGGGCGGCTCGTCGCTCAACGACCCGGCCACCACCTTCCTGCCCGCGCAGGCGTCCTTCGGCTACACCGCCTACGACCCGTTCCCCGCGGGCAAGACCGGTGACCCGGCCAAGGCCAAGGAGCTGCTGAAGGAGGCCGGTTACCCCAACGGCCTGACCGTCTCGCTCACCCATGACGTCACCAAGGGCGACGAGCAGGGCCCCGAGGTCGCCACCGCCGTCCAGGAGGCGCTCAAGGCGGCCGGGATCACCGTCAAGCTCGACGGCCAGGAGCACGCGGCCTTCTCCGACAAGATCCACACCCTGAAGACCGAGCCCGGCTTCTTCCTCACCGGCTGGGGCGCGGACTGGCCGTCCGGCGGCCCCTTCCTCGGCCCGATCTTCGACGGCCGCCAGATCGTCAAGGACGGCGCCAACTTCAACAACGCGCAGCTCGACGACCCGGCCGTGAACAACGAGATCGACCAGATCAACAAGATCACCGACCTCAAGGCCGCCGCCGTCCGCTGGGGCGCGCTGGACAAGAGGATCGGCGAGCAGGCGCTCACCGTGCCGCTCTTCCACCCCGTCTACAAGCGGCTGTTCGGCAAGAACATCAAGAACGTCGTGATCAGCGACTGGACCGGTGTGCTGGACATCTCGCAGGCCGCGGTGAAGTAGTCCGTGACCGTCGAAGCACTCTCGGCCGTCTCGGCCGCGGGGGAGGGCACCGCCACCGCGGCGCCCCCCTCCGGGGCCCGGCAGATCTGGCGGCGGCTGCGCGGACAGCGCGCGGCGCTCGTCGGCGGCGCCGTCATCGTCCTGTTCGTCCTGGTCGCGGTGGCGGCACCGCTGCTCGCCGCGCTCGAAGGGCAGGACACCACCACCTACCACGCCGACCTGGTCGACTCCGCGGCCGGCGGCGTACCGGTCGGCACCTTCGGCGGGGTCTCCGGCAGCCACTGGCTCGGCCTCGAACCCGGCACCGGACGCGACCTGTTCGCCCGGCTCGTCTACGGCTCGCGGATCTCGCTCGTCGTGGCCCTCGGCGCCACCGTCCTCCAGGTCGCGCTCGGCGTGGCCCTCGGCCTGGGCGCGGGCCTGGGCAACCGGTTCCTCGACAGCGTGCTCAGCCGGATCACCGACGTCTTCGTCACCATGCCCGCGCTGATCTTCGCCATCGCGCTGCTCGCGGTCGTCCCCGACGGCTTCCCGCGGCCCGTGCTGCTGATGCTGGTCCTCGGGCTGCTCGCCTGGGGCGGCATCGCGAAGATCGTCCGCGCGCAGGTGCTCACCCTCAAGTCCCTCGACTACGTGGCCGCTTCACGGCTCGCGGGCTCCAGCCGGTGGCGGACCGCGCGCCGCGAACTGCTGCCCGCGCTGGTCGCGCCCGTCGTCACCTACGCGGCGATCCTGCTGCCCTCCAACATCGTCTCCGAGGCGGGCCTGTCCTTCCTCGGCATCGGCGTCACCCCGCCCACCCCCTCCTGGGGGCAGATGCTCTCCAGCGCCTCGACCTGGTACCAGGCCGACTCCGCGTACGTCCTGCTGCCCGCCCTGCTGCTCTTCGTGACCGTGCTCGCCTTCACCGTCTTCGCGGACGGTGTGCGGACGGCCCTGGACCCGCGGGTCGCCAGCAGGCTGCGGGTGGGGACGGGACGGAAGTCGGCGAAGGCGGACGCTTCTTCGGACACGGCCGCGACGGATACGGCTGGCCGCGCCTCGGACGCCGAGGCGGTGGACGGCGCGTGATCCGCTTCCTCGGGCGGCGGCTCTTCCAGGCCCTCGTCGTCCTCCTCGTCCTGGCCGCCGTGCTCTACGCGTGCTTCTACCTCGCGCCCGGCGACGCGGCCCGGCTGGCCTGCGGCCCCAAGTGCTCGACCGCGCAGATCGTGCAGATCCGCGGCCAGATGGGCCTCGACGACCCGGTGTACGTGCAGTTCTGGCACTTCCTCAGCGGCATCGTCGCCGGTCACGACTACAGCACCGGCACCGATGTGCTGCACTGCCCGGCGCCCTGCCTCGGCCAGTCGTACCGCACCGGCGAACTCGTCACGTCGATGGTCGGCGAGAAGCTGCCCGCCACCGCGTCGCTCGCCTTCGGCGCGATGGTGCTGTGGCTGGTCATCGGCGTCGGCACCGGCCTGCTGTCCGCGCTGCGGCGCGGCACCGTCACCGAACGCGCCCTGACCGGCTTCACGTTGGTCGGCACGGCGACCCCGGTGTTCATCACGGGCATCCTGCTGCTCCTGCTCTTCTGCTCCTGGCTCCAGTGGCTGCCGTACCCCTCGTACGTCCCGCTCACCGAGGACCCGCAGCAGTGGGCGTGGAATCTGCTGCTGGCCTGGCTCGCGCTCGCCCTGGTGGAGGCCGCCAAGTACGCCCGGCTGACCCGCAGTTCGATGCTGGAGACGCTGGCGGAGGACCACATCCGCACCTTCCGCGCGTACGGCGTCAGCGAGCGGGCCATCGTCGTACGGCACGCGCTGCGGGGCGCGCTGACCCCGGTGATCGCGCTGTCCGCGCTGGACCTCGGCACGATGTTCGGCGGCGCGCTGCTCACCGAGACGCTGTTCAACATCCCCGGACTCGGGCAGCAGCTCGTGCAGTCCGTACAGATCAAGGACGTGCCGGTGGTGGTCGGGATCGTGCTGGTCATGGGCCTGGCCGTCGTCGTGGCCAACGCTGTCGCCGACGTGCTGTACGCGGTGGCCGACCGACGGGTGGTACTGGCATGACCGGGCAACTCACCGACCTGGAAGCCCCGTTGGTGGAGGTCGCGGGACTGCGGATCGAATTCCCCACCGAGGGCGGGGCCGTACGGGCCGTCGACGGGCTGGACTTCACGCTCGGCGCGGGCGGCGCGCTCGGGCTCGTCGGCGAGTCGGGCTCCGGCAAGAGCGCGACCGCGTACGCCCTGCTCGGCCTGCACCGCGGTACGGGCGCGCGGGTCTCCGGGACCGTACGGGTCGCCGGGACCGACGTACTCGGCGCGGACGACGCCGAGTTGCGCGAGCTGCGCGGCGGGGTCGCCGCCATGGTCTTCCAGGACCCGCTGTCCTCGCTCGACCCCTACTACGCCATCGGCGACCAGATCGCCGAGGTCTACCGGGTGCACCACCGCGGCTCGCGCGCCGCGGCGCGGGCCCGCGCCGTCGAGGTCCTGGACCGCGTCGGCATCCCCGATGCCGCCCGCCGGTCCCGCTCCCGGCCGCACGAGTTCAGCGGCGGCATGCGCCAACGCGCCCTGATCGCCATGGCGTTGGCGTGCGAGCCGCGCCTGCTCATCGCCGACGAGCCCACGACGGCCCTCGACGTCACCGTCCAGGCCCAGATCCTCGACCTGCTGCACGAACTGCGGGCCGAGACCGGCATGGGGCTGCTGCTCGTCACCCACGACCTGGGCGTCGTCGCCGGGAGCGTCGACGACATCCTCGTCATGCGGGACGGCGCCGCCGTCGAACGCGGTCCGGTCGCCGAGGTGCTGGCCGCCCCGGCGCACGACTACACGCGGGCGCTGCTGTCGGCGGTGCCCCGGATCGACCCGCGGCCGGCGGACGGCGGGGAGCCGGGCGCGGCTCCCGCGCCCGTGGGCGCGGCGACACCACGCGGACGCGGCGCGCGTACGGGCACGGCCGAAGAGCCCGGCTCCGAGCTTCTGCTGGAAGCGGTCGCGCTGCGGCGGGAGTTCGGCAAGGGGCGGCAGCGGCTCACGGCCGTGGACGACGTGTCGCTCCAGGTCAGGGCCGGGGAGACGCTCGGCATCGTGGGCGAGAGCGGCAGCGGCAAGACGACGCTCGGGCGGATGCTCGTGCGGCTGCTCGACCCGAGCGCGGGCGAGATCCGCTACCGGGGCCGGGAGATCGGCGGGCTGGGGGACAAGGCGCTGCGCCCGCTGCGGCGCGACCTGCAAATGGTCTTCCAGGACCCGGTCTCCTCGCTCAACCCGCGCCGCAGCATCGGCGAGTCCATCGCGGACCCGCTGCGGGCGGCGGGCGAGCTGAGCGACAAGGCCGTCGTCGGCCGGGTGAAGGAACTGCTGGAGCGGGTCGGCCTCGACCCGGAGTGGTACCACAGGTACCCGCACGAGTTCAGCGGCGGGCAGCGCCAACGCGTCGGTATCGCACGGGCCCTGGCGCCCGAGCCGAAGCTCATCGTGTGCGACGAGCCGGTCTCCGCGCTGGACGTCACCACGCAGGCGCAGGTCGTCGCGCTGCTCGCGGAACTCCGCCGCGACCTCGGCCTGTCGCTGGTCTTCATCGCCCACGACCTCGCCGTGGTACGGCAGGTGAGCGACCGCGTCGCGGTGATGCGCGGCGGCCGGATCGTGGAGTCCGGCACGGTCGACGAGGTCTACGACGCGCCTCAGGACCCGTACACCAAGGGCCTGTTGGCGGCCGTCCCGGTGCTGGACCCGGCCGAATCCGCGGCCCGCAGGGCGGACCGCAGGGAACTGCGGAGCGTGATGGTGACCGCACCTTAGGTCACATCAACGCGTGGCAGTGTGAGAAGTTACGCCCGTTCACCCCTTTTGGTGGCGCGGCGGGCAAACCTCCGCCGCGCCACCCCCGTAACCGAAAAAACTCATAGCGCCCGGGGGTCGCAGGTGCCCGGGGGGGCCCCCCGCCGGCAATACGTTGTGGGCG
>NZ_JBIVIV010000015.1:0-231399 GCF_044749865.1 Streptomyces sp. NPDC088910
CATATCTGGCGTTGACTTTTGGCACGCTGTTGAGTTCTCAAGGAACGGAAGCTTCCTTCAGACCGTTTCACCGGCCCTCCGGGCTTTCCCTTCGTGTTTCCAACCCTACCAGATCCGCTGTGCGTTTCCGGCCCCTGATTGGATCGGGGTTTGTTTCCCGCCTTTCGGCGTGTCCACTACGTTAGCCCATTTCCCGGGCGACTCATAATCGAGTCCATCGAATTGGATTTTGGCGCACCAAAATACAGCCCGATGACCGGGAAGACGTAGGTAGTGGGAGGCCGCCCGGTGCGGTAGGGGCTGATGTGAACCATCCCCACCGTTTTGGCGGCTTGGACTACGTTACGCACGAGCGGCGACCGAGTCAAGCTCGGCCGCCGCTCAAACGTAGATTTCCAGCCGTGTCAAGCGAGTTCGACCGCTCCGAGGTTCTTCTTGCCCCGGCGCAGCACCAGCCAACGACCGTGGATCAGATCGGAGTCGGCGGGAACCGCGTCCTCGCTGGTCACCTTGGTGTTGTTGAGGTACGCGCCGCCCTCCTTGATGGTGCGGCGGGCGGCGGACTTGCTCGGGACCAGCTCGATCAGGGCCAACAGGTCGGCCACCGGGGCCAGTTCACTGACCTGCGCCTTCGGGAGTTCGCTGAGCGCGGCGGCCAGGGTGGCCTCATCCAGGTCGGCGAGTTCGCCCTGGCCGAAAAGTGCCTTGGAAGCGGCGATCACGGCGGCGCACTGGTCGGCGCCGTGCACCAGCGTCGTCAGCTCCTCGGCGAGGGCGCGCTGGGCCGCGCGGGCCTGCGGGCGTTCCTCGGTCGAGCGCTCCAGCTCCTCGATCTCCGCCCGCGAGGCGAAGCTGAAGATGCGCAGGAAGGTGGCGATGTCACGGTCGTCGGCGTTCAGCCAGAACTGGTAGAAGGCGTACGGCGTGGTCATCTCCGCGTCGAGCCAGATGGCGCCGCCCTCGGTCTTGCCGAACTTGGTGCCGTCCGCCTTGGTGATCAGCGGGGTGGCCAGCGCGTGCACCGAGGCGCCCTCGACGCGGTGGATGAGGTCGATGCCCGCCGTGAGGTTGCCCCACTGGTCGCTGCCGCCGGTCTGGAGCGTGCAGCCGTACCGCCGGTACAGCTCCAGGAAGTCCATGCCCTGGAGGATCTGGTAGCTGAACTCCGTGTAGCTGATGCCCTGGTCGGAGTTGAGGCGGCGGGCCACGGCCTCCTTGCTGATCATCTTGTTCACCCGGAAGTGCTTGCCGATGTCGCGCAGGAACTCGATGGCCGACAGGCCCGACGTCCAGTCCAGGTTGTTCACCATGGTCGCGGCGTTGGGCCCCTCGAAGGAGAGGTAGGGCTCGATCTGGGCGCGTACCCGCTCGACCCACTCCGCGACGACCTCGGGCGCGTTCAGCGTGCGCTCGGCCGACGGCTTGGGGTCGCCGATCAGACCGGTGGCGCCGCCGACCAGTCCGAGCGGGCGGTGGCCGGCGAGCTGAAGGCGGCGGATGGTCAGGATCTGGACCAGGTTGCCGAGGTGCAGGCTGGGCGCGGTCGGGTCGAAGCCGCAATAGACCGTGACAGGGCCGTCCGCGAACGCCTTGCGCAGTGCGTCCTCGTCAGTGGAAACGGCGATCAGCCCTCGCCACCGCAGCTCGTCGACGATGTCCGTCACGGGTCTCGTGTCTCCCTCTTGTGGGTGCTGGGGGTCGGATACGGCTTCGCGTACCCGGTGCGTGAAGCGTGTCCGAGGGTACGCGGTTCCGGCCAGTCGTTTATCGACGCTTGCGCGGGGCGTGGGCGCGGTAGGGGCTGACGGTGGGGTCGCCGTCGATCCAGTAGCGCCAGGGGTGGTCGGCGCCCGCGCCGCCGACGCCGGTGCGCGGGCCGGTGCGGACGAGGGCGGGCGGGGGCGGGGTCCCGGTGAGGACGCGCAGCGGTCCGCCGGGGCCGCAGGCGTCGGCTCCGTTGAGCGAGCGGTCGACGGACAGTGCGGTGGCGAGCCGGGCGGGGCCCTGGGCGAGGTCGCTGTCCTTGCGGGAGGTGGGGCGGTGGGCGCGGGCGAGGTCGGCGCCGGTGGTGATCTCGCCGCCGCGCAGCAGGACTCCGCTGGGGGTGCCTTCGGGGCCGCAGACCAGGTTGAGGCAGAACCACATGCCGTAGGTGAAGTAGACGTAGGTGTGTCCGGGCGGGCCGAACATCACGGCGTTGCGGTCGGTGCGGCCCCGGTAGGCGTGGGAGCCGGGGTCGTTGGGGCCGTCGTACGCCTCGACTTCGGTGAGGCGCAGGGTGACCGGTCCTTGGTCGGTGGTGCGGACCAGGGTGCGGCCGAGCAGGTCGGGGGCGATGTCCAGGACCGGCCGGTCGAAGAACGCCCGGTCGAGCGGGACCTGTTCGGGTGGCGTGATCACGGTTCAGGAGCGTAGTGGAACCGGACGGGGCGTCCCGGCGTTCGTAGAGTTCGCACAGCGTGAGCCAGTGGATGCGGTCAGGGAGAGTGCGTATGGGGTTCAGGAAGATGATGGCGAGTCTCGGGGCCGGCGGGGCGTCGGTGGAGACGGAGCTGCACCAGGCCGATGTGGTGCCCGGCGGGGTGGTCGAGGGTTCGGTGCGGGTGCAGGGCGGTTCGGTCGAGCAGCGGATACAGGGGCTGACGGTCGGGTTGCAGGCGCGCGTCGAGGTGGAGCGCAGGGACGCGCAGGGCAATGAGACGGAGTCCTTGCAGAACATCGAGTTCCATACGCAGCAGATCGCCGGCGAGTTCATGGTGCGGGCGGGGGCGGTGCACGATGTGCCGTTCTCGTTGGAGGTGCCGTGGGAGACGCCGGTGACGATGTTCATGGGGCGGCAGCTCACGGGGATGAACGTGGGGGTGACGACGGAGTTGCAGATCGCCCGCGCGGTGGACAAGGGGGATCTGGACCCGGTGAACGTCCACCCGCTGCCCGCGCAGGAGGCGCTGCTCGACGCGTTCGGGCGGCTGGGGTTCGCCTTCAAGAGCGCGGATCTGGAGAAGGGGACGATGCGGAACACGCGGCAGCGGCTGCCGTTCTACCAGGAGATCGAGTTCCGTACGCCGGAGCAGTACCGAGGGCTCAAGGAGGTCGAGCTGACGTTCGTCGCGGACGGCGAGGAGATGGATGTCGTCCTGGAGATGGACAAGAAGCCGGGGCTGTTCGGCGGCGGCAGTGACACGTACCGCTCCTTCACGATGAGCATGCACTCCTTCGAGGAGACGGACTGGGCGGCCTATCTGCACCAGTGGCTCGCCGAGGTGGGCGGCAAGCGGAACTGGTTCTGACGGGGGCCCTAGGCTCGGGGCGGAATCAATCGTGTGCGATCAGGAGGTGTCGAGGTGACCGAGCAAGCGCGACGGCCGCTCCCCCATGACTTCCACCCGCAGGTGCCGGAGTTCACCGTGGTGAGCGACGACGTGGAACCGGGCGGGGTACTCAAGGACGATCAGGTGTACGCGGCGGGCAATGTCTCGCCGCAGCTTCGGTGGGAGGGGTTCCCGGCCGGGACGAAGAGCTTCGCCGTCACGTGCTACGACCCGGACGCGCCGACCGGCAGCGGTTTCTGGCACTGGGTGCTGTTCGACATCCCCGCGTCGGTGACGGAGCTGCCGCGCGGTGCGGGTTCCAGTGCTTTCCCGGGGCTGCCCGCGGGCGCGACGCACGCGCGGAACGACTACGGGACGCGGGATTTCGGTGGCGCGGCGCCGCCGCCCGGTGACGGGTCGCACCGGTATGTGTTCACGGTCTACGCGGTGGACACCGAGAAGCTGGGCCCGGACGCGGACGCCTCGCCCGCGTTCGTCGGGTTCAATCTGCGCTTCCACACGCTGGGCAGGGCGCAGTTGATCGGTGAGTACGAGGTGCGGGCCGGAGGCTGAGCCCGCCGGGTCTGTCGCGCTGAGCGCTCGGGATATTACGTTGCGCTCCGCCGTTCCCCGTCGCACAGTGGTGCGTGCCTGACGACGTGACCACCGTCCTCAGGCTGTCGGCACCGCGGTGGCGGGGGCGGCCGGGCGTCTGCGTCCGCCGTCTGCCGGAGTTCGGTCTGCGGGCCGGGCGTCCACGCCGACGGACGCGCTCCGGGTGCCCGTTCGACACGGGGGACGGCACCCGGAGCGCAGACCTTTCCCCGGGACGAGCCCCCGGCCGAGCCCGGAGGGACGCGGGGACGTGCCCCGGCGCGGAATCCGGGATGAACAGGACCTTTCCACCTGTCGATCTTCCGGTTGCGGCCGTGAAATTGCGTTGTCGGCGGCCGTGTCCCGGGGCCACAGTGGATCCACTTCGCCATGGGGGCGGGGCAGGGCCCGGGAGGTGGGCGGGATGCGTGAGACGCTGGTGCTGAATGCGAGCTTCGAGCCGCTGTCGACGGTGTCGCTGCGGCGTGCTGTCGTGCTGGTGATGCAGGACAAGGCCGTCGTGGAGCAGGCGCATCCCGGGCTGCGCATCCGTGCCGCCGCGGTGGAGGTTCCGGTGCCGCAGGTGATCAGGCTCTGCCGGTACGTGCGGGTGCCGTTCCGACAACGGGCCCCGTGGTCGCGGCGCGGTGTGCTGGTACGTGACCGGCACCGGTGCGCGTACTGCGGGCGCAGGGCCACCACGGTCGACCACGTGCAGCCGAAGTCGCGCGGGGGCGGTGACACCTGGCTGAACACGGTGGCCGCGTGCGGCGAGGACAATCAGCGCAAGGCGGACCGTACTCCCGAGCAGGCGGGGATGCGGCTGCTGGTCCGGCCGTTCGAGCCGACGCCGGCGGACACGCTGCTTTTGGCGCTGGGGGTGCGGGACGGGTTCGGGCTGCCGGAGTGGCTGCCCGTTCCGGCGTCGGCCTGAGCGCCCCTTCGCGTGCGGGGAATCGAGGTCGTGGGGCCGTGAGGTCCCGACGGGGCGGGGCCCTTCCCTTCGGGGAGGGGCCCTATTTCAGCAGGAGTTGGACGATCGCGGCGGTGCCGACGACCACGATGAGTCCGCGCAGGGCGGCGGGCGGGAGGCGGCGGCCGACGCGGGCGCCGATCAGGCCGCCGATGACGGCGCCGCCCGCGATGAGGCCGACGGCGGTCCAGTTCATGTGGGCGACGATGATGAAGAAGAGGGCCGCCACGCCGTTGACGACGGCGGCGAGGACGTTCTTCATGCCGTTGACGCGTTGCAGGGACTCGTTGAGCACCAGGCCCATCAGGGAGAGGTACAGCACGCCCTGGGCGGCGCCGAAGTAGCCGCCGTACATGCTGGCGAGCAGCATGCCGACGACGAGGGCGGTGCCGCCGTGGGCGGGGGCCTGGGTGCCGGTACGGTCGCGGCGGGCCTGGACGGCGCGGGCCAGGCGGGGTTGCAGCACGACCAGGACGAGCGCGATGGCGATGAGGACGGGGACGATCGCCTTGAACGCCGTGGACGGCAGGGTGACGAGCAGGACGGCGCCGATGAGTCCGCCGACGAGGGCGACGGCGCCGAGCCGCAGCAGGCGCGGTCGCTGGCCCTGGAGTTCACCGCGGTAGCCGATGGCGCCGGTGATCGAACCGGGCACAAGGCCCAGTGAGTTGGACACGTTGGCCGTGACGGGCGGCAGTCCGACGGCGAGCAGGACGGGGAAGGTGATCAGCGTCCCCGAGCCGACGATGGTGTTGATGGTGCCCGCGCCGATTCCGGCCGCGAACACGGCGAGGGCTTCCGGCAGAGTCATGCGTCGTCTCCATGATCTTCGCGCGTCCTCCCCGCCGTCGAGGTCGAGGGGTGCGCGGCGATCATGTCATAGGGGGCTGCGGCGGGCTTCCGGGCCGGGGCGGTCCTCGTCAGTGCTGGTCAGTGCTGGTCAGCGCTCGTCAGTCCTTGTCGAAGGGCGGGGACTCGCGGCGCGGGGCGGGCGCGGTGGCGGGCTCGCGTGAGCCGTTGCCGGGAGCGCCGGGGGCGCCCGGGAGGTTGACGATGCCGCCGAGGCCCTTGAGCGCGTCGTTCAGCTCGCTGGGGATGATCCACAGCTTGTTGGCGTCGCCCTCGGCTATCTTCGGCAGCATCTGGAGGTACTGGTAGGCGAGGAGCTTCTGGTCGGGGTCGCCCGCGTGGATCGACTCGAAGACCGTGCGGATCGCCTGGGCCTCACCTTCGGCGCGCAGCGCGGCGGCCTTGGCGTCACCTTCCGCGCGCAGGATCGAGGACTGCTTCTCGCCCTCCGCGGTGAGGATCTGGGACTGCCGGATGCCCTCCGCGGTGAGGATCGCGGCGCGCTTGTCACGGTCGGCGCGCATCTGCTTCTCCATCGAGTCCTGGATGGAGGTGGGCGGTTCGATCGCCTTCAGCTCGACGCGGTTGACGCGGATGCCCCACTTGCCGGTGGCCTCGTCCAGGACGCCGCGCAGTGCCGCGTTGATCTCCTCGCGGGAGGTCAGGGTCCGCTCCAGGTCCATGCCGCCGATGATGTTGCGGAGCGTGGTGACGGTGAGCTGCTCGATGGCCTGGATGTAGCTGGCGACCTCGTACGTCGCGGCGCGGGCGTCGGTCACCTGGTAGTAGATGACGGTGTCGATGTTGACCACCAGGTTGTCCTGGGTGATCACCGGCTGCGGCGGGAACGGCACGACCTGCTCGCGCAGGTCGATGCGGTTGCGGATGGTGTCGATGAACGGCACCACGATGTTGAGGCCGGCGCTGAGGGTCCGGGTGTAGCGGCCGAAGCGCTCGACGATGGCGGCGCTGGCCTGCGGAATCACCTGGACCGTCTTGATCAGCGCGATGAAGACGAGCACCACCAGGATGATCAGGACGATGATGATGGGCTGCATGTCCACTCCCCGCGCGGGTCGGCTGCGGGAGTACGACGTACTCCGGCATGATCAATTCTGGCAGAACGGCCGCCTGTCGCGGGCGGGTTCGGTGATTTCCCGGCCCTCGTCGGCGACGTTCGGATGTCGGGTGTTCGGATGTCGGGTGTTCGGATGTCGGGTGTTCGGATGTCGGGTGTTCGGATGTCGGGTGTTCGGATGTCGGGTGTTCGGATGTCGGGTGTTCAGGTGTCCGAAGGCCGGGTGTTCAGATGACGACGGCGGTCGCTCCGTCGATCTCCACCACGTCCACCTGCTGCCCCGGGTCGTAGACCCGGCCGTGCTCCAGGGCGCGGGCCGACCAGACCTCTCCGCCGAGTTTGATCCGTCCGTTGGCACCGCCGTCGACACGTTCCAGGACGACGGCCTGCTTGCCCTTGAGGGCGTCGACACCGCTGCGCTGTTCCGGGCGTTGCCGGTTGCGGTACGCGATGGGCCGTACGAAGACCAGCAGCGCGACCGAGACGACGACGAAGACGATCACCTGGGCGACGATCCCGCCGCCCATTCCGGCCGTGACCGACCCGGCCACCGCTCCGACCGCGAACATCCCGAATTCGGGCATCGCCGTGATCACCAGCGGTATCCCGAGACCCACTGCCGCTATCAGCCACCACACCCATGCGTCCACGTCGCCAATCGTAGGCGTGCGGAGGGCAGTTGCGGCAGTACGCAATGGAAACCCGGACGAAAACCCTTCAGGACAGCGGCAGTCCGGCGGCCGTCCAGCGGTCGCCGCGGCGCTCGACGACCAGCGGGAGGCCGAAGCAGCGGGACAGGTTGCGGGAGGTGAGTTCGAGGTCGATCGGTCCCGCGGCGACGACCTTGCCCTGCTGGATCATCAGGACGTGGGTGAAGCCGGGGGCGATCTCCTCGACGTGGTGGGTGACCATGATCATCGAAGGGGCGATGGGGTCGCGGGCCAGCCGGCCGAGGCGGCGGACCAGGTCCTCGCGTCCGCCGAGGTCGAGACCGGCGGCGGGCTCGTCGAGCAGCAGCAGCTCGGGGTCGGTCATCATCGCGCGGGCGATCAGGGTGCGCTTGCGCTCGCCCTCGGACAGGGTGCCGAACTTGCGGCCGAGGTACTCGCTCATCCCGAGCCGGTCGAGGAACGCGCGGGCGCGGTCCTCGTCGACCTGCTCGTACCCCTCGTTCCAGGTGGCGGTCATGCCGTACGCGGCGGTGAGGACGGTCTCCAGGACCGTCTGCCTGCGCGGCATCTTCTCGGCCATGGCGGCGCCCGCCATGCCGATCCGCGGCCGGAGTTCGAACACGTCCACGTTGCCGAGCTTGTCGCCGAGGATCTGGACGGTGCCGGTGGTGGGGAAGAGATAGCTGGACGCGACATTGAGCAGGGTGGTCTTGCCCGCCCCGTTGGGTCCGAGGATGACCCAGCGTTCCCCCTCGGCGACCGACCACGACACGTGGTCCACCAGAGCCCGTCCGTCGCGGACCACGGATACGTCCACCAGCTCCAGCACATCGCTCATGAGCGCGTTGTCTCCCATTGCAGTCTCGGCTGTCTGCCGTGTGCGCGGGTAGGCACCGGCAGAAGGATCCCCCGGGGAAAACTTACGCCACCGCGCGACGGGTCCGTTCCATAGGCTGGGGGCATGCTTGATGAACCTCGCTCAGGGCGGCTGACCGCGTGGGGAAATGCCCTGCTTGCCGGACTTGCCGCCCCCGATGACGTCGCACAGGAGATCACGGCGGACGACGCCGTGCACCGGATCTCGGGGCTGCCGGGTGAGCATGTCCCGGTGGGGCTGACGCTGGGGCTCGGCAGGCTGCGCGCGCTGGGCGTGACGGGGCTGCGGCTCGCGCTGCCGGTGGCCGGGCATCCGCTGGGGCTGAGCGGGCCGCCGGAGTTCAACGCGCGGGCGCTGGCCGCGGGCGAGGCGGTGGTCACCGTCGGCGGCGCGGCGCTCGGTCTGGTGCCCGAGGTCCGCGAGGCGGGCCCGGCCGGCGATGTGCACGTCGAGGTCGAGTGGCGGTGCCTGCCGGTACGGGACGCGCCGCCCGCCGATGTACCGTCGCTGAGCGAGGCCGAGCGGGAGCTGGCCGAGGCGCTGCGGGACGCCACGAACGCGCTGGCGCGGCTGGACGTGGCGGGCGCGGGTCCGTCCGCGCACGCGGCGCTCGAGGCGTACCGGGCGCGCGCCGAGCGCGGCGGCGAGGTGCTCGCGCCGGGGTATCCGCCGCGCGCGGTGCGGGTGCTGGCGCTGGCGCAGCGGGTCGCGGCGCTGGTGGAGATCGCCTCCGACGGGCACGGCGCGGCGGTGAGCGCGTCGCAGATCGCGGCGCGGGCGGAGCTGCTGCGGCCGGTGGAGCGTACGGCGCGCAGGGCGCAGGTGGCGGCGTACAACGCGTATGTCGAGGAGGCGGAGCGGCGCAGGACCTGACATCCCACGCGGGGCGCGGCACGGGACCTGACGTCCCCGCGCGGGGCGCGGCGCGGGACCTGACATCCCACGGCGCGGCGGCGCGTGGGGAGGCCCCGCGGCTACGGGGAGGGATCCCGTGCCGCGGGGCCTTCGGCGAGGCGGGCCGGAAGTCCGCGTCGTCCGTGGTTACTTGTTGACGGCGACGTTGCCGAACGCCGGGTTCAGCAGGCCGATCACGTTCACCGAGTTGCCGCTGAGGTTGACCGGGATGTGCACCGGAACCTGCACCAGGTTGCCGGAGCCCACGCCCGGGGACTTCACGGCGGTGCCGCACGCGTCGGCGCCGCTGGCGGCGGAGGCCACACCGGTACCGGCGACGGCCAGGCCGCCCGCCACGAGGGTGACGGTCGCGGCCTTCTTGAGGTTCATCACTTCGAACTTCCTCTTTGCTGGGGGCACCTCCCAGCCGTGGCTGGGGGTGCACCGCGGCAATCCGCCGCGGTACGCCCTGCAGAACGGGTCAGCGTGGATCAGGTTGCGCCGTTCGGACGACATACACCCGACAGTATGAATCTCACTCCGCCGAACGGATGCCCGCACGGACAGGTGGACGGTGGCCCGCACGGGCACGCGGTGGTCGGCCCGCACGGCCACGTGGTGGTCGGCCCGCACGGACAGGTGGACACGGTGGCGCCGCGAGCGGTCCCGTCAGTTCCCCACGCCGTTGCGCACCGCCCACAGCGCGGCCTGGGTGCGGTCGGCGAGGTCGAGCTTCATCAGGATGTTGGAGACGTGGGTCTTGACCGTCTTCTCGGAGAGCACCAGCGCGCGGGCGATCTCCCGGTTCGAGCGGCCGTCGGCGATCAGGCCGAGGACTTCGCGCTCCCGCTCGGTCAGCGCGTTGCCCCGGCCCTGGCCGGTGCCGCCCTGCTCCTGGGAGAGCAGCGCGCCCGCGACCTCGGGCTGGAGCAGGACGTGCCCGGCGTGCACGGAGCGGATGGCGTCGGCGAGCGCGACCGGGTCCACGTCCTTGTAGACGTATCCGGCGGCGCCCGCCCGCAGCGCGGGCACGACGGTGCGCTGTTCGGTGAAGCTGGTCACGATCAGCACCCGTGCCGGGTTCTCGGCGTCGCGCAGCAGCCGCAGCGCCTCGATGCCGTCGACACCGGGCATCTTGACGTCCATGAGGATCACGTCGGGCCGCAGTTCCTGGGCGCGGGCCACGCCTTCCTCGCCGTCGCCCGCCTCGCCGACCACCTCGATGTCGCCCTGCACCTCGAGGAAGGTGCGCAGCCCCCTGCGGACGACCTGGTGGTCGTCGACCAGCAGCACGCGGATGGTGTTCTCAGCCACCGGGCACCTCCATCTCGATGACGGTGCCCTTGCCGGGCTCCGATTGCACGGTGAGCCGGCCGCCGACGCCGCCGGCCCGGTCCCGCATGGAGACCAGTCCGAGGTGCCGTCCGGCCCGGCGGACCGCGGTGGGGTCGAAGCCGCGGCCGTCGTCGCGGATCCGCAGCAGCGCGCCCTTGCCGTGGCCTTCCAGGATGACGTCCACGGCGTCGGCGTGCGCGTGCCGCAGGGCGTTGTGCATCGCTTCCTGGGCGACCCGCAGCAGCGCCTCCTCCTGCGCGGCGGGCAGCGCCCGCACCCGGACGGCGTGGAAGGTGACGTCGGCGGAGTGGACGCGGTCCAGGACGTCGGCCTGGGTGCGCAGGGTGGCGACGAGGCCGTCCTCGTCCAGGGCGGCCGGGCGCAGTTCCACCACGACGGCGCGCAGTTCGTCGGCGGCCTCGGCGGCGAGCGCCGCGACCTGCTTCAGCTCGCCCTTGGCGCGCGCCGGGTCGCAGTCGACCAGCGCGGCGGCGGCCTGGGCGGTCAGCCGCAGCGAGAAGAGTTTCTGCGAGACGGCGTCGTGCAGTTCGTGCGCGATCCTGGCCCGCTCCCCCGCCAGCGTCAGCTCGCGGCTGCGCTCGTAGAGCCGGGCGTTGGTCAGGGCGATCGCGGCGTGGTCGGCGAGGATCCGCAGCAGGTCCTCGTCGTCCTCGGTGAAGCCGCAGGTGCCGTCGGCGCCGCGGGTCCCGCCGGGGCCGCACTTCTTGTTGGCGAGGAAGAGCGCGCCGAGGATCTCGTCGCCGTCGACCACCGGCATGCCGATGAAGTCGCGCATGTCGGGGTGGTGCTTGGGCCAGCCCTGGAAGTCCTCGAAGGTGCGGACGTCGGCGAGCCGCAGCGGGGTCGCCTCGTGCAGGATCGCGGCGAGGATGCCGTGCTGCCGGGGCAGCGGGCCGATGGCCTTCCACTCCTCGTCGCTGACGCCGTCGACCACGAACTGCGCGAAGCCGCCGTGGTCGTCGGGCACGCCCAGGGCCGCGTATTCGGCGTCGAGCAGCTCGCGGGCGGACGCGACGATCGTCTGGAGGACGTCGCGCACCTCCACCTGGCGGCTCATCGCCAGGACCGCGGCGCTGACCGCTTCGATTCCGCCTCGTGGCGGCCGGATGGGCATGTCTCCACCGTACCGGCGCCGGGTGACGGTCCGTATGCGCCGCCGGACCGACCGTCCTCGGTCGTGTGGCCTAGTTCCAAGTGACCGTGAGGCGTGCGGCGGCCGGCCGAGGCGTGTGCGGCCGGGGCGTTCCTACGGTGAGGGCACGAGGTGGTCCGGCGGACGGCCGGGCCCCGGTGCGGAGGGCTGGATCATGCCGGTAGCGATCATCACGGGAGCGTCGCGCGGACTGGGGCGGGCGCTGGCCGCCGAGCTGGCGGGGCGCGGCTGGGACCTCGTACTGGACGGGCGGAACGCGGACGCGCTGCGGTCGGCCGCGGCGGACCTGGAACGGTACGGCCCGGATCACGCCGGGGGCGCGGCGGTACGGCCACGGGTGCGGGCGGTGCCGGGCGACGTGACCGCGGCGGGGCACCGGGCGGAGCTGGTGGCGGCGGCGCGCGAGCTGGGCGGGGTGGACCTGCTGGTGAACAACGCGAGCGCGCTGGGCGCTGAGCCGCTGGTGCCGCTGGCCGAGCTGCCGGTGGCGGGGCTGCGGGAGGCGCTGGAGACGAATGTGACGGCGCCCTTCGCGCTGGTGCGGGAGGCGCTGCCGCTGCTGCGGGCTGCGGGCGGCGCGGTGCTGAACGTCAGCTCGGACGCGGCGGTGGAGGCGTATCCGACCTGGGGCGGGTACGGGGCGAGCAAGGCGGCGCTCGACCATTTGTCGGCGGTGCTGGCCGAGGAGGAGCCGGGGCTGCGGGTGTGGTGGGTGGACCCGGGCGATCTGCGGACCGGGCTGTACGCGGCGGCCGTGCCCGACGACGCGGACTTCGCCGCCCGGCCGCTGCCGGAGTCGGTGGTCCCGGCCTTCCTGCGGCTGCTCGACGAGGCCGCGCCCAGCGGGCGCTACACCGCCCCGGTCCTGCTGGAGGCGCGATGAGTTCGGTACGGGAGGGCGCGCAGGCGGCGCGGTCCGCGAAGGACCCCGGGCGGGGGTCCGCGAAGGACCCCTATATAAAGAGGACAGGAGCGGACAATAAGGACATCGGGCAGGGCAGGGGCCCGGCCGGGGCTCCGCGGGCCGGGCTGGCGGGGCTGCGCGTCCCGGACTCGCTGCTCGCGACGGCCCCGGCCGCCCGCCGGGACGCGGTACGGCTGCTGGTCGGCGAGCAGCGCACCGGCGCGGTCACCCACCACGGCTTCCGCGACCTGCCGAAGCTGCTGCGGGCCGGTGACGTCCTGGTGGTGAACACCTCGCGGACGCTGCCCGCGGCCGTGGACGGGCGGCTCGACGGACGGCCGGTGGTGGTGCACTGGTCCACCCGCCGGGACGACGGCCGCTGGGTGGTGGAGGTCCGCGACCCGGACGGGCACGGCTCGACGGTCCGCAGGGCCGGCGGCCCCGCGGGCGCGGTGGTCGAGTTGCGCGCCGGGGCCCGGCTGGTGCTGGAGGAGCCGCTCGACCCGGCCGGGGACCGGCTGTGGGTGGCCGCGCCCTCGCTGCCGGACCCGGTCGCGTACATGCGGCGGTACGGGCGGCCGATCCGGTACGGCTACACCGACCGGGACCAGCCGCTGGCGGCGTACCAGACGGTGTTCTCCGCCCGGTCGACGGACGGCCTCGGCTCCGCGGAGATGCCGAGCGCCGGGCGGCCCTTCACCACGGCGCTGGTGACGGAGCTGGTCTGCCGGGGCGTGCAGGTCGCGCCGATCACGCTGCACACCGGGGTGGCGTCGGTCGAGGCGCACGAGCCGCCGTACGCCGAGCCGTACACCGTGTCGGCGGCGACGGCCTGGCAGGTGAACGCGGCGCGCGCGGCGGGCGGCCGGGTGGTGGCGGTGGGGACGACGGCGGTACGGGCGCTGGAGTCGGTGGCGGACGAGCGCGGTGTGGTGCGGCCGGGCGGCGGCTGGACGGAGCTGGTGGTCACCCCGGAGCGCGGGGTGCGCGCGGTGGACGGGCTGCTGACCGGACTGCACGAGCCGGAGGCCACGCACCTGTTGATGCTGCGGGCGCTGTCGGGCGACCGGCTGCTGGAGCGGGTCTACGCCGAGGCGCTGCGCGGCGGTTACCTCTGGCACGAATTCGGCGACGTCAATCTCCTGCTGCCATAAACGTCACATAAAGCACCCCCTCCGTCACCTTGGGCGACGGAGGGGGCGACGGCGTGTGAGGTGACCTATAGGACGTACGTCACATACTAAGTCGCCTAGTGGAAAGGGCGCCTCACGCCACTGTCCGGGGGAATGCCGATTCCGATTTGTCCCTCGACCGTCTACGAAAGGAGTTCGTAGGAAGGCTCGTTGACCTCCGTTTTCCGACCCTCTAAGAATTCTCGGGTCCGCAAACGGAAGAGGTTAATTCCTATGCAGCTCCCCACGATCCCGAAGATCGGCCGGCTTACCAAGACCCACAAGATCACGGCGGCCGGCGCCGTCGCCGCGACCGCTGTCGTCCTGGCCGTCACCGGTCTCCAGGGGACCGGCGGGACTGCCTCCGCCGCGGTCGGTGACCCCACCGGCTTCCAGGTCTCCACCGGCGACCAGGTCAAGAGCATCGAAGCGCAGGCCGGCATCGCCTCGGAGCGCGCGATCACCGAGGCCGCGGCGAAGAAGAAGGCCGCGGACGAGGCGGCCAAGAAGAAGGCGGCCGACGAGGCCGCCGCGAAGAAGAAGGCCGCGGCCGACGCCGCGGCGCGGAAGAAGGCGGCAGCGGACGCCGCCGCCAAGAAGGCCGCCGCCGACGCGGCCGCCAAGAAGAAGGCCGCGGCCGACGCCGCCGCGCAGCGCGCCAAGGACACGGCCGCCGCGAACCGTTCCACGACGCGTACCGCCGTGCAGGCCGCCCCGCAGGCCAGCACCGCCGCCACGACCACGTACACCAACGACCTGGACGGCTGGATCAAGCAGTCGCTGGCGATCATGGCCCAGAAGGGCATCCCCGGCAGCTACGACGGCATCTACCGCAACATCATGCGCGAGTCGAGCGGCAACCCGCAGGCGATCAACCTGTACGACTCCAACGCCGCCGCCGGCATTCCGTCCAAGGGCCTGCTCCAGGTCATCGACCCGACCTTCCAGGCGTACCACGTCGACGGAACCTCGTGGGACATCTACGACCCGGTCGCGAACATCACCGCCGCCTGCAACTACGCCGCGGCGAACTACGGCTCCATGGACAACGTGAACTCCGCGTACTGATCCGCGCGTTCGGCTCCCACAGCCGCAGCGCGAAAGGGCGGCGGGACCTTTCGGTCCCGCCGCCCTTTCGGCGTATTCGGATTCGCTACTTCCGTTTCACTACTTCCGCATGACTTCCGGCTCGTGGCGGCGCAGCAGCCGCGAGACCACGATGCCGCACACGACGCCGAGCAGCACCAGGACGACCATGTCGATCGTCCACTGGCTCGCGGTGTGCTTCCACAGCGCGTCGGGGTTGCCCGGGTCCCACGGCATGATCACGTTGAGATTCGCCGTCGTGCCGAGCGCGGCCACCGCCCACCTGGCGGGCATCAGCCAGGCGAACTGCTCGATGCCGGGCGAGTCGTAGAGCTGGAAGAGCACGCCGGTGAACACCACCTGGACGATGGCGAACATGACCAGCAGCGGCATCGTCTTCTCCGCGGTCTTCACCAGCGAGGAGATGATCAGGCCGAACATCATCGAGGTGAAGCCGAGGCCGATGATGGCCAGGGTCATCTCGACCGCGGGCTGGCTCTTCATGATGACGCCCTCGGTGGGCATCGCGCGCGGCGCGAACCCGATGCCGCAGATGACGGCGCCCTGCACCGCGGTGATCAGGCCGAGCACGATGACCTTGGACATCAGATACGCCGAACGCGACAGGCCGGTGGCCCGTTCCCGTTCGTAGATGACCCGTTCCTTGATCAGCTCGCGGACGGAGTTGGCGGCGCCGGAGAAGCAGGCGCCCACCGCGAGGATCAGCAGGATCGTGCCCGCGTCCTTGTTGACGCCGTGCGCCTTGACCGGTCCTGGGCCCAGGCCGCTGGCCGCCGGGATGACGATGCTGACCACACCGAGCACCGCGGGCAGGATGAACATCAGGGCGATGAAGCCCCGGTCGGAGGCGATCACCGACATGTAGCGGCGGATCAGGGTGACGAGCTGCGGCAGCCACGCCTGCGGCTTGGGCGGCCTGGCCACCTGGTGCGGGATGACCGGCGCCTGCTGCGGGGCCGCCTGGTCCAGGTCCGCGGCGTACATCTGGTAGTGCTGCGAGCCGTGCCAGCGGCCCGACCAGTCGTAGTCGCGGTAGTTCTCGAAGGCGGAGAAGACATCGGCCCAGGTTTCGTAGCCGAAGAAGTTCAGCGCCTCGTCCGGCGGGCCGAAGTAGGCGACCGAGCCGCCGGGGGCCATCACCAGCAGCTTGTCGCAGAGCGCCAGTTCGGCGACGGAGTGGGTGACGACCAGTACCGTACGGCCGTCGTCGGCCAGGCCGCGCAGCAGCTTCATGACGTCGCGGTCCATGCCCGGGTCGAGGCCGGAGGTCGGCTCGTCCAGGAATATCAGCGAGGGTTTGGTGAGCAGTTCGAGGGCGACCGAGACGCGCTTGCGCTGGCCGCCGGAGAGCGAGGTGATGCGCTTGTCGGCGTGGATGTCGAGCTTCAGCTCGCGCAGTACCTCGTTGATCCGCGCCTCGCGCTCCGCGGACGCGGTGTCACCGGGGAAGCGGAGCTTGGCCGCGTACCGCAGTGCCGTCCTGACCTGGAGTTCCTTGTGCAGGATGTCGTCCTGCGGGACCAGGCCGATGCGCTGCCGCAGCTCGGCGAACTGCTTGTACAGATTGCGGTTGTCGTACAGCACCTCGCCCTGGTCGGCGGGGCGGTAGCCGGTGAGCGCGCGCAGCAGCGTGGACTTGCCGGAGCCGGACGGGCCGATCACGCCGATCAGCGACTTCTCCGGTACGCCGAAGGAGACGTCCTTGAGGATCTGCTTGGTCACCTTGCCGTGCGGCACGGTGACGGTCAGGCGGCGGGCGGAGAAGGAGACCTCGCCGGTGTCGACGAACTCCTCGAGGCGGTCGCCGACCAGCCGGAAGGTGGAGTGGCCGACGCCGACGATGTCGTTGGGGCCGAGCAGATGGCGCTGGATCGGCTGGCCGTTGACATACGTGCCGTTGTGGCTGCCGAGGTCGACGATCTCGTAGCGGCCGTCGGGGTGCGCGCGGAACTCCGCGTGGTACCGGGAGACCTGGAGGTCGGAGACGACCAGTTCGTTCTCCAGCGCGCGGCCGATCTTCATGACCCGGCCGAGGGCGAGCTGGTGGAAGGTGGTGGGGCTGCGGACGCCCTGCGGGTGTCCGCCCGCGGGCTGCTGGGGCTGCGCGCGCGGGGCGGGCGGCTGCTGGACCGGCGGCTGACCCCAGCCGCCCTGGCCGCCCTGGCCCTGCTGGGGAGGCTGCGGCTGCCGCGCGTACTGCTGCGGCGGCACCTGCGCGGGCGGCTGTCCCCAGCCGCCGGGCTGCTGCTGACGCGGCGGGGCGGCGGGCGCCTGCGCGTGCATCTGCGCCTGCGGCTGGGCCTGGGCGGGCGGCTGGGCGTGCTGCGGGGTCGGGGCCTGCGGGGCCCCGGCCTGTCCGACGGGTGCCGCGGGGGCCGCGGCCCGCGCCTGCGGGTAGCGCTGCTGCGGCGTCGCGTGCGCGGTCTCCGCGCTGTACACATCGGCGCCGGCCTGCGCGCCCGCGGTGAAATTCAGCCGGGGTCCGTCCGTGGCGTTGCCGAGGTGGACGGTCGAACCGGCCCCCACCTCGGTCTGCTGGACCCGCTGCCCCTGTACATAGGTGCCGTTGGTGCTGCCGAGGTCCTCGATCACCCAACCGCGTTCCGCACGGCGGATGGTGGCGTGCCGCCACGACACCCTGGCGTCGTCGAGTACCAGATCCCCCGACGGATCGCGCCCCAGGCTGTACGAGCGGGACGCGTCCAGCGTCCAGGTCCGTCCGTTCAATTCGAGTACGAGTTCAGGCACCCCAAGCCCCATGTGTTGTCCCCCGAGTAGTCCCCCATGGGGGGAGTCTAGAGATAGCGAAGTTCGGGAGGAACTATTGCAGGCTCCTGTCTCGTAACAGAAAACAAGCCCGATGTACGTGTTCCGCAACGGACGTTGACGCGGCACCCGTCCGCGCCCGAGAGTGGGGCGCATTGGGTGCATGGGGGGACGAACGGCCTCGGGGGTCGGGATGAGTGCACGGACCACGCCCTGGACGAGCGTCATGCTCGCCGCTGTGGCGTCGGTGAGTTGGGCGTTCCTGGCGATGGCGGGCACCGCCGCTCTCGCCTTACATCTATTGGGCGCGGACACCGCCGGATCACTGGGGCCGATGACGGCAGCCGTGGTCGCGATGGCGGTGGGCGGCAAGGTGCGGCCGGGCGGTGACGTCGGCGCGTTCGGACTGAGCGGATCGCAGACCCAGGGCGCGATCGGTATCGCGCCGCTGGGTGTGGCACTCGTCGGCGCGCTGCTGCTGTCGTGGGTGTTCCTGCGCTCGCTGCGCAGGGCCGGTCCGACGGTCGGTGTCGGCGAACTGGCGGCGCGGGTCGTGACGACCGCCGTGCTGTTCCTGGCGGTCCTCGGCGGTCTCGCCTGGGCGGGGCAGGACACGGTGGCCATCGACGGCGCCGCGCTCGGCCCGTCCAAGGGCACCACGGACGACCTGCTGAGCAAGCTGCCCGGCGTGGGCAAGATCAGCGGCGGCCTCACCGACGGGTTGCAGGGGCTGATCCAGACCAAGGCGTCGATCACCTTCCAGGTCGCCACCGGGCGGACCCTGGCGGGCGGCCTGGTGTGGGTGCTCGGCGTGCTGCTGATCGCGCTGCTCGCCTCGCGCAGGACACCGCTGCCGGCCGGATGGGAGGGCGTGCACCGCGCGGTGCGGCCCGCCGTGTCCGCGCTGACCGTCGTCATGGTGGTCGCGGTGCTCGCGGGTGACGCGGCGGCCTGTTACGCGGCGCTGACCGGCGACGAGCCGGGCCGGATCATGGGCGCGGCGCTGATCGGCGCGCCCAACGGCGTATGGCTCGCGGTACCGCTCGGCCTGTTCGTGCCGTGGAAGGGGCAGGCGTCGGGGCCGCTGACGTCGTTCCTGCCCGATCCCGTCGACAAGCTGCTGGCGGGCGGTTCCGGCAGGACGATCACACCGGGCGCGCTGGCCGAACTCGACGGCCGGGTCTGGCTGCTGCCGGTCGCCATCGCGGTGATGATGCTGCTCGCGGGCGCGCTCACCGCCACCCGCACTCCGCTCGACGGCGCCGCCAAGGGCGGTTTCGTCGGACGGTGCGCGGTGCGGCTCGGCCTGGTCACGGCCGTGGCGCTGCCGCTGCTGTCGCATCTGAGCAAGGTGAAGGTCAACGCGAATCTGTCGGTCTTCGGCTTCGACGCCGTCGGCGCCGGGGTCGACCTGCACGGCAGCCTCCCGCTGGGACTGCTGCTCGGCGCCGTCTGGGGCGCGGGCATGGGCGCGGTGGGCGCGCTGCTCGCGCTGGCCACCGGGGCGGCGGGACAGCAGGTCGCGGCGCTGGCCCGGCCGGGCGGGGGCGCGCTTCCCGATACGGGGGACGGCGCCTACGACAGCGGCGGTCCGGCGCCGGGCACCGAGGAGGGCGTGCACGTGTCCGGCTCCGCCGGGGGCGACGACGCGGGCCGTACGTATCCGGAGCTGGCCTATCGGGCGGGACCGTATCTGCCGAGCCCGGTCTACCGTCCGGAGGACGGTGAGGAGCCCAACCCGTACGCCGGGGGCGGCGGCGAGCCCAATCCCTACGCGGGCGGCGGTGCCGAGCCCAATCCTTACGCAGGGGGCGGCGGCGAGCCCAGTCCTTACGCCGGGCCGCGGCCCGGTGACGAGCCGAATCCGTACAAGGCCCCGCAGGCTGGCGGGGTGGACGCCGCGCCGACCATCGCGGGGCCGCCGCCGCCCGGTTTCCGTCGGCCGCGAGGCGGCTCCGGCGGGGCCGGGGCTTCGGGTCGGCCGGAGGAGAAGTGGCCGGAGCCGCCGCCTCCCCCGCCGCCTGCCGCGCCGCGCGGGCCCCGCTGAGCCGGCGTCCGCCGCGGGTGCGGGGATCTGCGGGCCCCGCACCCCTCGGGCTCACGGCCCGACAGCGAACATCGTCTGCCCCATGAGGGCGGTGTTCACAGCTCGCCACCGCGAGCGCTGGTCGCGCAGTTCCCCGCGCCCCTGAAAAACCTGGTCCCGCGCAGCCGCACCGCGCCGCCTGAAAAACCTGGTCCCGCGCAGTCGCACCGCGCCGCACCTCCGCTCCTGAAGGCGAGGCCCGCGCCCCCCGGAAAACCTGGTCCCGCGCAGCCGCGCCGCGCCGCATCTCCGCTCCTGAAGGCGAGGCCCGCGGTCTTGGGGGCGGTCCGCCAACCGAGACGGCCGATCATCGGGCCGGGCGGGGCGGCTACGGTGGGAGCACCATGAACGACGTCTCGCAGACCGCGCCTGTCGCCGCCGTTCCGCCGGCGGACGCGCCCACCATTCTGGTCAAGATCTTCGGCAAGGACCGTCCCGGCATCACCGCGGGGCTCTTCGACACGCTCGCCGCCTTCCGGGTGGACGTGGTGGACATCGAGCAGGTCGTCACGCGGGGCCGGATAGTGCTGTGCGCCCTGGTGACGGCGCCCTCCCCCGGCCTCGAAGGCGAACTGCGCTCCACCGTGCACAGTTGGGCCGAGTCCATCGGCATGGAGGCGGAGATCATCTCCGGCACCGGCGACAACCGGCCGCGCGGCGAGGGCCGTTCGCATGTCACCGTGCTCGGCCGCCCGCTGACCGCCGAGTCGACCGCGGCCACCGCCGCCCTGATCACCAACGCGGGCGGCAACATCGACCGCATCTTCCGGCTGGCCAAGTACCCGGTGACGGCGGTGGAGTTCGCCGTCTCCGGCGCCGAGCCCGGTGTGCTGCGCTCGGTGCTCTCGGTCGAGGCGGCGGCGCTCGGCATCGACGTGGCCGTGGTCCCCGCCGGTCTCCAGCGCAGGGCGCAGCGGCTGGTCGTGATGGACGTGGACTCCACCGTCATCCAGGACGAGGTGATCGAGCTCTTCGCCGCGCACGCGGGCTGCGAGGCCGAGGTCGCCGCGGTGACGGCCGCCGCGATGCGCGGCGAGCTGGACTTCGAACAGTCGCTGCACGCGCGGGTGGCGCTGCTGGCCGGTCTCGACGCGTCCGTGGTCGACAAGGTCCGCTCCGAGGTGCGGCTCACGCCCGGCGCGCGCACCCTGATCCGTACGCTCAAGCGGCTCGGCTACCAGGTCGGCGTGGTCTCCGGCGGCTTCACCCAGGTCACCGACGACCTGAAGGTGCGGCTCGGCCTGGACTTCGCGGCGGCCAACACCCTCGAAGTGGTGGACGGCCGCTTCACCGGCAAGGTCGTCGGCCCGATCGTGGACCGGGCGGGCAAGGCGCGCCTGCTGCGCAGCTTCGCCGAGCAGGCCGGGGTGCCGCTCAGCCAGACCGTCGCGATCGGCGACGGCGCGAACGACCTGGACATGCTGAACGCGGCCGGGCTCGGCGTCGCCTTCAACGCCAAGCCCGTCGTACGCCAGGCGGCCGACACCGCCGTGACCGTACCTTTCCTCGACACCGTGCTGTATCTGCTGGGCATCACCCGCGAGGAGATCGAGGCCGCCGACGCGCTGGACGGCGTACCGACGCTCTGACCGCGACAATTCCCGCGCCGGGCCGGGCGCCGATACGTATCCGTACGCACGCGCACCGGTTCGCGCCGTCCCGTAGTGGCTACGGCGCTCGTACCGGCCGCGCGGGCCTCGTACCGGTCAGTCGTGCGGCGCCCAGAAGGCGGTCAGGCGGCCGACGCCGTGTTCGACGGACTTCCAGGAGCCCGAGAAGGTGACGACGGCGAAGGCGGCGGTGGGGAAGCCGCGGGTCATCCGGGCCGCGGTGTCGCCTTCGGCGGTACCCGCGAGCGCGTCGGCGAGGGCGTGCATGCCGGGGTTGTGGCCGATCAGCAGCAGCGAGCCGACCTCGTCCGAGGTCTCGGTGAGCAGCGCGAGCAGATCGCCGAGCGAGGCTTCGTAGAGCCGCTCCTCGTAGACGGTCTTGGGGCGGTGCGGCATTTCGTGGGCGGCGAGCTTCCAGGTCTCGCGGGTGCGGACCGAGGTGGAGCACAGCGCCACGTCGGGGGTGATGCCGTCGTCGGCGAAACGGAGGCCCGCCGCAGCGGCGTCCAGCCGGCCGCGGTCGGCCAGTGGCCGCTCGTGGTCGGCGACCGACGGCCAGTCGGCCTTGGCGTGGCGGAGAAGGACGATCGTGCGGGTCGAATCGACGGTCATGTCCTTCAGCTTTCCAGAAAACCCGCTGTCAGGCGCGGAATGGCGCATCTCCACCGCCGCGGGGGCCGCCGGGGGCGCAGGTCAGAGGCCGTACGGGGGGCGGCGGGGCGGGGGCGGCGGAAGGTCAGGGGTGAGGCTCACAGCAAGCGCTGGACGAGGTCCGGCAGCGAGGAGGCGATGTGGCCGAGCAGGTCGCCGGAGGAGGCCGCGGTCGAGGCGTCCGCGGTGCCGCCGCTGAGGAGGGCGAGCAGCGCGGCGAAGGCGAGCGCGGGCAGGGCGACGGCCCACCACGGCAGGCTCGTCTGCACGTTCCCGGACGACGCGTTCGCGGACGACGCGTTCCCGGACGACGCGTTTCCGCGTCCGGGCTTCTCGGCCCCGGCGGACCCCGCGGCCGTGGCGGACTCGACGGTGGGCCGGGACTGCCGGGACTGCCGGGAGTAGAGGTGCGGGGACTGCGTGGTCACGGTGACCGCCTCCGTGGAAAACCGTCGAAGTGCCGTTGTCTGCTTGCACTTCGACGCTACGGGCGGGCGCCGTGCGGTCCCATCCGGCCGTCCACCCACTTGACCCTGACCCTGGCCCCCTAGGGAAGGTGGGGTTGTCCCCACCTCCGGACTCGGGGTCGTGGCCCGAACGGGCCGGTGGGCGGGGGCGGTCAGCCCATCCGGGCGGCGAAGGTGGCGACGATGGCGACCAGTGCGGGCACGCCGAGCATGAGGCCGAAGACGATCAGCAGGCGCCGCTGGCTCTGCGGGGGATTCGGTTCGAGTACGGGCATGCGTTCAGTCTCGCACCGGGCCACCGTGCCGCCGCACCGGGGTCACAGTTCGTCCTCGATGTGTCGCCGCCGCCCGGCGAGCACCCCGCAGACGATCTGCGGCACCATCAGCGCGATCATGAAGGCGATCGGCAGCCCCCAGCCGCCGCTGGCCTGGTTGAGGGTGCCGACGAGGATCGGTCCGGGGATCGAGATCAGATAGCCGGTGCTCTGCGCGAAGGCGGACAGCCGGACGACTCCCGCGCCGGTCCGCGACCGCATCCCGATCATCGTCAGGGCCAGCGGGAAGGCGCAGTTGGCGATGCCGAGCAGCAGCGCCCACACCCACGGCGCGGCGGCCGGGGCGGCCCACAGGCCCGCGTAACCGACCAGTCCGAAGGCGCCGAGCAGGACGACCAGCGGGCCCTGCGCCCGCATCCGGGCGGCGAGCGGCGGCAGCACGAAGGACAGCGGCACGCCCATCACCATGGTGACCGCGAGCAGCAGCCCCGCCTTGCCCGCGGACAGTCCGGCGTCCCGGAAGATCTGCGGCATCCAGCCCATGGTGATGTACGCGGCGGTGGCCTGGAGTCCGAAGAAGCAGGCGAGCGCCCAGGCGGTACGGCTGCCGGTGATACGGCCGTGGCCGCCGTCCGCGGCGCGCGCCGCGTCACTCTTCCGGGCCGCGTCGGTGTTGACGGCCGCGGCGTCCTTCCGGGCGCCGGTGGCGGGCGGTGCGCCCGTACGGTCGCGGACCAGCGCGAGCCAGGGCACCACGGCGACGGCGGCCAGCGCGGCCCACACGCCGAGGCCGAGCCGCCAGCCGTGGCCCATGGCGTGGGTCATGGGGACGGTGACGGCGGCGGCGAGGGCGGTGCCGAGGGAGAGGGCCATGGAGTACAGGCCGGTCATCGCGCCGACCCGGTCGGGGAAGTAGCGCTTGACGATCACCGGCATCAGCACGTTGGAGACGGCGATGCCGCCGAGGGCGAGGGCGCTGAGGGCCAGGAAGATCGCGGTGTTCCCGGCCAGCGGGCGCAGCGCGAGCCCGGCGGTGATGGCGGCCATGCCGACGCAGATCACGGCGCCGGGGCCGTGGCGGCGGGCCAGCCTCGGGGCGGCGAAGCCGAAGAGCGCGAAGCACGCGGAGGGTACGGAGGTGAGCAGGCCCGCCATGGTGCCGCTCATGCCGAGGCCGTCGCGGACCTCCTTGAGCAGGGCGCCGAGGCTGGTGATGCCGGGGCGGAGGTTGAGCGCGGCCAGGACGAGACCGGCGACGACGAGGCGGCGCAGCCAGGGGTTCCCGGCGAGACCGGCGGCGGGCGCGGCGGCGGATGCGGCGGCGGATGCGGTGCCGGTACGGTCCCGGGCCGGGGCGGCGGTCGGGCCGGTGGCCGGGACCGGGCCGGAGCCCGTGTCCGGTACGGGTTCCGCGGCCGTCACGGAGGCCGTCGTTCGTGCCGTCGGCGGGGCCGTCTGCGGCGTCCGGGCGGGGTCGAGGGCGAGGGATTCGTCGTCACGCATTTCCCCATCATAGAATGATGGGATGAATCTCGGTCCAGTGCCCAGGCACACCACGCTCGCCGACCGTACGATCGGCAGCCTCCGCGCCCAGATCACCTCGGGCGCCTGGCCGGTCGGCTCCCGTATCCCCACCGAACCGGAGCTGGTGGAGCAACTGGGGGTGGCGCGCAACACCGTCCGCGAGGCGGTGCGGGCGCTCGCCCACAACGGTCTGCTCGACATCCGGCAGGGCTCCGGCACCTATGTGGTGGCCACCAGCGAACTGGCCGGAGTGATGCGGGCGCGCTTCGCCGACTCCGACCCCCTGCACGTGGCCGAGCTGCGCGGCTCGCTGGAGGGGACGGCCGCGGGTCTGGCGGCGCAGCGCCGTACCGACGCCGACCTGGCGCAGCTCGACGCGGCGCTCGACCGGCGCGAACGGGCCTGGGAGTCGGGCGACGCGGAGTCCTTCGTCGAGGCCGACGCGACCATGCACCTGGCGGTGGTGGCCGCCTCGCACAATGACGTGCTCACCGCGCTCTACGCCGACCTCGGCGAGGTGCTGCGGGACTTCCTGCGGGCCGACGTCGGCACCGACCTGCGGCCCGAGGACCATCTCGACCACGCGCGGCTGGTCGACGCGATCCGCGCGGCCGACCCGGAGCGCGCCGCGGCCGAGGCCCGCGACCACGCCTTCCACTGCCGCTTCGGCACGACGCTGGCCTGACCCGCCCTGACCCGCCCTGACCCGCATGGCCTTCCTGACCCGCCTCACCCGCCTGACCTGGCGGGGCCGTACACGGCGGAGCCCCCGCACCGGTCGGTACGGGGGCCCTGCCACAGTCCTCGGGGTGGTCAGCCGCCGACGGCGTGCAGGCCGCCGTCCACGTGGATGATCTCGCCGGTCGTCTTCGGGAACCAGTCGGAGAGCAGCGCCACGACACCGCGCCCGGCGGGCTCGGGGTCGGCGGTGTTCCACTCCAGCGGGGAGAGGTGGTTCCAGGTGTCCGACAGCTCGCCGAAGCTCGGGATGGACTTGGCGGCCATCGAGCCGATCGGCCCGGCCGAGACCAGATTGCAGCGCACATTGCGCGGGCCGAGGTCACGGGCGAGGTAGCGGGAGGTGGCCTCGAGTGCCGCCTTGGCCGGGCCCATCCAGTCGTAACCGGTCCAGGTGTACTGCGCGTCGAAGGTGAGGCCGACGACCGAGCCGCCGCCCGCGCCGGTGGCGCTGTCGTACGCGGGCATGAGCGGCATGCACGCCATGGTGAGCGACTTCAGCGAGAACGCGGAGACGTGCATGGCCGTCGCGACGGACTCGAACGACGTGTTGAGGAAGTTGCCGCCCATGGCGTCCTGGGGGGCGAACCCGATGGAGTGCACGACACCGTCGAGGCCGCCCAGCTCCTCGCGGACCACCTTCTCAAGACGCTCCAGGTGCTCGGTGTTGGTCACGTCCAGCTCGATGACCTTGACCGGCTTGGGCAGCTTCTTGGCGACGCGCTCGGTGAGGGTGGGCCGGGGGAAGGCGGTCAGGATGATCTCGGCACCCTGCTCCTGGGCCAGCTTGGCGGCGTGGAAGGCGATGGAGGACTCCATCAGCACACCCGTGATGAGGATGCGCTTACCGTCGAGGATTCCGCTCATGTTCTCAGTGACCCATGCCCAATCCGCCGTCAACGGGGATGACGGCTCCAGTGATGTACGAGGCGTCGTCCGAGGTGAGGAACCGCACCGTCGCGGCGATCTCCTCGGGCTTCGCGTAGCGGCCGAGGGGCACCTGCGCCACGATGCCCTCGCGCTGCTCGTCGGTGAGCGCCTGGGTCATGTCGGTGTCGACGAAACCGGGCGCCACGACGTTGAAGGTGATGTTGCGCGAGCCCAGTTCACGGGCGAGCGAGCGGGCGAAGCCGACCAGCCCCGCCTTGGAGGCCGCGTAGTTGGCCTGTCCCGCGGAGCCCAGCAGCCCGACCACGGAGGAGATCAGGACGACGCGGCCCTTCTTGGCCCGCAGCATGCCGCGGTTCGCGCGCTTCACGACCCGGAAGGTTCCGGTGAGGTTGGTGTCGAGGACGGACGTGAAGTCCTCCTCCGACATCCGCATGAGGAGCTGGTCCTTGGTGATGCCGGCGTTGGCGACCAGCACCTCCACGTTCCCGTGCTTCTCCTCGATCTCCTTGTAAGCCTGTTCCACCTGCTCGGGGTCGGTGATGTCGCAGCGGACGGCCAGGCAGCCGAGCGCCACCAGTTCGGCGGGCGGCTCACCCGAGCGGTAGGTGATGGCGACCTTGTCGCCCGCGTCGGCGAAGGCACGCGCGATGGCGAGGCCGATGCCCCGGTTGCCTCCGGTGACGAGAACCGAGCGGCTCAACGGATCACTCCCTCAGTCGTGAGTTTCTCCGTGAAAAGCTATCGGTCCTCGCACCGATCCGGGGAATCGGCCCCGACAGGCTGCTCCCGTGGTCCCTGTGGGTTTCCTACAGAACCATGGGTCAGCCGTTCGCGCGGGCGGCGGCCCTGCGGCGGCTCCAGAGCAGCAGTCCCACGGCGCCCGACGCCAGAACGGCGCTGCCGGACAGGGCGGTCTCCAGGGTGCCGGTGGCCGCGCGGTTGTCGGTCACGTCGCTGGTCGCGAGCTTCGCCGTGGTGGATGTCACGGCGACGTCGCCGCCGTGACCGTGGTGGCTGACGGTGGACTTGGACGCGCCGGCCGCGATCTGCCGGTCGGTCGGCGCCTGGGGCGCGGCGACCGCCGCCGCTTGTACCCCCTGGCCGAAGACGACATCGGAGCAGCCGTAGAAGGCCTCGGGGCTGTCACTGCGCTGCCACACCTGGTAGATGAGCTGCCTGCCGGTGCGGCTGGGCAGGGTGGCGTTGAAGGTGTAGTAGCCGTTCGTCGCGGAGGCGACGGTGTTGTAGACGGCGATCGGGGTGGCGTCCAGGTCGGACCACTTGAGCGGCTTGGTCGGGTCGTATCCGGCCTTGGTGATGTAGAGCGTCATCGTGCCCTTGTGCGGCGCGGTGACACGGAAGTTGACGGTGGTGGTGCCCGCCGAGACCGCGGTGGCGGGCCAGTCGGTGCGGGCCCAGTCCAGCGCCCGGTACTTGTCGCGGTTGGCCGAGCAGAGGTGGCCGTCGGGGATGATCGTGCGGCTCTGGCCGTTGGCGTTGGCGATGTTCACCTCGTTCCAGTCGTACAGCGGCTGGGTGCCGCTGTCGGCGACCAGGTCCTTGCAGACCTGCGACTGGGGGTGTTCGGGGCCTTCGGCGAAGCAGCCGGAGATCCGGCTGACCGGTGCGCTGAGCGCGCCGTGGGCGCTGGCGGTCACCGGCGTGAGCGCGGCAATCGTCAAGGCGGCGGCGCCGACCGCGCCGACCGCGGCGGCATTACGGCGTACTGACATGTGGGGGGCTCCTCGTCGTGCGGAGTGTGGTGCAGCGGACAGGAGTGAGGGCGGCGTCATGAGCATAGAGATTGGTCTGGACCAACCTCAAGGTCTCGGCACGGATTGGCATCTGACGATTCGCCGGCCGCCCGCCCCGGCACACGCCGCGTCCTGCGGAAAAGCACGCGCTGGCGGTCGGGGGGACATGATTCACTGCGGATACCTGTCGAACGGTCGAAGGGGAAGTTCGTCGTGCCTCATGAGGTCGATCAGTCATTCCTGGCGCTGCCCCTGCGGGCACTCGCCGACGCCGCACTGGCCCGCGCCCGCGCGCTGGGCGCGGACCACGCCGATTTCCGGCTGGAGCGGGTGCGCGGCGCGACCTGGCGGCTGCGCGACGCGCGCCCGTCGGGCACCTCCGACACCACCGATCTGGGGTACGCGGTACGGGTGGTGCACGGCGGCGCCTGGGGCTTCGCCTCCGGGGTCGACCTGACGATGGACGCGGCGGCCAAGGTCGCCTCGCAGGCGGTCGCGATGGCCAAGCTGTCCGCGAAGGTGATCGCGGCGGCGGGGTCGCGGGAGCGGGTGGAGCTGGCCGACGAGCCGGTGCACGCGGACCGGGTGTGGGTGTCGGCGTACGACATCAACCCGTTCGACGTGCCGGACGCGGAGAAGACGGCGCTGCTCGCGGAGTGGAGCGCCCGGCTGCTGGCGGCCGACGGGGTCGACCACGCGGACGCCTCGCTGATGACCGTGCAGGAGAACAAGTTCTACGCGGACACCGCGGGCACCACGACCACGCAGCAGCGCGTCCGCCTCCATTCGCAGCTCACCGCTGTCGCCGTCGACGGCGACAGCGGCGACTTCGACTCGATGCGCACGCTCGCGCCGCCGGTCGGCCGCGGCTGGGAGTATCTGACCGGCGCGGACCACGGCTGGGACTGGGACGCGGAGCTGGCCCGTATCCCGGAGCTGCTGGCCGAGAAGATGCGCGCGCCCTCGGTCGAGGCGGGCGCGTACGACCTGGTGGTCGACCCGTCCAACCTGTGGCTGACGATCCACGAATCGATCGGCCACGCCACGGAGTTGGACCGCGCGCTGGGGTACGAGGCGGCGTACGCGGGCACCTCCTTCGCCACCTTCGACCAGCTCGGCACGCTCAAGTACGGCTCGCCGCTGATGAATGTGACCGGTGACCGTACGGCGGAGCACGGCCTGGCCACCGTCGGCTTCGACGACGAGGGCGTGGCGGGACAGTCCTGGGACCTGATCAAGGACGGCACGCTCGTCGGCTACCAGCTCGACCGGCGGATCGCGAAGCTCACCGGCTTCGAGCGGTCCAACGGCTGCGCGTACGCCGACTCCCCCGGCCATGTCCCGGTGCAGCGGATGGCGAACGTCTCGCTGCGGCCCGCGCCCGACGGCCCTTCGACCGAAGAGCTGATCGGCGGCGTCGAACGTGGCATCTACGTGGTCGGCGACCGCTCGTGGTCCATCGACATGCAGCGCTACAACTTCCAGTTCACCGGGCAGCGGTTCTTCCGGATCGAGAACGGGCGGCTCGCGGGCCAGCTCAAGGACGTCGCCTACCAGGCCACCACCACCGACTTCTGGGGCTCGATGGACGCCGTCGGCGGCCCGCAGACGTATGTGCTCGGCGGTGCCTTCAACTGCGGCAAGGCCCAGCCGGGCCAGGTCGCGGCCGTCAGCCACGGCTGCCCGGCCGCCCTCTTCCGGGGCGTCAGCATTCTCAACACCACCCAGGAGGCCGGACGATGAGCAGCGTGACGACCAAGCCGCACGAGATCGTCGAACGGGCGCTTGAGCTGTCGAACGCGGACGGCTGCGTGGTGATCGCCCAGGAGGAGTCCAGCGCGAATCTGCGCTGGGCGGCCAACTCCCTGACCACCAACGGCGTCACGCGCGGCCGTACCCTCACCGTGATCGCCACCGTGGACGGCGCCGAGGGCACCGCGTCCGGTGTGGTGTCCCGCTCGGCCGTGACCGCCGACGAGCTGGAGCCGCTGGTACGGGCGGCCGAGGCGGCGGCCCGCGAGGCCGGTCCCGCCGAGGACGCGCAGCCGCTGGTGACGGGCGTGCCGCACTCGGCGGCCTTCACCGACGGGCCCGCCGAGACCAACTCCGACGTCTTCGCGTCCTTCGCGCCCGCGCTCGGCGAGGCGTTCGCGACGGCGCGGGCGGGCGGCCGTGAGCTGTACGGCTTCGCCTTCCACTCGGTGACGTCGACGTATCTGGGCACCTCGGCCGGGCTGCGGCTGCGGCACGACCAGCCGACCGGCACCCTTGAGGTGAACGCGAAGTCCCCCGACCGCAGGCGCTCGGCGTGGGCGGGCGCGGCCACCCGCGACTTCACCGACGTGGACCCGCTGGCGATGGACGCCGACCTGGCCCGCCGGCTGGTCTGGGCCGAGCGCCGGATCGACCTGCCCGCGGGCCGGTACGAGACGCTGCTGCCGCCGTCGGCCGTCGCGGACCTGATGATCTACCAGTTCTGGTCGGCCGCGGCCCGGGACGCCGCCGAGGGCCGTACGGTCTTCAGCAAGCCCGGCGGCGGGACCCGGGTCGGCGAGAAGCTGTCGCCGCTGCCGCTGACCCTGCGCAGCGACCCGGCGGAGCCCGGCCTGGAGGCGGCGCCGTTCGTGATCGCGCACTCCTCGGGCGACGACACCTCGGTGTTCGACAACGGGCTGCCGGTGGAGCCGGTGAACTGGATCCACGAGGGCTCGCTCGCCCGGCTCACCACCACCCGGCACAGCGCCGGGCTGACCGGCCTGCCGGTCGCGCCCGCCGCCGACAACCTGGTGCTGGACGGCGGCGGCGAGCGGTCGCTGGACGAGATGGTCGCGGCCACCGAGCGCGGTCTGCTGCTGACCTGCCTGTGGTACATCCGCGAGGTCGACCCGGCCACGCTGCTGCTGACCGGCCTCACCCGCGACGGCGTCTATCTGGTGGAGAACGGCGAGGTGACCGGCGAGGTCAACAACTTCCGTTTCAACGAGTCCCCGGTGGACCTGCTCGGCCGCGCCGCCGAGGCGGGCCGCACCGAGCGGACGCTGCCGCGCGAGTGGAGCGACTACTTCACCAGGGCCGCCGCCCCGGCCCTGCGGATTCCGGACTTCAACATGAGTTCGGTCAGCCAGGGGGTCTGACGCCCGTGCCCGACGAGAAGAAGACGGTCAGGATCTCCAGGTTCCTGTCGATGGTGCTGCGGCACCGGCCCGACAGCGTCGGCCTCACTCTCGACGAGGCCGGATGGGTGGACGGGACGTGGAGACGGCCGTGCGCGTGGGATCACGGCACGGCCGTCCTGTGGTGCTCGCGGTGGACGCCAGGGGGCTGGCCGCCGAGGGCCATGTCTTCCGGATCAGCGCCAACGGCGTGTGGCTGACCGACCGGGTGCCGCCGCGGTGGCTGCGGCGGCACCCCACGGGCTGAGCGTCACCGCGGTGCGGGCGTCACCGCGGTGCGGCGGTCTTGCGCGTGCCCTTGAACATCGACCACAGGGCGTCGCCGATCGCCACGACGACGACGGCGCCGATGAGTTGCAGCACGTGCCGGGTCCAGTCGATGCCCTTGGTGTCGTTGACGCCGATCCAGGTCGACACGGCGTTGCCGAGAATGCTGCCGCCCATACCGCAGATCACGGTGAGCCACAGCGGCAGGGACTGCTTGCCGGGGAGGATCGCCTTGGCGATCAGACCCAGCACCAGACCGACGATGATCGCCCACAACCAACCCATGTCACTCGCCTCCTCGCGTCCGGACGGCGTACGCCCGGAACTCGTCCGGCCAGTCTGTGCCCGCTCCGGCTACGCCGCATGTCGAGTGGGCCGTCCGCCGTACGGCCCGACAGCGGCGCCGCACGGATGGTGCCCCCGCTATCGAAGGCGGGCGGTACGCGGCGTACCGTGGTGAGGCCGGGCCGGGCGCCGACCCGTGCTCAGGAGAGTCCGGCGGAGCGAGCGGGTGGTGGAGCGCGATGCGGAAGCAGGGCGGGCCTGAGGTCTTCCAGATCACGGGAGCGCGTACCGGTCTGACCGAGGACGTGGCCGGACGGCAGCGCAGGTACATCATCTCGATGTCGATCCGTACTCTCTCGGTGATCCTCACCGTGGTGCTCTGGGACGTGGAGCGGGTACTGGCCTGGGGGATGCTCGTGGTCGGGCTGCTCCTGCCGTACGTGGCGGTGGTGTTCGCGAACGCGGGCCGGGAGAACGTGCCCTCACTGCCGTCGTCGTTCGTCCTTCCGCAGGCCAGGCCGATGCTCGAAATGGGCGATCCGTCCGATCCTGAGGGCTACGGCGAGCCGGTGCCGGTACCCGTGCCGCCGAACCTCAAGAAAAGCTCAGATCAATCGTGAAGTTCCACTCCACGGACGGTTGAGCGCGTGACATACTTCGTACGCGCTCCGCATCCCCCGTCGGAGCGACGGACCGACGCCGGGCGGCTCCCCCCGTGGCTGCCCGGCGTCGCCATGTCCAGCGGCGGTTCTGTTTACTGGGCGTCGTGAGCGATGCCGGGAACGCTGTGAACGAGAACGAGAAGCCGATCTGCTCGGCCAAGGACTGCCGTACCCCCGCCGTGTGGGTGCTGGCCTGGAACAACCCCAAGATCCACACGCCGGAGCGGCGCAAGACGTGGCTGGCGTGCGACGAGCACCGCGAGCACCTGTCGCAGTTCCTGGGGATGCGCGGGTTCCTGAAGGACGTCGTGCCGCTGGCGGAGTGGGAGCGGGGAGAGCGGGAGCGGTAGCGGCGCGACGGGGCTCTGGGGGCTCCGGGTGCGGCGGTTCTCCGAGCGGCCTCAGGGTGCGGCGGTTCTCCGAGCGGCCTCAGGGTGCGGCGGTTCAGCCGCCGATGGCCGACATGGGGCGGTCGGGCTGGAGGAAGGCCGGGTCGTCGAGGCCCGAGCCCGCCTTCTTGCCCCACATCGCCGCCCGCCACAGCTCCGCCATCCGCTCGTCGTCGGCGCCGGAGCGCAGCGGGCCGCGCAGGTCGGACTCCTCGCGGGCGAACAGGCAGTTGCGGACCTGGCCGTCGGCGGTGAGCCGGGTGCGGTCGCAGGCGCGGCAGAACGGCCGGGTGACCGAGCCGATGACGCCGACCGTGGCCGGGCCGCCGTCGACCAGCCAGCGCTCGGCGGGCGCGGAGCCGCGGACCGTCTCGCCCTCGGGGGTCAGGGTGAAGCGGGTCCGCAGGCGGTCGAGTATCTCGTCGGCGGTGACCATGTCGGTGCGCTGCCAGCCGTGCTGCGCGTCCAGCGGCATCTGCTCGATGAACCGCAGCTCGTATCCCCGCTCGACGGCCCAGGCCAGCAGGTCGGGGGCCTCGTCGTCGTTGACACCGCGCATCAGCACCGTGTTGATCTTCACCGGGGTCAGGCCCGCGTCGGCCGCCGCCGCCATGCCCGCGACGACGTCGTGGTGCCGGTCGCGGCGGGTGAGGGTGTGGAAGACCTCGGGGCGCAGGGTGTCGAGGGAGACATTGACCCGGTCGAGACCCGCGGCGCGCAGCGCGTCGGCGGTGCGGCGCAGGCCGATGCCGTTGGTGGTCAGCGACAGCCGGGGGCGCGGCTCCAGGGCGGCGCAGCGCTCGACGATGCCGACCAGGCCGGGCCGCAGCAGCGGCTCGCCGCCGGTGAAGCGGACATCGGTGACGCCCAGCTCGTGGACCGCGATCCCGACCATCCGGACGATCTCGTCGTCCGTGAGCAGGTCGGGCTTGGCCAGCCACTGGAGGCCCTCTTCCGGCATGCAGTAGGTGCAGCGCAGATTGCAGCGGTCGGTGAGGGAGACGCGCAGGTCGGTCGCCACTCGGCCGTAGGTGTCGATCAGCACGGGCTCCGCCTCCCTCCTGGACGCTCGCGCGCCGTCGCTCCTGCGGCGGGCGCTCGGCGCGCCGCCGTTCCTCCACCCTATGACGTCACACGGACAACCCGGCGGGGCCGCCGGGCGGGTGGGGGCCTGTCGGTGCAGCGTACGCGACGGGCGCCAAATTACAACAGTTTGTTGAAACGGCTGCTCGGCGTCCCGTCCCGTTGGCTCGGCGTCCGGTCCCGTCGGCTCGCCGTCCGGCCCGGCGTCTCCGCACGCCCGGCCGGGCCGCCCGGCCGGGCCGCCCGTGTCCCGCGACCAGGTCACCGGGCGCCGCACACCGACACCGCGGCGCGGCCGGTTCGTTGGACAGCCCGGCGGCGCCCACCACGCCGTCACCGTCCCCCGCCGCTCCGCGGGCCGGGGACCGCCGCCCAGGACCGCCGAGGACTCGCCGCGATGACCCCACCTCCGCCCCCGCCCCCTCCTCCCCCGTCGCACCGGCCGCAGCTCCCGGCCCGCAGGCCGTACGGGAGCGTACGGCTGCCCGCCGACCTGCCCGCCGACCTGTTCACGGGACCTGCCGCCGCCCGGCAGGGAACCGGCGCCGCCGCGCCCACCGGCTGGTACGCGCGGCGGGTCCGACTGCCGCCGCTGAGCATCGCCGCGCTGCGATCCGGCCGCCGGTATGGCTGAACCGCCGTCGGCCACGGGGAAATTCCGACCGATCCATGGAATTGCGCTTCTTTGACCGGCCGTTGGGCACTAGTTTCCTTCGTCATGCACACGTCGGACGGCAGACCCTGCCGTCCCACGGCTGATGGACGATTGGAGATCCCATGGTTCCGCTTCCCGGCCTCCCCCGGCGCCGCCGCGCGCTCGCGGCCGGTCTCGGTCTGGTGACGGCAGCCGCCCTCGCCGTACTCCCCGGAGCCGCCCCGGCCTCCGCTTCCTCCGCTTCCTCCGCCCCCGGCGCCTCCGCCGCCGCGCACGGCTCTCAACCGCCGCGCACGGACGGCCCGTTGCTGTCGTACGTCGTCAACATCGACGGCGGGCGCGGCACGCAGCGGTCGGTGGAGCACGCGATAGAGCGGGCGGGCGGCCAGGTGGTGATCGCGTACGACCGGATAGGCGTCATCGTCGTGCACTCGGCCAACCCGGACTTCGGCGCGACGCTGCGGCGCGTCCACGGCGTACGGAGCGCGGGCGCGACCAGGACCGCCGCCATCGAGCCGTCCGCGACGACGCAGGCGGGCGGGGTACGGACGCTGACCGCGGCCGAGGTGGCCGCCGCCTCGGCGCACCAGGCGCCCGGCCAGGAGCCGCTTGAGGCGGACCAGTGGGACCTGCGGGCGATCCGGGCCGACAAGGCGGCCGGGGTCAATCCGGGCAGTTCCAAGGTGACCGTCGGCATCATCGACACCGGCGTGGACGACACCCACCCCGACCTGGCGGCGAACTTCTCCGCCAAGCAGTCCGCGAGCTGTGTGGGCGGCGTCGCCGACACCTCACCGGGCGCCTGGCACCCCTGGGACCCGGCGGCCGACTACCACGGCACCCACGTGGCCGGTGAGATCGCCGCCGCGCGCAACGGGATCGGCGTGGCCGGGGTCGCGCCCGGCGTGAAGATCGCGGCGATCAAGGTCAGCGAGCCGGGCACCGCGCTGTTCTACCCGGAGAGCGTGGTCTGCGCCTTCGTCTTCGCCGCCGACCACGGCATCGCGGTCACCAACAACAGCTATTACATCGACCCGTGGCTCTACAACTGCCCGAGCGACCCCGACCAGCGGGCCATCGTGGACGCCGTGCGACGCGCCGCCGCGTACTCCGAGCGCAAGGGCGTACTGAACGTCGCCGCCGCGGGCAACAGCGACGACGACCTCAACTCCCACGCCCTGACCGACACATCGAGCCCGGACGACTCCACCGCGGTCACCCGCACCGTCGACCCGCACGTGTGCCTCGACCTCCCGACCCAACTGCCCGGCGTCGTGACGGTCTCCGCGACCGGCGCCCAGAACCTCAAGTCGTACTACTCCAGTTACGGCCTGACCGTGATCGACGTGGCCGCGCCCGGCGGCGACAGCAGGCAGATCCCCGACACCCCGTCCGGCAACGGCCGCATCCTGTCGACGCTGCCCGGCGGCACGTACGGCTACCTCCAAGGCACTTCGATGGCCAGCCCGCACGTGGCGGCGGTCGCGGCGCTGATCAAGAGCCGTCACCCGCACGCCTCGCCCGCGCAGCTCCAGGCGCTGCTCAAGATCGAGGCGAACAACCCCGGCTGCCCGACCGGGCCCGCGCAGGACGCCACCTGCACCGGGCCGAAGGCGTACAACAGCTTCTACGGTCACGGCATCGTGGACGCGCTGAACGCCGTCACCCGGTAGCGCCCGCCAAGACGCCCCGCACGCACGGCCGTTACCGGCCGCGTACCGCCCTCAGGGCTTCACCAGCACCTTGAGGGCGGTGCGCTCGTCCATCGCGCGGTAGCCCTTCGGCACGTCCTCGAGACCGACCGTCAGGTCGAAGACCGGGGACGGGTCGACGGTGCCGTCCAGCACGTCGGGGAGCAGTTCCGGGATGTACGTGCGGACGGGCGCGACGCCGCCGCGCAGGGTGATGTTGCGGTCGAACATCTCGCCGAGGTCGAGACCGGTGCCGCTGCCGTGCGGGACGCCGACGTAGCCGATCGCGCCGCCGTCGCGGGTGATGCCGACGGCGGTGCGCATCGACTGCTCGGTGCCGACCGCCTCGATCACCGCGTGCGCGCCCTGGCCGCCGGTCAGTTGACGTACCGCCGCCACGGCCTCGTCGCCGCGCTCGGCGACCACGTCGGTGGCGCCGAAGTCCCGCGCGATGTCGGTGCGCGACGTGTGCCGTCCGAGCGCGATGATCCGCTCGGCGCCCAGCCGCTTCGCGGCCAGGACCCCGCACAGGCCGACCGCGCCGTCCCCGACCACCGCCACCGTCGCGCCGGGCCGCACGCCCGCGCCGACCGCCGCGTGGTGGCCGGTGCCCAGCACGTCGGACAGCGACAGCAGGGCGGTCAGCAGCCGCTCGTCGCTGAGCGCCGCCGCGGGCAGCTTCACCAGCGTGGCGTCGGCGTACGGCACCCGGACGGCCTCGCCCTGGCCGCCGTCGGACTGCCCCTCCTCGCCGATCGAGCCCCAGAAGCCGCCGTGCGCGCACGACGTGGTCAGGCCCTCGACGCAGTACGCGCACACGCCGTCCGACCACACGAAGGGCGCCACCACCAGGTCGCCGGGGCGCAGCCCCGCCACCTCGGCGCCGGTCTCCTCGACCACCCCGAGGAATTCGTGGCCGATCCGCTGGCCGGGCTTGCGCGCCGACTCGCCGCGGTACGCCCACAGGTCGCTTCCGCAGATGCAGGCGCGCACCACGCGGACCACCGCGTCGCCGGGCCGCCGGATCCTCGCGTCCGGCACCTCCTCCACCCTGAGGTCGTGGGGTGCCTGGATCACGGTGGCGCGCATGGCGGTGTCCTCGCTGGTCAGCTCGTTGTCGGTGGGGCGTCTCCACGGTACGCCAGAGGGCCCGCGGTCCTCACATCCCGGACGGGCTGGACGCGAGGTCGGGCGCGGCGCGCGTCAGGGCCGGCCCGGCCGCGTCCGCGGGGCGCCAGCCGGGGCCGCGGAAGAGGTAGCCGGCGCGGGCGCGCCAGGTGGGGGCGGCGCGGAGGTCGCGGGCGAGGGCGGCGTACTCGTGGGTGGCGACCCGCAGCGGGTTGTAGGTGGCGATGTTCTTGGTGAGGCCGTAGACGGGGGCGTCGGTCTCGGGGGTGAAGGAGCGGAAGAGGCGGTCCCAGACGATGAGGATGCCGCCGAAGTTGCGGTCGAGGTAGCCGCCCTGCGAGGCGTGGTGGACGCGGTGGTGCGAGGGGGTGTTGAGGGTGAACTCCAGCGGGGCGGGCAGCTTGCCGACGCGTTCGGTGTGGATCCAGAACTGGTAGACGAGACTGACGGCGGTGCAGAACGCGAGGGCGGCCGGGTGCACGCCGAGGGCGATCAGCGGGAGGTAGAACGGCCAGGAGGTGAGGCTGGTCCAGGGCTGCCGCAGCGCCGTGGAGAGGTTGAACTTCCGGCTGGAGTGGTGCACGACGTGGCAGGCCCACAGGACGCGGATCATGTGGTGGCCGCGGTGCGACCAGTAGTAGAAGAAGTCCTGCGCGAGCAGTATCAGCGGCAGCGTCCACCACTCGACGGGCACCCGCAGCGGGGTCACCGCGTAGAGCCCGGAGTAGACCGCCACGATCGGGATCTTCCACAGCGCGTCGGTGACCAGACTGCCGAGACCCATCGACAGGCTCGCGGCGGTGTCCTTGGTGCCGTATCCGGCGGAGTCCTCGTCGGGGTGAAAGCGGTAGCTCACCATCTCGACGACGGTGAGCAGTACGAAGGCGGGTATCGACCACAGCACGACATCGGGGAGTTGGGGCATGAGCGCACCATAAAGGCGCGTACAGGGCACCCGCCAGACCTTGTTACCGACAAGTAAGGAAAGCGGGTGGCGGTAGCTGTCAGTGGCGAGCCGTATTCTCTGTGACCATGCTCGACAACCTGGCCGCCCAGACACCGCCGCCGTCCCCGTGGCCTCCCGCCTATCCGGACGGTTACGCCGTGGTCGACGTCGAGACCACGGGGCTCGGCCGGGACGACCGGATAGTGTCCGCGGCGGTGTACCGGCTGGACGCCCGCGGCGAGGTGCAGGACCACTGGTATTCGCCCGTCAACCCGCTGCGCGACCCCGGCCCGGTGTGGATCCACGGACTCACCAGCGCGATGCTCGCCGACGCCCCGCTCTTCCCCGAGATCGCCGACCAGCTCGCCGAACGCCTCGCGGGGCGCGTCCTGGTGGCGCACAACGCGGTCTTCGACTGGTCGATGCTCGCCCGCGAGTACGCGCGCGCCCGGTCCGTCGCACCCGTCGAGCAGCGGCTGTGCACCATCGTCCTGGCCAAGGAGCTGCGGCTGCCCCTGGCCAACCACAAGCTGGAGTCGCTGGCCGCGCACTACGGGGTCGAGCAGCGGCGCGCCCACCACGCCCTCGACGACGCGCGCGTCCTGGCCGAGGCGTTCCGCCCGAGCCTGCACCTGGCCGCAGCGGCCGGTCTCCCCCTGCCGCTGCACACCTGCCGCCCGCTGACCGAGTGGGTCGACGGCTCCGACACGGTCCCCTCGCCGCGCCCCGGCGCCTCCTACGGGCCCGGCTCGTACCGCGCCACCGGCTGGCGCCCGGCCCGCAAACGGCCCTCGTGCCCGTATCCCAACCCCGGCCGCCTCGCTCCCGACGGGCCCCTGGTCCAGGGGATGCGGGTCGCCTTCTCCGGTGACACCGGCATCGACCGCGAGCTGCTGGAGGACCGCGCCACCGACGCCGGGCTCCACGTCGCCTCCAGCGTCAGCCGCCTCACCAGCGTCCTGGTCACGAACGACCCGGACTCCCCCACCTCGAAGGCCGTCAAGGCCCGCCAGTTCGCCACCCCGGTCATCGACGAGGCCCGCTTCACCGAACTCCTGAAGGCCGTCACCCCCGCGGCGGGCGTGCACGGCTAGGGCATCGGACCGGGCGGGCACGGCTAGCGGGCCGGGCGGACCGGGCGAGCGCGTCGAGCGCGGCGAGCGGGCACGGTTAGCGCGTCGGGCGGGCCGTGCGGGGCTCCATCCAGGTGACTCTCGCGCGACGCGGGGCCTCCCGCGTTGCCCCGGCGCGCTCACGGCAGCAGCCTGGGCACATGGCCCGATGCGAGGTTTGCGGAAACGACTACGTCATGAGCTTCGAGGTGCACGCCCAAGGCGCGGTGCACGTCTTCGACAGCTTCGAGTGCGCCATCCACCGTATGGCGCCGATCTGCGAGCACTGCCGGGTGCGGATCGTCGGCCACGGCGTGGAGGTGGACGGCCACTGGTACTGCGGCGGGCACTGCGCGAAGGCGGAGGGCGCGGCCGGGATCGTGGACAAGGTCGGCTCGATCGCCTGAGCCCGGCCGGCCGCTCCGCACCCCGTCCGACCACGGCCGCCCCCGCCTGAGGCCCCCCTCCGGAAGCCCCGCCCCGACCGAGTTGTACCGTCGTGGGGTGTACCGCTTCCTCTGGTCCCGCCAATGGGTGATCCTCACCCTCCTCGGTCTGGTCATGATGCCCACCATGGTCAGACTGGGCTTCTGGCAGCTCCATCGGCACGAGCACCGGGTGGCGAACAACAAGATCATCGCGGCGAGCCTGAAGGCCGCCCCGGTCGAGGTCGAGTCGGTGACGCATCCGGGTGCCGTGCTGCCGAAGACCGATCTGTACAAGTCGGTGACGGCGACCGGGCACTTCGACACGGCGCACGAGGTGGTGGCCCGGCACCGGACGGCGGGCAACGACGGCTCGGACGACACGTCGGGCGGCGGCCAGGAGGTCGGCTACCACGTGATCACCCCGCTGGTGCTGGCCGACGGCCGCGCGGTGCTGGTGAACCGGGGCTGGATCTCGCCGGGCAACGATCCGACCGCGTTCCCGAAGATCACGCCGCCGCCGTCCGGCGAAGTGACGGTCACCGGGCGGCTGCGCCCCGACGAGACGACGTCGTCGACGGGCATCCGCAACCGCTCGGGCCTGCCGGACCGGCAGATCATGCTGATCAGCAGCACCGTGGACGCGAAGTACATGCCGCAGACGCTGCTTTCGGGCTACATGGAGCTGGTGTCCATCACGCCGAAGCCCGGTCCGCACCAGCCCGCGCTCATCCCCGAGCCCGACCACAGCAGCATCGGCCCGCACATGGCGTACGCGATCCAGTGGTGGCTGTTCACGGGCATGGTGCCGGTCGGCTGGGTGGTGCTGCTGCGCCGCGAGCGCGCCGAACGGCTCGCGGCCCGCGAGAAGCAGGACAATCCGGAGAGCCCGCAGGAACCCGAGGGCAGCGTTCCGGTAGCGGTCTGACGCCCCGCCCGCGCACGCTACGGAGACGAGGGCCCGGCGCACACCGTGTCCGGGCGAGGCGAGGACCACCGGAAGGCGGCGAGGCGGCACCGTGCCAGGACGTATCGAGGATTACGCGCTCATCGGCGATCTCCAGACCGCCGCGCTGGTGGGCAGGGACGGTTCCATCGACTGGCTGTGCCTGCCCCGCTTCGACTCGGCCGCCTGCTTCGCCGCGCTGCTCGGCGACGAGGGCAACGGCCGCTGGCTGCTGGCGCCGACGGGCGCGCGGACGTGTTCGCACCGCTCGTACCGGGGCGACACGCTGGTGCTCGACACCTTCTGGGAGACCCCGACCGGGACCGTCAAGGTCACCGACTTCATGCCGCAGCGCGACCGGGCGCCCGATGTGATCAGGATCGTCGAGGGCGTGTCGGGCCAGGTCGACATGCGGGCCGAGCTGACGCTGCGGTTCGACTACGGCGCGGTCGTGCCGTGGATGCGGCGCGCCGACGGGCACCGGGTGGCCGTCGCGGGCCCCGACTCGGTCTGGCTGCGCAGCGACCCGCCGGTCCGGGCGTACGGCAAGGACATGCGCACGTACTCCGACTTCACCGTCGCCGAGGGCGACCGGGTCGCGTTCATACTGACCTGGCACCCCTCGCACGAGAAGCGCCCGCGCCGGTTCGACCCGTACGAGGCGCTGGACCACAGCCTGGCCGACTGGGACGAGTGGTCGGCCCGCTGCCGTTACGAGGGGCCGTGGCGGTCGGCCGTGGTGCGGTCGCTGATCACGCTCAAGGCGCTGACGTACGCGCCCACCGGTGGCATCGCCGCCGCCGCGACCACGTCGCTGCCCGAGGAGATCGGCGGGGTCCGCAACTGGGACTACCGCTACTGCTGGCTGCGTGACGCGGCGCTGACCCTCAACGCCCTGGTGGAGGGCGGCTATCTCCAGGAGGCGGGCGCCTGGCGCGACTGGCTGCTGCGCGCGGTGGCGGGCAACCCGGCCGACCTCCAGATCATGTACGGCATCGGCGGCGAGCGGCGGCTGACGGAGTACGAGGTGCCGTGGCTGCGCGGCTACGAGGGCTCGGCGCCGGTCCGGATCGGCAACGCCGCTGCGGGACAGCTCCAACTCGACGTGTACGGCGAGGTGTTGGACTCGCTGTTCCTGGCACGGGCGGCCGGGATGCGCGACGAGCCGCACGCCTGGAATCTGCAACGCGCCCTGATGGACTTCCTGGAGTCCGCGTGGCACCAGCCGGACGAGGGCATCTGGGAAGTCCGCGGCCCGCGCCGCCACTTCGTGCACTCCAAGGTGATGGCCTGGGTCGCCGCCGACCGCGCGGTGCGGACCGTGGAGGCGCTGCCGCGGCTCAAGGGCGATGTGGGGCTGTGGCGTTCGATGCGCGCCCAGGTGCACGCGGAGGTCTGCGAGAAGGGCTACGACGCGCGGCGCAACACCTTCACGCAGTCCTACGGCTCCGAGGAGCTGGACGCGGCGACGCTGCTCATCCCGCAGGTGGGATTCCTGCCGCCCACCGACCGCCGCGTGATCGGCACGGTGGAGGCGGTCCGCCGCGAACTGGACCTCGGCGGCTTCGTCCGCCGCTACACCCCGGACGCGGTCGGCGTGGACGGGCTGCCCGGCTCCGAAGGGGCCTTCCTGGCCTGCTCGTTCTGGCTCGCGGACGCGCTGTACGCGATCGGCCGCCAGGACGAGGCGACCGAACTGTTCGAGCGGCTGCTGACGTTGCGCAACGACGTCGGGCTGCTCGCCGAGGAGTGGGACCCGGTCGCCGGGCGGCTGCTGGGCAACTTCCCGCAGGCGTTCAGCCACGTCGGGCTCGTCAACACCGCGCTCGCCCTGTCGGGCGTGCCTGCCATAAGGGACTGCTGACCATGGATCTCGGACTCGACGGACGGGTGTACGTCCTCACCGGCGCCAGCCGCGGCCTGGGCTTCGCCACGGCCCGCGAACTGGTCGCCGACGGCGCGAAGGTGGTGGTCTCCGGGCGCACCGCCGAGGCGGTGGCCGCCGCGGCCGGGCAACTGGGCGGCCAGGACACGGCGTTGGGCGTCGCCGCAGACAACTCCGCCCCGGACACGGCGCAGCGGCTGCTGACGGCGGCCCGCGAGCGCTTCGGCCGGGTCGACGGGGTGCTGATCAGCGTCGGCGGACCGCCGGCCGGCGCCGCCGCCGACAGCACCGACGAGCAGTGGCTGCGGTCCTTCGAGACGGTGTTCCTGGGCGCGGTGCGGCTGGCCCGCGCCGCCGCGGCCGAGCTGTCGGACGGCGGTGTCATCGGCTTCGTGCTCTCCGGCTCGGTCCGCGAGCCGATCCCCGGCCTCGCCATGTCGAACGGTCTGCGGCCCGGCCTCGCGGGCTTCGCCAAGACCCTCGCCGCCGAGCTGGGGCCGCGCGGCATCCGGGTGGTCGGCCTGCTGCCGTCGCGGATCGACACCGACCGGGTACGGGAGCTGGACGCGCTCGGCGGCGACGAGGCGGCGGCCAGGGCCAGGGCGAGCGCGACGATCCCGCTGCGGCGCTACGGCACGCCCGAGGAGTTCGGCCGGGCCGCGGCCTTCCTGCTCTCGCCCGCCGCGTCGTATCTGACCGGTGTGCTGCTGCCGGTGGACGGCGGCGCCCAGCGCGCCCTGTGACGGGACGCGAAAAGCCCCCACCGACGGCCCGGTGGGGGCTCCGCGAGAGCGGGGCGGGCGGCCGGGTCAGCTGACCCGCGCCGCGCGGTGCCTGACCGCGCGCAGCCGCGCCTCGGCGGGCAGCTTGTCCAGACCGGCCGACGTACGGGCGCGGTGGAGCACCGCGCTGTCGAGACCGGCGACCACCTCGTCCGGGGTGGCGTCGGCCGCCAGGCCCAGCACTATCCGGGCGACCGGTGCGCCGCGCTTGCCGCGCAGCGCCGCTCTGGCCCACTCCACGCCGTCGTACGCCTCGGTCTCCGAGGTCAGCACGTTCTCCACGGCCCGGCCGCGCAGCAGCGCGCCCTGTCCGTCGCCGCTGTCGACCCGGAGCTGGCGCAGCCGCCGGGTGCGGGCCTGGGCGAGCAGCCACCACAGGGCGGCGAGCACGAGCACGCCGAGCACGGCGATGACCACCGGCCACCACCAGCCGTCGGAGCGGTAGCGGGTCCTGTCGTGCGCGGTGAGCAGCACGTCCTTGGGGCCGGTGAAGGGCCACCAGTGCGGCATCGTGAAATTCCACCGGCGTTGCAGGTCGAGGCCGCCGAGCAGCACGGACAGGCCCACGACCAGCAGGACGAGTCCGGTCAGCGCGAGCAGGACCCGGTTCAGTACGGTACGCATCCGCCCGGTCACCCCTTCTTCTCTGCGCGCTGGACATGAACGTGGAGCTGCGGCGGTTTGGCGAGGCCGAGCTGGCGTACGGCGTTGCCCAGCGCGGTCGTCAGGTCCGTGCGCACCGCGTCGAGTTCGCGGAAGTGCGAGGAGCCGTGCGCCGTGATCCGGCGGCGGCCGACCTTGACCCGTACCCAGCGGATGCCCGGTACCTCCATCGCCCGGTCGCGCAGCACCAGTTCGGCCGCGTGCCGGTCGAGTCCGGCGCGGACGCCGTTCTCGCCGCGCCGGGTCATCGGCAGCAGTCCGCGCTCGCCCGGCGTGAGGGCCAGCAGGATCAGCCAGAGGCCGAGCACGGCGGCCACGGCGGCGCCGACGATCACCCAGACGTTGTCCAGGTGGCGGGTGGCCAGCTCGTCGGCGAGCCGGGTCCGCCAGGCCATCGCGCGCCGGTCGGCGCGGACGGCGGCGATGTCGTACAGGAAGAGACCGGCGATCCCGAGGAGCACCGCGGCGGTGATCGCCGCGGGCACCCGGCGTCCGGCCCAGAACCGGCGCGCCTTGACCGGGGTCTGATCCGCGGTCAGGGCGTACGGCTCAAGGGTGCGGGTGGCGGGGTCCGTGAGCGTGTCGCCTCCGGCGAGGACGCCGGGGGTACCACCCGCGGAGGACGATCCCGGACCGGACGCCGGGCCGTACCCCGCGCCCGGGCCCTGCTCGGCCGCCGCGTATCCGGACTCCGAGCCGTGTTCGGCGCCGCCGTCGTCCCCTTCGGAAGCCTGCCCGGAAGCCTGCCCGTAAGCCTGCCCGTAAGCCTGCCCGGAGCCGTACTCGGAGGCCCCGTATTCCTGGTCCTGAGCGTATTCCGAGCCGTGCTCGGGAGTCCGCCGGGAGCGGTCGTCGTCGGGACCCTGCTCGGGGCCCCGCCGCTCCCCCTGCCCCGGCTCAGCGCCGTCGTTCGGGTTCTTCCAGGGACTCTCGCTGTCGCTCACTGGACCCTTCCCTCGTCCTTGCGGCGGTCGGCGGCCGAGTGCAACCGCTCCACCTCGACCGCGACCTCGGGAACCGACATGCCGGTCAACGCCTCGACGCGGGAGGTGACATGGCTGCGCACCGAGCCGCACACCGAGCCGATGTCGGTGGGGTAGCCCAGTTCAAGGGTGAGCCGCAGCCGCGCGCTGTCCTTGCGGACCGAGACCGAGGCGTGCGGGGAGTGGTCCTTCGGCACCAGTGCGGCGCCCGGCGCGTCCGTCAGGACCTCGCCGGCCGCCTGGGCGGCGATCTTCGCGACCACCCGGTCCGCGATCCGCAGTGCCCCGCGGTCGGCCGCGGGCAGCGGTGCGGGGACGGCTGTCCCCATCAGCGCCGCCGGTCGCGGTCGCGGCCACGGTCACGCGAGCGGAAGAACTCCCCAGGTTCCAGATCGCCGTCGAGGAATTTGCCCGCCACGAAACCGACCGCGCCGAGCGCCGCCACCAGCAGAAAAGCACCGAACCCGCCGAAATACCCGGCGAATCCGAGCGCCATTCCGACGGCCAGGCCGATCACCGCCATGCTCATCGTCCGCACTCCGTCCCATTGGTCGTGTTGACCATCTCCGTCTGCACTGGCTTGGACCCTTACTGGACCCGTTGCTCACGCTCGTCGTCGTCATCTTCGTCGGGAAGTTTCACGTCGCCCACGGCGACGTTGACCTCGACGACCTCGAGACCGGTCATCCGCTCCACGGCGTTGACCACGTTCTCCCGGACGGCGCGGGCCACTTCGACGATCGACACGCCGTATTCGACGACGATGTCCAGGTCGAGCGCGGTCTGCACCTCGCCGACCTCGGCCTTCACGCCGCGCGACACCGACTTGGTGCCGCCGGGCACGCGGTCGCGGACCGCGCCGAAGGTGCGCGACAGGCCGGTGCCCATCGCGTGCACGCCGACCACGTCACGGGCGGCGAGTCCGGCGATCTTCTCCACCACGCCGTCGGCGATCGTCGTGCGTCCGCGCGTGGCCGGGTCGCCGAGCGCTTTGCGCCCGCCCGCGCTGCCCTTGTCCAGGGTCCTGCCCTCGGCCGCTGACGAGCCCTCGGGCTCCGGCCGGTCGTACTGTGCGGTGTCCGTCATCGCGAGTCGTCCCTTCGTATGGGCTGCTCCGTGCCCCACACTATGTGCGCATGCCCCCGCGCGCTGCGGGGAACCGGCGAGAGGGCTGTTCCGACCCCCCAAGAGAGTGGTCGGCCTGCGGAAGGCGATATCTGGTGACCATGGACCGACTGGCCCGGACCGTACGGGAGCAGGTCGCGCTGGGCCGCCTGCTCCCGCTCGGCACCCCCGACGACAACGCCTGGATGACCGAGCGCGCGGCCGTACGCGCGCTGCGGTGGACGACCGCGGGGCTGTCCGGGGTACGGCTGGGCGGGGTGTCCCTGACGCTGGCCGAAAGCGGGGGCGAGGCGCCGGAGTCCGGTCCGGTGGGCGCGCTGCCGCACCTGCCGGTACGGATCGAGGCGTCGTTCGAGGCGACCGCCGACGAGCCGCTGCCGCAGGCCGCCGACCGGCTGCGCGACGTGCTGTGGACGACCGCGCGCGACGGGCTCGGCATCGCCGTGACGGAGGTGGACCTCCAGGTCACGGGGTTGCTGGACGGTGACGACGCGCCCGTGAGCGAGCTGGCGGGCGCCGAGGACGCGGAGCCGGACGGCGACGAGGCTCCCGTACCGCTCGACCCCAGCGGCCTCGCGGAAGCCGTGGCAACCGCGGCGCTGACCGTGCCCGGTGTCGTACGGCTGAGCAGGCGGCCGGTCGGCCTCGGCTCCGGTGTGCGGATCCAGGACACGGCGGCGGACCCGGCCGGGGATTCGGCGGGCTCCGACGAGGCGCCGGGCCGTCGCGTCCAGGTGCAGATCGCGGTGTCGCCGGGCCACCGGCCGCTGGAGGTGGCCCGGTCGGTGGCCGCCGCCGTCGCGGTCGCGGCGGCCGAGGGCGCGCCCGGTCCGGTGCGTACCGCCATTGTGGTGACGGACGCGGGCTGATCCCTCCCGCGCCCCGTGAAACGTCCGGCGCGGACGGGCGGCTACTCGCCCACGCCCGCCAGATCGCGCAGGCGGCGGCCCTGGGCGGCGCGTTCGGCCGCGTACTGCTCCTTCTCGGTGTGGGCGGCGGCGCCGCGCAGCAGGCCCTTGGTCTCGACGACCGCGTCGCGCGGCGGCGCGAGCAGGGCGCCGACCAGGTCGGTGACGGCGGCGTCGAGTTCCGCGGCGGGCACGACGAGGTTGGCCAGGCCGGTGCGCTCGGCCTCGTCGGCGTGCACGAAGCGGCCGGTGGCGCAGATCTCCAGGGCGCGGCCGTATCCGACCAGTTCGACCAGCGGCTTGGTGCCGGTGAGGTCGGGGACCAGGCCCAGACCGGTCTCGCGCATGGCGAACTGCGCGTCGTCCGCGCAGACGCGCAGATCGCAGGCGAGGGCGAGCTGGAAGCCCGCGCCGATGGCGTGGCCCTGGACCGCGGCGACCGTGATCACGTCGGTCCGCCGCCACCAGGTGAAGGCGTCCTGGTACGTGGCGATGGCAGCGTCGAGTCCGGCCTCCGAGCCACGCGCGAGGTCGAGGAACGACGGCTCACCGTCGAAGCCCTCGGGCGTGAACGCCTGGCGGTCGAGGCCCGCGGAGAAGGACACGCCCTCACCGCGCAGCACGACGACGCGTACCTGTCCCGGCAGCAACTGGCCCGCCTCGGTCAGGGCACGCCACAGGGCGGGCGACTGAGCGTTGCGCTTGGCCGGATTGCACAGGGTGATGTGCGCGACGGAGTCGTCGACGGCTAGCCGGACTCCGTCACGTTCGAGCAGGATCTTGGCGTCGGGCACTGGGCACCTCCGAGCGGACCGGACTGGATTACCGAAGAGTAACCAACCGGACCCGCCGGACCGCCCCCGGCCCTTGATACTCGCGGAGCCCTCAGGCCGTGGCGGCCTTCTTGCCCCGTGTGGCACCGCCGCGACCGCGCAGGGTCACGCCGGACTCGCTGAGCATCCGGTGCACGAATCCATAGGAGCGGCCGGTCTCTTCGGCCAGCGCCCGGATGCTCGCACCGGAGTCGTACTTCTTCTTCAGGTCTGCCGCGAGCTTCTCGCGCGCGGCGCCGGTCACCCGGCTGCCCTTCTTCAGAGTCTCGGCCACCCGTGCCTCCTCCAGGGAAGTGCGCTATGGACTCTCATGATCACCCCTAAGGGCGTTCCTGGCCACCCATTCGACAAGGTCCATCACGGGACATTCACCGGAGGAATGCCTGGATACGCCGGTGCGAAGGGGCCGGGAGCGGCTTTTCCGGGGCGGCAATTCCGTACGGAGAAGGGTGTGCGGGCAATAGCGGCAGGTCAGCCGTGGTCGGTAAGGAGTTCTCCGACGTCACACCACTGATCACGGCGGCGGTCGCCCGTACCGCGCCCCGTGGGCGCGCGGTACGAGCCGGACTCACGCAGATGAAGGATGATCAGTGGGCCGAATGATCGAATCGACATGATCACTTCGTGCGGGTGCGGGCCTCTGAGCCGCCCGCGCCCCGCGCGGGGCGGCGCCCGGCCGGGCGCCGCCGGGGCTCAGGCCAGCGAGACCAGGTCCTTGTAGTCCTGGCCCCACAGGTCCTCCACGCCGTCCGGCAGCAGGATGATCCGCTCCGGCTGGAGCGCGTCCACGGCGCCCTCGTCGTGGGTGACCAGGACGACCGCGCCGGTGAAGGTGTGCAGCGCGCCCAGGATCTCCTCGCGGCTGGCGGGGTCGAGGTTGTTGGTGGGCTCGTCGAGCAGCAGCACATTGGCGCTGGAGACGACGAGCGAGGCGAGCGCGAGCCGGGTCTTCTCGCCGCCGGAGAGCACCCCGGCGGGCTTGTCGACGTCGTCGCCGGAGAAGAGGAACGAGCCGAGGATCTTGCGGATCTCCACCAGATCGGTGTCGGGCGCGGCCGACCGCATGTTCTCCAGCACGGTGCGGTCCGGGTCGAGCGTCTCGTGCTCCTGCGCGTAGTAGCCGAGCTTGAGGCCGTGTCCGGGCGTCACCTGGCCGGTGTCGGCCTGCTCGACACCGGCCAGCAGGCGCAGCAGCGTGGTCTTGCCCGCGCCGTTCAGACCGAGGATGACGACCCGCGAGCCGCGGTCGATCGCGAGGTCGACGTCGGTGAAGATCTCCAGCGACCCGTACGACTTGGACAGGCCCTCGGCCATCAGCGGGGTCTTGCCGCACGGGGCGGGGTCGGGGAAGCGCAGCTTGGCGACCTTGTCGGAGGCGCGTACCGCCTCCAGGCCGGACAGCAGCTTCTCCGCGCGGCGCGCCATGTTCTGCGCGGCGACCGTCTTGGTGGCCTTGGCACGCATCTTGTCGGCCTGTGAATTCAGGGCGGCGGCTTTCTTCTCCGCATTGGCCCGCTCGCGCTTACGGCGCTTCTCGTCGGCCTCGCGCTGTTGCTGGTAGAGCTTCCAGCCCATGTTGTACACATCGATTTGCGACCGGTTGGCGTCCAGGTAGAAGACCTTGTTCACCACGGTCTCGATGAGGGTGGCATCGTGCGAGATCACGATGAATCCACCGCGGTACGTCTTCAGGTAGTCGCGCAGCCAGGCGATGGAGTCGGCGTCGAGGTGGTTGGTGGGCTCGTCCAGGAGCAGGGTGTCGGCGTCCGAGAAGAGGATCCTGGCCAGTTCGACGCGGCGGCGCTGACCGCCGGAGAGGGTGTGGAGCTGCTGCCCGAGGATGCGGTCGGGCAGTCCGAGCGCGGCGGCGATGGTGGCGGCCTCGGCCTCGGCGGCGTATCCGCCCTTGGTGAGGAATTCCGTCTCCAGACGCGAGTACTTCTTCATCGCGTTCTCGCGGGTGGCGCCCTTTCCGTTGGCCATCCGCTCCTCGTTCTCCCGCATCTTGCGCAGGACGGTGTCGAGGTCGCGGGCGGACAGGATGCGGTCGCTGGCGAGGGTGTCCAGGTCCCCGGTGCGCGGGTCCTGCGGGAGATAGCCGACCTCGCCGCTGCGGGTGACGGTGCCTGCGGCGGGCTGGCCCTCCCCCGCGAGCACCTTGGTCAGGGTGGTCTTGCCCGCTCCGTTGCGGCCGACCAGGCCGATGCGGTCGCCCTTGGCGACACGGAAGGAGGCGGACTCGATGAGGATGCGGGCGCCGGCGCGCAGCTCAAGGCCGGTGGCAGTGATCACGGGAAAAGCTCCAGGACAGGGACGGACGACGGAAACGGGCGCGAGGTCGTACGCCGTGGCTAATCGAGGAATAGAACTGCCATGGGGCTCAGTCTACCGGCGGCCGGCAAACGGTTTACCGCGCCGGGGGGCACGGGCATTGCGGGGCCGACTGCCCCCGCCCCCGGTCAGGGGCGCGCCGGTACCCGGCCACCGGTGCGCCGAAGTGGGGCACATCACACATAATCGGCACATGCGGTTCGACGACGACACTCCGCTCGACACCTCGCAGGTCCAGGACCGGCGGGGCGGTTCGGGCGGCGGCCCCAGCGGGAAGATGGTGGGCGGCGGAATCGCCGGGCTGCTCGCGGTCGTGATCGGCCTGGTGCTGGGCATCAGCCCCGACCAACTCGGCCTCAGCGGCGGCTCCGACACCGTCTCGGACACGCGCGCGGCCGGCGCCGGTCTGGCGCGGAGCTGTTCGACCGGGCGGGACGCCAACGCGCAGGAGCAGTGCCGGATCGTGGCCGTGGTCAACAGCGTGCAGGCGTACTGGACCGCCGAGTTCAGCCGCCGCGGCGCCGCGTACCGGACCGCGCCGACGGTGTTCTTCGACGCTCCGGTGAGCACCGGCTGCGGTCCGGCCGACCCGCGGACCGGGCCGTTCTACTGCCCGGCGGACCGCAAGGTCTATATCGACTTGAATTTCTTCCAGACGTTGCAGACCCAATTCGGCGCCAAAGGCGGGCCGTTCGCAGAAAGCTATGTCGTCGCGCACGAATACGGCCACCATGTGCAGAATCTGACGGGTGTTCTGAGCGCGGCCCAGGACGGCCGCAGCGGGGCCGACAGCGCGTCCGTACGCGTGGAGTTGCAGGCCGACTGCTATGCCGGGCTGTGGGCGAAGAACGCCACCAGGACCCTCAATCCGGCCACCGGCACCTCGTTGATCACGGCGGTGACGCCCGACGACATCGCGCGCGGTCTCGACGCGGCGGCGGCCGTCGGCGACGACACGATCCAGTCGCGGGCGCAGGGGCGGGTGACGCCGGACGCCTGGACGCACGGGTCCGCGGCGCAGCGTCAGCAGTGGTTCACCACCGGGCTGAGGACCGGGGACCTGGCGGCCTGCGACACCTTCGGCTGAGGACCGGCGGGCGGTACGGGTCCCCGCGCGCTGTACGGCGCGGGGGTCGCGTACCGCTCGCGGCGGCTCAGGTCTCGCCGGTGTGGACCTGGAAGGCGGCCCTGCGCATCGCCTTGGCCAGGGCGGGGTCCGGGTGCGCGGCGGCGAGCGCCACGAGCACCTGGACGGTCCTGGGGTGGCCGACATTGCGGACCTCTTCGAGCAGCCCGGGCACCGAGCCCTGGACGGCGGTCTCCAGGTGGCTGACGAGCAGGTGGTCCTCGCCGTGGTCGGCGACGGCCGCGGCCGTGTCGATCCACAGCCAGGTGGCCTCCTCGCGGGTCAGCAGGCCGGTCGCGGTGTCCGGGTCGCCGCCGTCCAACTCCGCCAGCCACAGCACCGCGTAGGGGCGCAGCGTCGGCTCCTCGACCACGCCGCGGACGGCCGGCTCCGCGGGGTCGCCGACCACGCGCAGTGCCTCGAAGGCGAGGCCGCGCAGCAGGGCGTCGTCGCCGCGCGCGGTGTCCAGCAACTCGCCGACGGCCAGCGCGACCGGGCGGGCGGCCAGCCAGGCGCGGTACTCGGCGCGGGCCGGACCCGGCGAGAGGCGGGCGCTGGCCCGCAGCATGGTCTCGGCGGACTGCTCCATGTGTCCCGCGGGGCCCTGCGCGGCCACGCAGATCTGCTCCAGCTTGACCCACACCGCCCAGGAACCGATCGCGGTGAGCGTGACCTCGTCGGGACGCTTGGGGTCGCGGGGGCACAGCGCGCCGACCCGGGCGACGGCGTCCAGCGTCCAGTCGAGCAGCGCGGGCAGCGGATCGGGGGCGTCGCCCGCGCCGTCGGCGGGCGGTTCGTGCCGCTCGGCGCGCAGCTCCGCGACGCGCTGCCGCAGCAGGTCGAGCAGGGTGTCGATCGGCACCGGCTCGTTGGACAGGTGCAGGAAGGACAGCAACTGCGGTGCGGCCTCGATGACTTCGGCGACCAGCGCCGGGTCGGGACCGGCCTGCGGGCCCGGCAGGAAGGGGTGGGCCAGCGACCAGGCGTCGAAGAGCGCGACCCAGCCGCGCAGCACGGCGGTGTCGTCGGTGTCCCAGGCCCGCAGCCGCCAGCCGGGCCGTGCGGTGCCGCCGTGCAGTTCGATCAGCCCCGACAGCCGCGCCCGGTCCCATGCGGTACGGATCTGCGGCCGGGTCAGGTCGAGCGCCGCTGCGGCCTGCGCGGCGGCGTCGTCGGGCAGTATGCCGGTCGGTCCCGCGGTGCCGGGGCCGGTGCCGGCCCAGCGCGCGAGCCGTGCGGCGTCGGCCAGTTCGGCGCGGGCCAGCCGGGCGAGCTGCGGCAGCGGCGGCGTGCCCTCGGGCGGCCGCGGGGGTCTGGACCGGCGCGTCGTTGCGGTCCGGCGGGCGGCGGTGAGCGGCCGTCGGGGGACAAGGCGGAGCGGAGTGTCTCGCGGGCTACGGGACGTCACTGGAGAAGTCTCTCCGGTGAGCGCCCATAATCCCAAACGGAACCCGGCCCGATGATCTACAAGGGTGCCCCGGGGGCGCTCTTCCGGGCCCCTTCGGGCGCGCGTCGTCGCAGCTCAGCTGGGGTTTCCGGGGCGGCTCTCACCCTGATGGGGCGGTCTTGACACCGGTCACATCAGTGGTGTGAGGAATCGTCGCAATGTCTCCTCGTAGTCCGCCGGGTTGACGTTCCACATCGCCGCGTGCGGCGCGTCGGGCACGGTGTGGAGGGTCACCAAGTCGGCTCGGAGGGCCGCGAGTTCGCGGGAGGCGGCCCACGGGGCGAGGGTGTCGCCCGGTCCGTGCACGAGCAGGGTGGGGACGGTCAGCCGCGCCGGGTCCGCCGCGGCGGCGACCGGCTCGGGGAGCAGGCCGGTACGGCCCTCGGCGGCGCGGACGGCGAGCGGCATCAGCGCGTCGGGGACGCCGTTGGACTCGGCGGCGGCGCGGACGGTGGCCTCCCAGTCGAGCACCGGCGAGTCCAGCACCAGGCCGCTGACCCGGTCGCGTACCGGGGACCCGGCCAGCGCGTGCAGGGCCATCGTGGCGCCGGTGGACCAGCCGAAGAGCACCAGCCGCTGGGCGCCGTACTCGACCGCGTACCGCATCGCCGCGTCGAGGTCGCGCCATTCGGTGGCGCCGAGGTGGCCGATGCCGTCGGGGGACGCGGGGGCGCCGGGGTCGTTGCGGTAGGCGAGCAGGAGCTGCGGGAGGCCGTGGGCGTGCAGGGCGGTCGCCACGTTCAGCGGGTGCTCGCGGGTGGCGCCGAGGCCGTGCACCGCGATCACCCAGGTGTCGCGGGCGCCGGGCACGAACCAGGCGGGCAGCGGGCCGAGTTCGCCGCGCAGCAGGACCTCGGTGTGGTCCAGGCCGAGGGCGCTGCCGGGGTCGCCCGCGCACGCCTGCGGGGTCAGCCGGACCCGGGCGCCGGGGGTGAGGGCGCCGCGCTGGACGCTCAGCAGCCGCCGGGTCACCGAGTACGGGGTCAGGTCGAGCACGTCGCCGACGGCGGCGTGCAGATCGTCGCCGGTCAGGCCCCAGACGCCGGGGCGGGCCGAGGACAGGGTGCGGGTGAGCACCACCTGGTCCGCGGTCACGCTGTGCAGCGTCACGTCGCCCTCGGGCACCGGGCCTCTCAGCGACGGCCTCAGGGCGAAGCGGGATCCGTACCGGCCGGCCGCCAGCGCGGCCGTTCCGGCACCCAGCACGGTGGTGGCTGCCATGGCCACCGCGGTTCGGGTACGCATCTCTTCCAGTGTGAGCGCGTCGGCCGAAAGCGGCCAGGCGACGGCGGCGGCCGGGTGACGTACGGGGGCCGGGTGGCGTACGGGGGCGGACGGCGTGTGCGGGGCGGCCGGGCGCGGCGGGCGCGGCGGGCGCGTGGAGAGGCGTGTGTGGAGACGGTGGAGAAGCGGCGGCCCGAGTCGTCTAGTCGGCGGGCTCCGGCGCGCCCTGCCCGTAGCCGCGCAGCTTTTCCGCGACTTTGGCCAGCTCGCGGCCGGGGAGCGTACGGGGCTCGTGGCCGTTGGCCGATCCGGCCAGCAGCCAGACGCGGCACATCCACTCCAGCTGGGCGGTGTTGTCGTACGCCTTGTCGAGGGTGTCGGCGTACACGAGGGTGCCGTGGTTGCGCATCAGGCAGCCGGTGCGGTCGCGGAGCGCCTTGAGGACGGCGGCGGCCAGCCTCTCACTGCCGTAGGTGGCGTAGTCCGCGACCCTGACCTGGCCGCCGAGGGCCGCCGCCATGTAGTGGATGACGGGCAGCTTGTCGACGAGGGTGGAGACGGCGGTGGCGTGCGCGGCGTGGGTGTGCACGATCGCGCGGGCGTCGGTGGCGCGGTAGACGGCCAGGTGCATGGGCAGTTCGCTGGTCGGCCGCAGCTCCCCCATGAGTCGGCGGCCCGTGAGATCCACCACTACGGCGTCCGCCGGGCCGAGCCGGTCGTAGGGGACGCCGGTCGGGGTGACCAGCACGAGATCGCCGACGCGGGCCGAGACATTGCCCGAGGTGCCGACCACCAGCCCGTCGGCGACCGTGCGCCGGGCGGTGTCCACCACGTCCGACCAAGCCTTCTCCAAGGAGTCCTGCACACGGGCATTATCACCGCCCGGCCCCCGACGGGCGCGGATCGCCTCCCCGAGGGGTCCGATCGGCCGGATCGGCTTGATACTGACGGAGGCCGCCCGACCGCTCCGGCACCACAAAGCCGCCGTCAGTTCATCTTCCGTTCATCCGCTCTCCGTACGGTCGCCTCGCCACTGTCCGATCAAACGAATGCCTGGGTACATGGAACACATCACGCTCCTGATCGGAATCGTGATCGTCACCGCACTCGTGTTCGACTTCACGAACGGTTTCCACGACACCGCCAACGCGATGGCCACCACCATCTCGACCGGCGCACTCAAGCCAAAGACGGCGGTGGCCATGTCCGCCGTGCTCAACCTCGTCGGCGCCTTCCTCTCGGTGGAGGTCGCCAAGACCATCTCCGGCGGCATCATCGACGAGTCCTCCGGCATCAGACCGGAAGTGATCTTCGCCGGGCTCGTCGGCGCGATCGTCTGGAATCTGCTCACCTGGCTGGCCGGGCTCCCGTCCAGTTCCTCGCACGCCCTGTTCGGCGGCCTCATCGGCGCCACCCTCGTCTCGGTCGGCACCCACGGTGTGCACGGCGAGGCGGTCGTCATGAAGGTGCTCATCCCGGCCGTCGCCGCGCCGATCGTGGCCGGTCTCGCCGCCACGCTCGCCACCCGGCTCACCTACCGGATCGGCCGCCACGCCGACCCCGAGGCCACCTCGAAGGGCTACCGGGCGGGCCAGATCGCCTCCGCGGGCCTGGTCTCGCTCGCGCACGGCACGAACGACGCGCAGAAGACGATGGGCGTCATCACGCTGGCGCTGATCACCGGCGGCGTCGTCGCCCCGCACGCCGACCCGCCGCTGTGGGTCATCGTCTCGGCGGGCAGCGCCATCGCGCTCGGTACGTACATCGGCGGCTGGCGGATCATCCGCACGATGGGCAAGGGCATCACCGACATCCAGCCGCAGCAGGGCTTCGCCGCCCAGACCGGCGCCGCGGCCACCATCCTCGCCTCCTCGCACCTCGGCTTCGCGCTGTCCACCACGCAGGTCTGCTCCGGCTCCGTGATGGGCGCGGGCCTCGGCCGCAAGGGCGCGGTGGTCCGCTGGAGCACCGCGGGCCGCATGGTCGCCGCGTGGGGGCTCACGCTGCCCGCCGCCGGCCTGGTCGCGGCCGGCGCCGCGCTGCTGGCCGACGAGGGCACCTGGGGCGTCACCGCCGTGGCGGTCCTCGGCCTGGCCGTGTGCGCGGTCATCCGTACGGCGTCGCGCCGCAAGCCGGTCACGCACGCCAACGTCAACGACCTGGACGGCGACCCGGCCGCAGGTCCGGACGCGGCGGTCGAGCCGCAGGGCGCGGTCACCGCGGCCATCGCGGCCGTCATCCCGCCGCCCGCCGGGACCGTCGCGCCCGGCGCCCCCTCCGACACCGTTCCCGGCGCACCCGCCACGGCCTGACCTGCCCCTCCCCCGCGCCTCCCCGCTCTACCTCAAGGACCCAGGGACCCCCTCATGAGCATCGACTGGCACGCGCTCGGCACGGTCTTCGGCGTCACCCTCGTGGCGACCGTGGGCCTGGTCGGCCTGTTCACCCTCGGCATCGTCGGCCTCACCAAGCACGGCTCCGCTCCGGCGTCCGACTCCGGCTCCGGCTCCGGCTCCCCCGCCACATCAGGGTCCGGCTCCGTTTCGCACGGGGGCGCCCTGCTCGCCCGGACCGGCGGCTACGCCTGCTTCGCCGTGTGCGCCGCGGCGGTCTCGTACGGCATCTATCTGATCGTGGCCTGAACTCACGGGTTTCGGCGGCGGATGTGGACCTCGCCACACTCCGTCTTCCCAGGTCAACGGTGAGTTGACCTGCCTGCGCGCACGTGGTGGACTGCGGAGGCCATGCGGCGGCAGGAGAGGAAGTCCGGTGCGAATCCGGCGCGGTCCCGCCACTGTCACCGGGGAGTGCACTCCCAACCCGTACGTCACGGCCGGAAATCCGGTTGGAAGGCCGGGAGTGCGTAGATCCGGGAGCCAGGAGACTCTCACCGCCGGTCACGTCGAACCAGGGCGCGGACCCTGAGTGAGGACCTCTGCCATGCCCGGCTGCGCTCGACTCGTCACGGACCACCGCACGCAGGTGCGCACAAGTACGCCACCCTGTCCGGCACTTCACCTGGACGGCGTGGACGCGGGCTGAACCGGTGCGTGCCGATCGCGTGTTCGCGTACGGCGCCGCACTCGGCTTTCTCGGCGATCTCGTCGCGGGCGACCCGCGTCGCGGCCATCCGGTCGCGGTGTTCGGGCGCGCGGCGGGCGCGTTGGAGCGCCGGATGTGGCGTGACGACCGGGGCAGTGGGGCGGTGTACGCCGTGCTGTGCGCCGGGGGCGCGGTGGGTGCCGCCGCGCTGGCCGACCGGGCCGTACGGTCCTCCGTCGCGCTCCGCGTCACGCTGACCGCCGCCGCCACCTGGTCGGTGCTGGGCGGGACGTCACTGGCCCGTGAGGCGCGGGCCGTCGCCGCCGCGCTCGACGCCGGGGACATCGAGGCGGCGCGCGCCCGGCTGCCGCACCTCTGCGGACGCGACCCGCATTCCCTGGACGCGGCGGGGATCGCGCGCGCCGTGGTCGAGTCGGTCGCGGAGAACACCTCGGACGCGGTCGTCGGGGCCCTGGTGTGGGGCGCGTGGGGCGGGGTGCCGGGGCTGGTCGGCTTCCGCGCCGTCAACACGCTCGACGCGATGGTCGGTCACCGGTCGCCGCGCCACCTGCGGTTCGGCTGGGCCGCCGCGCGGCTGGACGACGTCGTCGGCTACCCCGGCGCCCGCCTCACCGCCGCGCTCGCCGTCCTCGCCGGGCCCTCGCCGCGTACCGCCCTGCGCGTCTGGCGCCGGGACGCCGCCGCGCACCCCAGCCCCAACGCGGGACCCGTGGAAGCCGCCTTCGCCGGCGCCCTGCGCCTGCGTCTCGGCGGCACCCTCTCCTACGCGGGCCGCACCGAACACCGCGCCGTCCTGGGCGCCGAACACCCGGCCCCGGCCCCGGCCGACATCGCGCGGGCCGTCCGGCTGTCGCGGCGGGTCTCGGCCGCCGCGGCGGCGCTCTGCGTCCTGACGGCGGCGATACGGGACGGCTCGGGGCCGGGCCACGGCCGGCCGGGGGAACGGCCCTTCGGGGGACGTGCCGTCGGCGGAGGGATACGTCCGCCGCGGCGGCGCGAAGCACGAGGGTGGAGTCCGACGGTGTCGCGCCGGGCGCGGTCCTTCTCCGGCGCCGGGGGGACCTCGTGACGGGCCTCGGGGGCGGCCTGTTGGTCGCCGGGACGACCTCGGACGCGGGCAAGTCCGTGGTGACGGCGGGGATCTGCCGGTGGCTGGTGCGACAGGGCATACGCGTGGCCCCCTTCAAGGGGCAGAACATGTCGCTGAACTCGTTCGTGACGCGGGAGGGCGCCGAGATCGGCCGGGCACAGGCGATGCAGGCACAGGCCGCCCGCGTGGAGCCGTCGGCGCTGATGAATCCGGTGCTGCTCAAGCCGGGCGGCGACCGCAGCAGCCAGGTCGTGGTGCTGGGCAAGGCCGTGGGCGAACTGAGCGCGCGCGGCTACCACGGCGGACGGCAGGCCGATCTGCTGGGCACGGTCACCGGCTGCCTCGAAGAGCTGCGCGGCCGGTACGACGCGGTGATCTGCGAGGGCGCGGGCAGCCCGGCCGAGATCAATCTGCGCAGGACCGACATCGTGAACGTGGGCGTGGCCCGCGCGGCCGGACTGCCGGTGGTCGTGGTCGGCGACATCGACCGCGGCGGCGTCTTCGCGTCCTTCTTCGGGACGACGGCGCTGCTCGCGCCGGAGGACCAGGCGCTGGTCGCGGGCTATCTGGTCAACAAATTCCGCGGTGACGTCTCGCTGCTCCGGCCGGGTCTGGACATGCTGCACAAGCTGACCGGCCGGCCGACGCTCGGCGTGCTGCCGTTCGCCCACGGCCTGGGCATCGACGAGGAGGACGGGCTGGGGGTCCCCCGGGGCGGAGTTCGGGGGAGCGTGTCGCCGCGCGGCGCCGCCCATGAATCGGTGGTCGCGCCGCCGCACGGCGCGGAGGTGCTGCGGGTCGCGGTGGTCGCCGTACCGCTGATGTCGAACTTCACGGACGTGGACGCGCTCGCGGCGGAGCCGGGGGTGGTGGTGCGGTTCGTGGACCGGGCCGAGGAGTTGGCCGACGCCGACCTCGTGGTGCTGCCGGGCACGCGCGGCACCGTGCGGGCGCTGGAGTGGCTGCGTGAGCGCGGCCTGGCCGACGCCGTCGTACGGCGGGCCGCCGAGGGGCGTCCGGTGCTGGGTGTCTGCGGCGGTTTCCAGATGCTGGCCGACCGCATCGAGGACGACGTCGAGTCGCGGGCGGGCTCGGTCCCCGGTCTTGGCCTGCTGCCGGTCCGGGTGCGCTTCGCCGCCGCGAAGACGCTGGCCAGGCCGGTCGGGACGGCGTACGGGGAGCGCGTCGAGGGCTATGAGATCCACCACGGGGTGGCCGAAGTCCTGGGCGGTGACGAGGAGTTCCTCGACGGCTGCCGGGTCGGCGCGGTGTGGGGCACGCACTGGCACGGCTCGTTGGAGAGCGACGGTTTCCGCCGGGCGTTCCTGCGCCGGGTGGCCGCCGCCGCCGGGCGGCGCTTCGTCCCGGCGCCCGACACGTCCTTCGGGGCGCTGCGCGAGGCGCAGTTGGACCGGCTGGGCGATCTGATCGAGGAGCACGCGGACACCGGCGCGCTGCTGCGGCTGATCGAGCAGGGGCCGCCGCCCGACCTGCCGTTCGTGCCGCCGGGCGCGCCGTGAACGGCAACCGGGACAACAGCCGGGACAACGGCCGGAACGACGGCCGGGGCGGCACCCGTAAGGACTTCTCCGGGGCGGCCGGCCGGCCGCAGACCCACCCGTTCCCCCGCCGGGGAACGGGACGTGACGATGACGATGGGGCACACGTGAGCACCGTTCTGCTGCTGTCCACCGCCGACACCGACCTGTTGGCGGCCCGCGCCGCCGACTCGTCCGCCGTCTCCTACCGGATCGGCAACCCCTCCCGCGTCGATCCGGCGGCCGAACTGCCCGCGCTGCTGGACGGCGTGGACATCGCGGTGGTCCGGCTGCTCGGCGGCCGACGGGTCTGGGAGGAGGGGCTCGCGGCGCTCGCGGCCTCCGGGGTGCCGACGGTGCTGCTGGGCGGTGAGTCGGTGCCGGACGCGGAGCTGATGGCGCTGTCGTCGGTCCCCGCGGGTGTCGTCGCGGAGGCGCTGCGCTATCTGGTCGAGGGCGGCCCGGAGAATCTGACGGAGCTGGCCCGCTTCCTGTCCGACACGGTGCTGATGAGCGGCGAGGGCTTCGAGGCGCCCCGCCGGATGCCCGAGTACGGCGTGCACGGCGCGTACGCGTACGACGAGGCCCTGCCGACCGTCGCCGTCCTCTTCTACCGGGCGCACGAACTGTCGGGGAACACCGCGTTCGTGGACACGCTGTGCGCGGCGGTCGAGGCGAAGGGCGCCAACGCCCTTCCGGTGTACTGCGGTTCGCTGCGCAGCGCCGACGAGGGGCTGTACGCGCTGCTCGGGCGGGCCGACGCGATCGTGGCGACCGTGCTGGCGGCGGGCGGCACCGTCGCGTCCGAGGCGACGGCGGGCGGGGACGACGAGGCGTGGGACATCGGCGCGTTGGCGGACCTGGACGTGCCGGTGCTCCAGGGCCTGTGCCTGACCTCGTCGCGCGAGGCGTGGCTGGGGTCGGACGCGGCGCTGACACCGATGGACGCGGCGATGCAGGTGGCGATCCCCGAATTCGACGGGCGGCTGATCACCGTGCCGTTCTCGTTCAAGGAGACCGGCGAGGGCGACGTGCCGGTCTACGCGGCCGATCCGGAACGGGCGGCGCGGGTCGCCGGTATCGCGGTCCGGCACGCGGCGCTGAAGTACAAGGCGAACGCCGACAAGCGGCTCGCGCTGGTCTTCACCGCCTACCCGACCAAGCACTCCCGGGTCGGCAACGCGGTCGGCCTCGACACCCCCGCCTCCGCCGTACGGCTGCTGGACGCGCTGCGCGACGCGGGATACGTGACCGGTGAATACCCCTCCGAGGGCGACGAGTTGATCCACCGGCTGATCGCGGCGGGCGGTCACGACGTGGAGTGGCTGACGGAGGATCAGCTCTCGGCGGCGCCCGCGCGCGTGCCGCTGGCCGACTACGAGAAGTGGTTCGCGACGCTCGACGCCGACCTGCGGGCCGGGATGCTGGAGCACTGGGGCGAGCCGCCGGGCTCCCTCTACCTCGACGGCGACGACATCGTGCTGGCGTCCCTGCGGTTCGGCAATGTCGTCATCATGATCCAGCCGCCGCGCGGCTTCGGCGAGAACCCGATCGCGATCTACCACGACCCCGACATGCCGCCGTCCCACCACTACATGGCCGCGTACCGCTGGCTGGAGACGGCGACCGCCGAGGGCGGTTTCGGCGCCGACGCGATCGTGCACCTGGGCAAGCACGGCACGATGGAGTGGCTGCCCGGCAAGGGCCTCGGGCTGTCGGCGGGCTGCGCGCCGGACGCCGTCCTCGGCGAACTCCCCCTGGTCTACCCCTTCATCGTCAACGACCCCGGCGAGGGCACCCAGGCCAAGCGGCGCGGCCACGCCACCGTCGTGGACCACCTCGTGCCGCCGATGGCCCGCGCCGACACCTACGGCGACCTGGCGAAGCTGGAGCAGCTCCTCGACGAGTACGCCCTGGTGAACGATCTCGACCCGGCCAAGGCCCCGGCGGTCCGCAGCCAGATCTGGACCCTGGTGCGCGCCGCCGAACTCCACCACGACCTGCACGTGGACGAGCAGCCGGAGGAGGACGACTTCAACGACTTCGTGCTGCATGTCGACGGCTGGCTCTGCGAGATCAAGGACGTGCAGATCAGGGACGGTCTGCACATCCTGGGCGGCGGGCCGGTCGGCGAGGCCAGGACCAATCTGGTCCTCGCCGTGCTGCGCTCCGCGCAGGTGTGGGGCGGGGTCGGCGGCGCGCTGCCGGGGCTGCGGGCCGCGCTCGCACTCTCCTTCGGCCTGGTGGAGAAGACGCTGCTCGCCGAGCCCGGCGCCCGCGTGGAGCTGCCGTCCGCGCTCACCTCGCTCGCGGCCGGCCCCGCGCGGACCGCCTCCGACGCCGTCGACCTGCTGGAGCAGCTCGCGCGGCGGCTCGCGGAGGCGATGGAGGCCGCCGACTGGCACCGTGACGCCGCCGCCGGGGTGGTCGCGCAGGTGCTGGGCGACCACGAAGTGCCGGACGCGGTAAGGGTGTTGGAATTCGCCGCCCGCGAGGTCGTGCCGCGCCTGGCCCGTACGACCGACGAGATCGACCACATCCTGCGGGCGCTGCGCGGCGGTTACGTACCGGCCGGGCCTTCCGGGTCGCCGACCCGCGGCCTGGTCAACGTCCTGCCGACCGGCCGCAATTTCTACTCCGTCGACCCCAAGGCCATTCCGTCCAGGCTCGCTTGGGACGTCGGCACGGCGCTCGCCGACTCGCTGCTGGCCCGGCACCTCGCCGACACCGGCGCGTATCCGCAGTCCGTGGGCCTCACCGTGTGGGGCACGTCGTGCATGCGCACCCAGGGCGACGACATCGCCGAGATCCTGGCACTGCTCGGCTGCCGTCCGCTGTGGGACGACGCGTCCCGGCGGGTCACCGGCTTCGAGGTCGTCGGCGCCGAGGAGTTGGGGCGGCCCCGGATCGACGTCACCGTCCGCATCTCCGGCTTCTTCCGCGACGCCTTTCCGCACGTCGTCGCCCTCGTGGACGACGCGGTGCGGGCCGTCGCGGAGTTGGACGAGCCCGCCGACGTCAACTACGTACGCGCCCACGCCGACGAGGACTTCGCCGAGCACGGGGACCGGCGGCGCGCCACCGCCCGCATCTTCGGCTCCAAGCCCGGTGCCTACGGGGCCGGGCTGCTGCCGCTGATCGACGCCCGCAACTGGCGCTCCGACGCCGACCTCGCCGAGGTCTACGCCGTCTGGGGCGGTTACGCCTACGGCCGCGGTCTCGACGGGCGGGCCGCCCGCGGTGACATGGAGGCCGCCTTCCGCCGTATCCAGGTCGCCGCCAAGAACGTCGACACCCGTGAGCACGACCTTGTCGACGCCGACGACTACTTCCAGTACCACGGGGGCATGGTCGCCATGGTCCGGCATCTGACCGGCGACTCCCCGCGGGCCTATGTCGGCGACTCCGCGCTCACGGACCAGGTCCGCACGCGGACCCTCGGTGAGGAGACGCACCGGGTGTTCCGGGCGCGGGTCGTCAATCCCCGCTGGATGGCCGCGATGCGGCGGCACGGGTACAAGGGGGCTTTCGAGATGGCGGCGACCGTCGATTATCTCTTCGGGTACGACGCCACGGCGGGGGTGGTGGACGACTGGATGTACGAGAAGCTCGCCACCGAGTACGTCTTCGACGCGGAGAACCAGGAATTCATGCGGAAGTCCAATCCCTGGGCTCTGCGGGGGATTTCGGAGCGGCTGCTCGAAGCGGCCGAGCGGGGGCTGTGGTCCGCCCCCGACCCCGAGACCCTGGAGCGTCTGCGCTCCACCTATCTCGACCTCGAGGGTGACCTGGAGGGCGACGCGTGACCCCCACCGCCACCGCTACGCCTGCGGCGGGCCTTCTCCCCCACCCCGCCCCTCCCCGAAACCGGCGGCAAGCCCCCGTCCCCCCTGTCCTCAATCGCCGGACAGGCTCGTCGTGCCGCACCCCTCTCAGCATTCCCCAGCCCGCCCGGCGACCGAAGCCGGAACCCGCCGAGGCATGCACAGCACCCATCGTCCGGCAGCCGGAGGCGGGAGCCGCCGAGGCGTGCGCAGCACCGACCCTCCGGCTGCCGCAGGCGGAACCCGCCGAGGCGTGCGCAGCACGGACCGCCCACCCGCCGGAGGCGGAACCCGCCCGCGCGCACCCCACCCCAACTCCCCTGCCCGCCGCACACCCGCCGGAGGCGGGAGCCGCCCTCGCGCACCCCACCCCGGTTCTCCAGCCCGCCCGGCGGGTGAGGGCTTCGGGGAGGGGCGGGGTGGGGGGAGAGATGTCAGCGAACCGCATGTGCACGTACGAGGAGGCATCGTGAGTACGCCGTATCCGTTCACGGCCCTGGTGGGCCAGGAAGACCTGCGGTTGGCGCTGCTGTTGAACGCCGTGAGCCCGGCGGTGGGCGGGGTGCTGGTCAGGGGGGAGAAGGGCACCGCGAAGAGCACCGCGGTGCGGGCGCTGTCGACACTGCTGCCGGACGTACCGGTGGTGCCGGGGTGCAGGTTCTCCTGCGACCCGGCGGCCCCGGACGCGCAGTGCCCGGACGGCCCGCATGAGACGGGCGGGGGAACGGCCCGCGCGGCGCGGGTGGTTGAGCTGCCGGTCGGCGCGAGCGAGGACCGCCTGGTGGGCGCGCTGGACATCGAGCGCGCCCTGTCGGAGGGCGTGAAGGCGTACGAGCCGGGCCTGTTGGCGGCGGCGCACCGCGGCGTGCTGTACGTGGACGAGGTGAATCTGCTCCACGACCACTTGGTGGACCTGCTGCTGGACGCGGCGGCGATGGGCGCGAGCTACGTGGAGCGCGAAGGCGTCTCCGTCCGGCACGCGGCCCGCTTCCTGCTGGTCGGCACGATGAACCCGGAAGAGGGCGAGCTGCGCCCGCAGTTGCTCGACCGGTTCGGCCTGACGGTCGAGGTCGCGGCCTCGCGGGAGACCGACGAGCGCGTCGAGGTGGTCAGGCGGCGGCTGGCGTACGACGCGGATCCGGCCGGTTTCGGGGCGCGTTGGGCGGCCGACGAGCAGGCGGTGCGTGAACGGATAGCCGCCGCGCGGCGGTTGCTGCCGTCGGTGCGCCTGGGCGACGGCGCGCTGCGGCAGATCGCGGCGACGTGCGCGGCGTTCGAGGTGGACGGGATGCGCGCGGACATCGTCATGGCGCGTACGGCGACGGCGCTGGCCGCGTGGGCGGGCCGCACGGTCGTCCTCGCCGAGGACGTACGGCAGGCCGCGCTGTTGGCGCTGCCCCACCGGCGGCGTCGCAACCCCTTTGACGCGCCCGGTCTCGACGAGGACAAGCTGGACGAGACGCTGGAGCGGGAGCGCGGGGCCGGCGAGGGAGAGGGAGAGCAGGGCGAGGGGCGGGACGGCGAGGGGGACGACGACCCGGACACCGACCCGGACGGCCCCGGCGGCGGGCCGTCCGGGCCTCGGGAGCCGGAGGGCGGCCCGCAGGGCGGCTCGCGGGAACAGCCCGGCAGCGAGCAGGACGCGCCCGCGGGCCAGGACTCCCCCGCCGCGAGCGCGGGTGCGGGCGACAGCGCGGGCGACGGCTCCGGGCCTAAGGGCGAGCGCTCGGCGGTCGGCGCCGGGGACCCGTACAGGACGCGGCACTTCGATGTGCCGGGCATCGGCGAGGGCGCGGCCGGACGCAGGTCCAGGGCCCGTACGGCGCACGGCAGGACGACCTCCGCCAGGCGCCCGCGCGGCTCGCTGGGCAAGCTGCATCTGGCGGCCACCGTGCAGGCGGCGGCCCCGTACCAGCGGGCGCGCGGCCGGTCGGGCGCGGGGCTCGTGATCCGCCGGGACGATCTGCGGCAGGCGGTCAGGGAGGGCCGCGAGGGCAATCTCGTGCTGTTCGTGGTGGACGCGTCCGGCTCGATGGCGGCGCGGGAGCGGATGACCGCGGTCAAGGGCGCGGTGCTGTCGCTGCTGCTGGACGCGTACCAGCGGCGCGACAAGGTCGGTCTGGTCACCTTCCGGGGCGCGGACGCCGACCTCGTGCTGCCGCCGACGTCGTCGGTCGAGGCGGGCGCGGCCCGGCTGGAGAAGCTGCCGACCGGTGGGCGTACGCCGCTGGCCGCCGGGCTGCTCAAGGCGCGTGAGGTACTGCGCGTGGAGCGGTTGCGGGACGCCACGCGGCGCCCGCTGCTGATCGTGGTGACGGACGGCCGGGCGACCGGCAGCCGGGCGGCGGCGGGCAGCACGGTCAAGAGCGGTCTGGAACCGATGGCGCTCGCCGCGCGGGCGGCCCGGCTGCTGGCCGCAGAAGGCACCGCCTCGGTGGTCGTGGACTGCGAGTCGGGCCCGGTCAGGCTGGGCCTCGCGGGCGCGCTGGCACAGGAGTTGGGCGGCGTCGCGGTGACGCTGGAGGAACTGCGCGCCGACACGGTGTCCGCGCTCGTCAACGACGTACGGAGGGCCGCGTAATGCCACAGGGGCAGCCGAGTGCCGTACCCGACGACGGTTTGACGACCCGTCAGCGCAGGAACCGGCCGCTGACGATCGTGCACACCGGGGTCGGCAAGGGGAAGTCGACCGCCGCCTTCGGTCTCGCGCTGCGCGCCTGGAACCAGGGCTGGCCGGTCGGGGTGTTCCAATTCGTCAAGTCCGCCAAGTGGAAGGTCGGCGAGGAGCGGGCGCTGCGCGTGCTCGGCGACTCCGGCGAGGGCGGGACCGTCGCCTGGCACAAGATGGGCGAGGGCTGGTCCTGGGTGCAGCGGTCCCTGGAGTCCAGCGAGGACGCGGCCCGCGAGGGGTGGGAGCAGGTCAAGCGGGACCTGGCCGCCGAGACGTACCGGCTCTACGTGCTGGACGAGTTCGCGTACCCCATGCACTGGGGGTGGGTCGACACCGACGAGGTCGTCGCCGTGCTCCGCGACCGGCCCGGCGCCCAGCACGTCGTCATCACCGGCCGCAACGCGCCGCCCGCGCTGGTCGACGCCGCCGACCTCGTCACCGACATGTCCAAGGTCAAGCACCCCATGGACGCGGGGCAGAAGGGGCAGAGGGGCATCGAGTGGTGAACGTCCCGCGCCTCGTGGTGGCCGCGCCCGCCTCCGGAAGCGGCAAGACCACCGTCGCCACCGGGCTGTTGGCCGCCTTCGCCGAGGCCGGGCTCGCCGTGTCCCCGCACAAGGTCGGGCCCGACTACATCGATCCCGGCTACCACTCGCTCGCCGCCGGGCGGCCCGGCCGCAACCTGGATCCCTTTCTGTGCGGGCCCGACCGTGTCGTCCCGCTCTTCGCGCACGGCGCCGCCGGATGCGAACTCGCCGTCGTCGAGGGCGTCATGGGGCTCTTCGACGGTGCCGCGGGGCGCGGGGAGCTGGGCTCCACCGCGCAGGTCGCCAAGATTCTCCGGGCGCCGGTGGTTCTCGTCGTGGACGCCGGCGCGCAGTCGCGGTCCGTCGCCGCGCTCGTCCATGGCTTCGCTTCCTGGGATCCCGAGGTGCGGATCGGCGGGGTCGTTCTCAATCAGGTCGCTTCCGATCGGCACGAGGCCCTTTTGCGGGCCGCGCTCGACGAGTCCGGGGTGCCCGTGCTCGGTGTGCTGCGGCGCGCGCCGCTGCTTCATGTGCCGTCCCGGCACCTCGGGCTCATTCCTGTCGCCGAGCGGCGGGGTGACGCCGTGGGGTGGGTCCGTGAGCTCGCCGCGCTCGTGCGCGGTGCCTGCGATCTGCCCGCGCTCCTCTCCCTGGCGCGCAGCGCCCCGGACCTGCCGGGCACCGCCTGGGACCCGCTGTCCGAGCTGGCGGCCTGCGACGCCGCTTTCCCCCACCCCGCCCCTCCCCGAAACCGTGGCTCCGCCCCGGCCCCTCCCCCAACTGCCGCCGCGGGTGGGGCCGGGAAGTCGGGCTTGGCTTCGGGGAGGGGCGCGGTGGTGGCTGTCGCGGGTGGGGCGGCGTTCACGTTCGGGTACGAGGAGCAGGCGGAGCTGCTGCGGGCGGCGGGGGCGGAGGTGGTGGGGTTCGACCCGCTGCGGGACGAGAAGTTGCCGGAGGGTACGTCCGGCGTGATCCTCGGCGGCGGCTTCCCCGAGATGCACGCCGCCGACCTGTCGGCGAATGAGCAGCTGCGCGAGGCGGTCGCCGCCTTCAAAGGCCCGATCGCGGCGGAGTGCGCCGGACTCCTCTATCTGACAAGGGAGTTGGACGGCGCCCCGATGTGCGGGGTGCTGAACGCCACGGCCACGATGACCGACCGCCTGACGCTGGGCTACCGCGAGGCCGTCGCGCTGAGCGACAGCGTGCTGGCGGCGGCCGGCACCCGCCTGCGGGGCCACGAGTTCCACAGGACCCGCGTGGAGCCGGGCGCGGGCACCACCCCGGCCTGGGGTTTCACGGGAGAAGCCGCCCGCAGGGTCGACGGCTTCGCGGAGAAGAACGTGCATGCCTCGTATCTGCATGTGCACTGGGCCGCCGAGCCGTCACTGGCGCGGCGCTTCGTAGAGAGGTGTGCCGAATGACCGCGCTGCTGACCGGAGTCGGGGTGGGCCCCGGCGACCCGGAGCTGGTGACCGTCAAGGGAGTGAACGCGCTGCGGGCGGCGGCCGTGGTCGTCGTACCGGTACTCGACACGGGCGAGCGGGGACGGGCGGAGGCGACCGTCCTGCACTACGTGGACGCGGCGCGGATCGTCCGGGTGGTGTTCGCGCTGAACGAGCGGACCGACCGGGCGCGGCGGGAGGCGGCGTGGGACGCGGCGGGCGCGCGGGTGGCCGAACTCCTGCGGGAGCACGGGACGGTGGCCTTCGCGACGATCGGCGACCCGAATGTGTACTCGACGTTCACGTATCTGGCGCAGACGGTAACGGAGTCGGTGGCCGGGGTGCGGATCGAGACGGTGCCCGGCATCACGGCGATGCAGGATCTGGCGGCGCGCAGCGGGGCCGTACTCACCGAGGGGACCGAGCCGTTGACGCTGGTGCCGGTGACGGCGGGGGCCGCGGTGCTGCGGGCGGCGCTGGAGGGGCCCGGCACGGTGGTGGCGTACAAATTCGGGCGGCTGGCCGGGGAAGTGGCGACGGCGCTGCGGGAGACCGGCAGGACCGAGGGCGCGGTGTGGGGCAGTTCGCTGGGGCTGCCCGGTGAATCCATCAGGCCCGCCAAGGAGTTGGCGGAGGAGCTGCGGGACGGCGCGCTGCCGTACCTGTCGACGCTGATCGCGCCCGCGCGGCGCGACGGCGGCCGGGGAGGAAAGCTGTGAGCGGCGCGACGGAACCGAGGACGGGCGCCGCAAACGGCGCGAAGGTGACGATCGTCGGCGCGGGCCCCGGCGCGGCGGATCTGCTGACCTTCCGGGCGGCGCGGGCCATCGCGGAGGCCGACGTCGTCATCTGGGCGGCGAGCCTGGTGCAGGCCGAGGTGCTGCGGCACGCCCGCGACGGCGCGGAGATCCTGGACTCGGCGGCGATGTCGCTGGAGGACGTGGTCGCGGTGTACGAGCGGGCGCTGCGCGAGGGGCTGCGGGTGGCGCGGATCCACTCGGGCGATCCGGCGCTGTGGGGCGGCACGCAGGAGCAGGTGGACCGCTGCGCGGGGCTCGGCATCGAGGTGGAGATCGTGCCGGGGGTGTCGTCGTTCTCGGCCGTCGCGGCCCTGGCCGGGCGGGAGTTGACGATTCCCGAGGTCGCGCAGTCGGTGATCCTGACCCGGCTGGGCGGTGGCAAGACGCCGATGCCGCCGGGCGAGGAGGTCAGGGAATTCGCCCGGCACGGTACGACGATGGCGGTGTTCCTGTCCGCGGCGCGGTCCGGGCAGCTCGCCGCCGAGCTGCTGGAGGGCGGCTACGTCACCGGCACCCCGGTGCTGATCGCCCATCAGGTCACCTGGCCCGAGGAGCTGTTGCTGCGCTGCACGGTCGGCACGATGGAGGCCACCGTCAAGGAGCACAAGCTCTGGAAGCACACGCTCTTCCTGGTCGGACCCGCGCTCGCCGCCTCCGGGACGCGCTCGCACCTCTATCACCCCGGCCACTTCCACGGTTTCCGGCGGGCCGATCCGGTGGCGCGGCGCGCCCTGCGGGAGTCCCGTGCTCCGGGAGAGTCCCGTACGCCGGAGGAGTCCCGCGCTTCGGGGGAACCGCGTGAGTCCCATGGGTGACGGCGTGATCACCGTCCTCGGCGTGGGTACGGGCGGCCCGGTGCCCGACGTCGGCGCCGCCGATCTGGTCGTCGGCGCCGCCCGGCACCTCGACGCGGTCCAACTGCCCGCCGGGGCACGGCGCGTGCTGCTCGGGCCGCTCGCACCCGCGCTCGACACGATCGCGGAGTACGTGGCCGCGCCCGGTGCCCGCGTGGTCGTGCTCGCCTCGGGCGACCCCGGATTCTTCGGGATCGTACGGGCGTTGGGCGCGCGGTTCGGCGCGGCGGCGCTCGACGTACGGCCGTCGTCCCCGTCCGTCGCGGTGGCCTTCGCCCGGCTCGGGCTGCGCTGGGACGACGCGGTGGTGGTCAGCGCGCACGGACGCGATCTTCGCACCGCCGTCCATGTGTGCCGGGCGCATCCCAAGACCGCCGTACTGACCGGACCCGGCGCGGGACCGGCCGAGTTGGGCGCGGCGCTGGCCCGTACCGGCCTGGACCGTACCCTCGTTGTCGCCTCCGCGCTCGGTACGGATGCCGAGCGCGTCGAGCGGGTCTCGCCTGCGCGGGCCGCCGAACGGGACTGGTCGGGGGCCGGGGTCGCGGTGGTGCTGTGCCTGGCGGCGGACTCCTTCGGCGAACGGGCCCACGTCTCCCGTACGGTCGCGGGGCCGCCGCCCGCACCCGCCCAATGGGCGCTGCCCGAGGAGGAGTTCGCGCACCGCGACTCCATGGTCACCAAGTTCGAGGTACGGGCCCTGGCCCTGGCCCGGCTCGGGCCGCGCACCGGGGACCTGGTGTGGGACGTCGGGTCCGGGTCCGGGTCCGTGGCCGTGGAGTGCGCGCGGTTCGGCGCCGCCGTGGTCGCCGTGGAGAAGACGGCCGACGGCGTCGAGCGGATACGGGCGAACGCCGTCGCGCACGGCGTGGACGTGCAGGTCGTGCACGGGGACGCGCCCGCCGCGCTCGACGGACTGCCCGACCCCGACGCCGTCTTCGTCGGCGGCGGCGGGCGGGAGCTGGCCGCGATCGTCGCGGCGTGCGCACGGCGGGCGCGGCGGACCGTCGTGGTGACGCTCGCCGCCGTGGACCGGGTGGCGGAGGTCCGCGGTGCCCTGCGGGCCGCCGGGCTGGTGCCCGACGGTGTCCTGCTCCAGTCGTCGCGGCTCGCGCCGCTGCCCGGGGAGGTGGCGCGGCTGGCCGCGACGAATCCCGTGTTCGTGCTGTGGGCCCGGCGCCCCGCACCCCAAGAAGGAGAGCTCTCGTGATCGGCCTCATCCACGCCACCGCGGCGGGGCGCACCGGATGCGAGCGGCTCGCCGCCGCGTGGCCCGGCAGGACGGTGCTGTACGGGGACGGCGCGGACCGTCCGCTGCGGTCCGTCGTGGCGACGGCCTTCGCCGAGTGCGACCAGCTCGTCCTCTTCCTCGCGACCGGCGCCGCCGTGCGGCTCCTCGCCCCGCTGCTGCGCGGCAAGGCCGAGGATCCCGGTGTCGTCACCGTCGACGAGGCCCACCGCCACGCCGTCGCCCTCCTCGGCGGACACGGCGGCGGCGCCAACGCTCTGGCCTCCGCCGTCTCCTCCGTCCTCGGGTCCGCTCCCGTCATCACCACCGCGACCGACTCCGTCGGCACCCCCGCGCTCGACGCCCTCCCCTACCCCACGGACGGGCCCCTGGCCCCCCTCACCCGCGCCCTCCTCGACGGCGCCCCCGTCCGCCTCCACGCCGACCAGACCTGGCCCCTCCCCGCCTTTCCCCTGACGGTGGTCTCGGCAGAGTGGACCCCAGCACATTCGGGGGAACCGTCATCCCCCGAAGACCCCCAGACGTCGGCCGGGCCCCGCACGGCACCGCCGCCCTCCACCATCCCGCGTCCGCCGGACGCGGCGGATTCAGGGGAACCCACTTCCCCCGAAGACCCCCAGACCTTGGCCGGGCACCGCACGGCACCGCCGAACACCGCCGTCCCGCGTCCGCCGGACGCGGCGGATTCAGGGGAACCCTCGTCCCCCGAAGGCCCCCGGACGTCGGCCGGGCAGGACCAGCCGTCCACACTCCACGCCGAGCCCCCGACCCAGCGCGAGCTGACCCCGGCACCGCCGAACACCGCCATCCCGCGTCCGCCGGACGCGGCGGATTCAGGGGAACCGTCATTCCCCGAAGGCCCCCGGACGTCGGCCGGGCAGGACCAGCCGTTCACGCTCCGGCCCGGGCCCCCGGCCCAGCGCGAGCTGACCTCGGCACCGCCGAACACCGCCGTCCCCCGCCCGGCGGACGCGGCGGATTCAGGGGAACCGTCGCCCCCCGAAGACCCCCGGACTGTGGCCGGGCAGGACCAGCCGTCCACGCTCCGGCCCGAGCCCCCGGCCCAGCGCGAGCTGACCTCGGCACCGCCGAACGCCGCCGTCCCCCGCCCGGCGGGCGCGGGTGGGTATGCGGTGTGGGTGACGGATCGGGTGGTGGAGGGAGATGAGGGGGGCGTCGCGGTGTATGTGAGGCCGCCGTCGTTGGTGGTGGGGGTGGGGGGAAGCCGGGGGGTCGGGCGGGAGGAAGTGTTCGGGCTGGTGCGCAGCACCCTGGCGGAGGCGGGGCTGGCGCAGAAGAGCGTGAGCGCCCTGGCGACGGTGGACGCGAAGGCCGGGGAGGAGGGGATCGTGGCCGCGGCGGCGGAGTTCGGGGTGCCGTTGCTGACGTACGCGGCAGCGGAACTGGCGAGGACGGCCGTGCCGAACCCCTCGGCGGCGCCGCTCGCCGCGGTCGGGACACCGTCCGTGGCGGAGGCGGCGGCGATCCTGGCCGCCGGGACCGGCGGCCAACTGATCGTGGAGAAGCGGAAGTCGGCGATGGCGACAGCCGCCATCGCGCGGCGCCGACCGCGCGGACGGCTGGCCGTGGTGGGCCTGGGCCCCGGCGCCCGCGACCTGGTGACACCGCGCGCCGTGGCGGAACTGCGCCGCGCTTCCGTGATCGTCGGCCTCGACCAGTACGTCGACCAGATCCGCGACCTGCTGATGCCCGGCACCCGCGTGCTGGAGACGGGGCTCGGCGCGGAGGAGGAACGGGCCCGCACCGCCGTCGCCGAGGCCCGCGCCGGGCACGCCGTCGCGCTGATCGGGAGCGGTGACGCCGGGGTCTACGCGATGGCCTCCCCCGCGCTGGCGGAGGCGGCCGACGACATCGACGTGATCGGCGTCCCGGGCGTGACCGCCGCCCTGGCGGCAGCCGCCCTGCTGGGCGCGCCGCTCGGCCACGACCACGTCTCGATCAGCCTGTCCGACCTGCACACACCCTGGGACGTGATCGAACGGCGCGTGCGGGCCGCCGCCGAGTCCGACCTGGTCGTGACCTTCTACAACCCCCGCAGCCGCGGGCGCGCCTGGCAGTTGCCCAAGGCGCTGTCCGTCCTGGCCGAGCACCGCACCCCGCTGACTCCGGTCGGCGTCGTCCACGCGGCGTCCCGCCCGGACGAGCGGGTCGAGGTCACGACGCTCGCCGACCTCGACGTCGGCACGGTCGACATGGTGACGGTCGTGACCGTCGGCAACACCGCCAGCCGTATCGTCTCCGGCCGCATGGTGACCCCCCGCGGCTACCGCTGGCAGACATGACGGCGCCCCGTCACCCGTTCCCACAAGCCCCGACCGCCCCCACCCCCTCCGGAGGAGAAGCCGCGTGAACCGTACGGTCCACCCCATCGAGCAGGAGTCCTTCCGCATCCTGCGGTCCCGGCTCGACACCTCAGGGATGACGCCGCTGCGACGGGCCGTCGTGGAGCGCGTGATCCATTCGAGCGCGGACCTCGGGTACGCGGAGGACCTGGTGTGCGAGGAGTCGGAACTCCGTTACGCGCACGCCGCGTTGCACGCGGGCGCGCCGATCGTGGCGGACGTGGAGATGGTCGCGTCCGGGATCACGGCACGGTCCTCGGTGTGCCGGCTCACGGACGCGGCGTCCGGGCCGGGACTGACGCGCAGCGCGCACGCGATACGGCTGGCGTACGCGGAGGTCGGGCCGGGCGCGGTGTGGGTGGTCGGATGCGCGCCCACGGCGCTGGAGGAGTTGCTGAACCTGGACGCGGCGCCCGCGTTGGTGATCGGGCTGCCGGTCGGCTTCGTCGGCGCGGCGGAGAGCAAGGCGCGGCTGCGGGCGTCGGGGCTGCCCGCGGTCAGCAACGTCTCGGAGAAGGGCGGCTCCGCGGTGGCCGCCGCGGCACTCAACGCCCTGTTGTACACGGAATATCCCCTCGCGGAACATCACCTCACCGACCGTCCCCTCACCGACCGTCCCCTCGCCGACCACCCCTTCAAGGAGAACGACCAGTGACCCACCCCCCTGCCCTTCTGCTCGTCGGCCACGGCACGCGTGACGCGGCCGGTGCGGCCGCCTTCCGCTCGTTCGTGGCGCAACTGGGCGCGGCCAGTCCGGAGTTGGCGGTCGGCGGCGGCTTCATCGAGCTGTCGCCGCCGCCGCTGGCGGACTCGGTGGCGGAGCTGGTCGGCGCGGGCGTACGCGACTTCGCCGCCGTTCCGCTGGTGCTGGTGTCGGCCGGGCACGCCAAGGGCGACATACCGGCGGCGCTGGCCCGTGAGGAGCGGCGCCATCCGGGGACGTCGTTCGCGTACGGCCGCCCGCTCGGGCCGCATCCGAATCTGCTGACGGTGCTGGAGCGGCGCGTGGACGAGGCGCTGGCGGGCGCCGACCGCGCGGGGACCACGGTGCTGCTGGTGGGCCGGGGTTCCACGGATCCGGACGCCAACGCCGAGGTGTTCAAGGTGGCGCGGCTGCTGTGGGAGGGCCGTGGTTACGCGGGGGTGGAGACGGCCTTCGTGTCGCTGGCCGAGCCGTCGGTGCGGGCCAGTCTCGACCGCTGCCGCAAGCTGGGCGCGCGCCGCGTCGTCGTCCTGCCGTACTTCCTGTTCACCGGTGTGCTGCCGGACCGGGTACGGGACCAGGCCCGCGAGTGGGCGGGGGAAGCGCCGGACGTGGAGCTGCGCTGCGCCGACGTGATCGGCCCCGAGCCGGAGTTGGCGGAGCTGGTGATGGAGCGCTACCGGGAGACGGTACGGGGCGACCTGCGGATGAACTGCGACTCGTGCGTGTACCGGGTCAAGCTCCCCGGCTTCGAGGACCGCGTCGGGCTGCCGCAGCAGCCGCACCACCACCCCGACGACCCGTCGCACAGCCACGGAAGCGGCCACCATGCGCACACCCACTGACCGCCACCGCGTGCCGGACCCGGCGGCGGGCGGCGGCCCGGACCCGTACGGCCGCGACACCCCCGACGGCCAGGACGCCCGCCGCGCCGAAGTCGCCGCCGACGGCTACGACTTGCGGCATCACGGTGACGCCGAGGTCGGCGAGGGCCTGATCGACCTCGCGGTCAACGTCCGCGCGAACACTCCCCCGCCCTGGCTGCGCGAGCGCGTCGCGCGGTCGCTGACCGGCCTCGCCGGATATCCGGACGGCCGGGCGGCGCGGCACGCGGTGGCCCTACGCCACGGGCGGCCGGACGCCGAGGTGCTGGTGACGGCCGGAGCGGCGGAGGCGTTCGTGCTGCTCGCGCGGGCACTGACACCACGTCACACCGTTGTGGTGCACCCGCAGTTCACCGAACCCGAGGCGGCGCTGCGGGCGGCCGGGCACGAGGTGCGGCGGGTCCTGCTGTCCGCGTCCGACGGCTTCCGGCTCGACCCGGCGGCGGTCCCGCCGGAGGCGGATCTGGTGGTGGTCGGCAATCCGACCAACCCGACGTCCGTCCTCCATCCGGCCGCGCTGATACGGGAGTTGGCCCGTCCGGGGCGCACGCTGGTGGTGGACGAGGCGTTCATGGACGCGGTGCCGGGCGAGAGCGAGTCGCTGGCCGGCTGCCGGGACGTGCCGGGGCTCCTCGTCCTGCGCAGCCTGACCAAGACCTGGGGCCTGGCCGGACTGCGGATCGGCTACGTGCTCGGCGACGCGGACACGGTCGCCGCGCTGGAGAGCGCACAGCCGCTGTGGGCGGTGTCGACTCCCGCGCTGGCGGCGGCCGTTGCCTGCGTGGAGCCGGACGCGGTCGCGGAGGCGGCGGAGGCGGCCCGTACCGTGGTCGGCGACCGCGCCTACCTGCTGGACCGGCTGGCCGCACTCCCCGGCGTCGAGGTCGCGGGCGACGCGCCCGCCGGTCCCTTCGTCCTGCTGCGCATGCCCGGAGCGGCCGACGTTCGGCTCCGCCTGCGAGAGATGGGCTACGCGGTCCGGCGCGCCGACACCTTCCCCGGCCTCGGACCCGACTGGCTGCGGATCGCCGTGCGCGACCGCCGTACGACGGACGGCTTCGCGAACGCCCTGGCCACGGCCATGGCCTGAGAGCAGGGCGCTCAACCGGCCGGTCCTGCCTACTGCTTGACGCCGAGGGCGGTGAGGTCGACGCCGCCGAGGACCGGCTGCTCGTAGACGTTGGTGAGGCGGGGGGCGCGGTAGACGAGGTGCTGGGTGTAGATCAGCGGGACCATGGTCCCCTCGCCCATCACCTTGGCATCGATGGCCTGCCACAGGGACGCGGCCTTGGCCGGATCGGTGACGCCGTCGGCCTGCGTGACCAGGCCGTTGATCTCGCTGTCGTCGAGCTGGGCGTAGTTGTTGATGCTGCCCGGCTGGATCAGCGAGCGCAGGAAGCCGCCGCCGGTGGGCCAGTCGGCGGCCCATCCGGTCATTACGATGCCCCACTTGGCGCTCTTGAGCTTGCTGGGCGACAGCAGCGTGTCGTAGAAGGTACTGGCGTCCTGCGTGACGATCTTGACGGTGATGCCGACTTCGGCGAGGGAACCGCGGATGGACTGCATGGCGTCCTCGACCCGCCCCGGCGCCTTGACCCCGGCCATGGTGACGGTGAAGCCGTTGGGCTTGCCGCACTTGCCCAGGTACTTGCGTGCCTCGTCGGGGAACGACACCCCCGCGTTGGTGCCGAAGGGCGTGGCCGAGGTGCTGTATCCGTCGGTGGTCGGCGGCAGCATCGTGGTGGCCACCTCGCCGCCGGCGTACTGCCCGCCGAGCACGGCGCGGACCTGCGCCTTGTCGATGGCGTACTGCACGGCCCAGCGGCACTCGTACCGGTCGAAGGGCGCCACCGTGGTCTGGAGGCTCAGGAAGCGGGTGGTGCCGTTGAAGACGAGGTCCGTATTGGCCTTCAGCGCCGGGTCGTTGAGGATCTTGGTCTCGGTCTGGTCGCTGACCGTCTGGCCGGCCAGGTCGAGGTCGGCGCTGCCGTCGAGCAGGTCGGTCTCGACCTCGTCCTGACTGCTGACGATCTTCAGGTCGATCGCGTCGGGCAGCGCGGAGTGCACGGTGTCGGTCCTGGGGTCCCAGTGGGTGTTGCGGACCAGGTGCAGCGAGGCGCCCGAGGTGTAGCTCGCGACGCGGTAGGGGCCGCTGCCGACGGGGTGCTTCCCGAAGTCCTTGCCGCCGCCGGTGTCGGCGGACTGCGGGACGGGCGCGCCGATCGACAGCGCGAGGACGTAGCGGAAGTCCGCGTAGGGCTTGGCGAGCCGGAAGACGATCGTGCGGTCGTCCGGTGTGGCCACCGAGCGCAGGCCGAGCTTGCCGGGGTCGCTGTCGGTGTACGGGCCCTGGTAGTTCTGCCCCTGGTCGAGGAGGTCCACGAGGTGGGTCGGGCCGCCGGGGAACTCGTCGCGGGCGAAGGTCCGCTCGATGCCGTACTTGACGTCCTTGGAGGTGATCGGCGCTCCGTTGTCGAAGGTGACGCCGTCCTTGAGGCGGAAGGTCCAGGTGCGGCCGTCGGAGCTGACCTGGCCGGTGTCGGTGGCGAGGTCGGGGACGACCTTGCGGCCCGCGCCGCCGGGCGCGGGCGCGTAGTCCACGAGTTTGCGCAGGTAGAGGCGCTGGAGATTCCACGACGGCTGGTCGTAGGTGGCGGCCGGGTCGAGGAGATTCTCCGAGGCGTAGGAGGAGATGAGCTTGAGCGTGCCGCCGGTGGCCGTCGAGGGTCTGACCACCCCGTTCAGCCCGCCGCTGTAGCCGGAACCCTCCTTCCCGCCGTGGAGTTGGAGCGCCGCGTTCTGCACGGTGGGCTTGTCGGTGGGCATGTCGTCGCCGTGCTTCTTGCCGCCGAACGGCGCGAAGGTGAGCGTCACGGTCACGGCGACCGCGGTGACCGCCAGGCCGGCCGCGCCCGCCATCCACCGGCGGCGCCCGGCCCCGCCCCGCGGCGGCTCCGCGGGCCTGCCCACATTGAGCGGCGGCGGGGTGCTCGGCAGATACTGCGGCGGCACCGGGCGCTGCGGGGCGCGGTACGCGGGGTGCTCCGGCTGGAGGTAGCCGGCCGCGCGCGGCGGCGGGGTCGCGTCGCTCGCGGCGGCGGGCGGTATGGACGAGCCCCGGCCCGCGGACGGGGAGGGAGTGCCGGACGAGGGTGCGGGGGTGCCGGAGGACGGGGAAGGGGTGCCGGACGAGGGCGAGGGCGTGCCGCCGGACGGGGAAGGCGTGCCCGGCGACCCGGCGGGGGTCCGCGGTGCCCGCGGCGGCGTGCCTGCTCCGGCCGGGTCCGCCTTGGGCGGCAGCGCGGGCAGCCCGGCGCCCGGCACTCCGAAGGTCGCCCGGGGGTCGGCCGCCGACGACCGCTTGCCCGAACCGCCGTCCGCGGGTTCCGCGGCGGGCCCGGTCAGCGCGGAGGAGCCGGTGGCCGCCAGCCACCCGCGCAGTTGGTCGCGGAAGGCGGCGGCGCCCTCGGGCCGCTCGGCCGGGTCCTTGGCGAGCGCGGCCAGCACCAGCGCGTCCAACTCCTCGGGCACCCGCGGATTGCGGGCGGACGGGGCCGGGGGCGGGGTGTGGACGTGCCAGTACATGAGGTTGATCGGGTTGCCGTCGGTGAACGGCGGTCTGCCGGTGAGCAGTTCGGTCAGGACGCAGCCGACCGCGTAGACGTCGCTGCGGGCGTCGACGTCGACGCCGTTGATCTGCTCGGGCGACATGTAGCTGGGCGTGCCGATCGCCGAGCCGGTGGCGGTCAGCCGGGCGTCGCTGTGCAGGACGTGCGCGATGCCGAAGTCGGCGACCTTGACGGCGCCTTCGGTGGTGATCATCACGTTGGCGGGCTTCACGTCGCGGTGGACGGTGCCGTGGCTGTGCGCGTGGGCGAGCGCGTCCAGCACGTCGGCGGCGATGCGCGCCGCGCGCTCGGGCGCGAACCAGACCTGCTCGCGGACGAGTTGGGCGAGCGTGCTGCCCCGCACGTACTCCATGACCAGGTACGGCACCACGGTGTCGTCGTCGGTGCGGACCTCGTCCTGGTCGTGGACGGTGACGATGCCGGGGTGGTTGAGCGCTCCCGCGGCCTGCGCCTCGCGGGCGAACCGGCGGCGCGCGTCGGGGTCGCTGGCCAGTTCGGGCAGGAGCGTCTTGACCGCGACGGCGCGGCCCATGCGGGTGTCGCGGGCGCGGTGCACCCGGGCCATTCCGCCGGAGCCGAGAAGCTCCGCCAGTTCGTAACGACCCGCGAAAAGCCCGTCGACCATTACTCGTTCGCCCCGTTCGCCCATCCCCAAGTCGAACGGCAGTCGAGCCGCCGTTCGTAGGGAACAGAGTAGAGGGCGGCTCCCGGAGCGGAGCCGCCCTCCCCTGTATTCCCCCGATCCCCCCGTGGGCCGGACTACTCGCCGCGCGAAGCGGCGGCCTTGCGGCGGCGGTTGGTGAGCAGGAAGGCCCCGCCGCCCACCGCGATCAGGCCGATGGCGCCGTACGCCATGTACGGCGTGGAGGAACTGGCGCCGGTCTCGGCCAGGTTGCCGGTGTTCACCGAGGTGTCGGTGCCGGTCTGCGGGTGGGTGTCGCTGCCGCCGGAGGTGGAGCCGCCCGAGGTGCCCGCGGAGCCGGACGTACCGCTGGAACCGCCGTTGCCGGAACCGCCGTTGGACGAGCCGGAGGTGGAGCCGCCGGTGGAGTGACCGCCCGTGGAGCCGCCGGTCGAGCCGCCGTTGGTGGACCCCCCGTTCGTGGAACCGCCGTTCGCGGCACCTCCGTTGGCGGAGCCGCCGTTCGTCGAGCCGCCGTTGGTGGACCCTCCGTTCGTGGAACCGCCGTTGGTCGAGCCTCCGTTCGTGGAACCGCCGTTCGTCGAGCCGCCGGAGTTGCCGCCCGACGTCGACCCCCCGGTCGAGCCGCCGGCCTGGGGCGTACGGCAGGTGGCCTGCGCCAGCGTGACGTCACCGGTGACCTCGGCGACCCCCAGATTCAACGGGTTGATGTGGACCTTCAGTTGAAGGGCGGTGGCGGCGGCCGTTCGGGAGGTGGTCACGGTGTTGGTGAGCTGGAGACTGACCTCGCCGACCCCGCCGACGCGGACGTCGGTGGTGCCGACCGCGTTGAGCGAGATGGTCCTGCCGAGGATCGTCACCCCGACCAGCTTCGAGCTGGCGGTGGGCTTGTGGCCCACCTGGCAGGTCGCCTTGGACGTGACGGCGTCCAGCTTGATCAGCGAGAGCAGCGGAAGTCCGGGGACATGGACCTCGGCCTTGGCCACGTTGGCGTAGCCCTCCGCCTTGTCACGGTCGGCGGTCGCGTTCGCCGTCGCGACGTCGGCCCGCAGGATGCTGATCTCGCGACCCTGCTCGACACCGCTGCCGACCTTCACGGTCAGCGCGGTCTCCTTCGCGTCGGCGGGCGCCTTCACATCGTTGAGCGAGACATTCACCGGGACGTCCACGGTCTTGTTCAGCAGCGATACGTCGAGGCCCGCTCGCAGCACGGTCGCGGTGGACGTGCCGCCGCCCGACGGCGCGGGGGTCGCCTGCGCGCCCGGCGCTACGGCGAGGGTGCCCGCGGCGAGGGCGACGGCGGCGCCGATGGCGGCGGCCGAACGGCGTGCGGGCAGGCTGATGTTGATGGTGCGGTACACGGTGGAAAACCCCCACAAGTGGCATGGAGTCCCCGGCGCACGACTGTTGGGGACAGCCGCCGGGGACCTCGACCCGGCAATGTTTACGCACGGAGGGTGAACTGGCGGGCACACGGCGTCAGTTCACCCATAAGGGTGGTTTCCGTGAACTTCTTCGAATCTCGCCGCACGACCGTTCCCCCGCGTCACCCGGACCACGGGATGACACCCCTCACCTCGGTTGACGCCCCGGGCGTGCGCGAAGATGCCTAACGCGTCCCGGCTCCCGTACGTCACGCTCGGTCAACTCACGTCCTCGCACGTCGAACGGCCGTGGTGTACACGGGAGGCGTCCGCGAGCGGCGCGGCGCGACCGTCTGCGCGCGGCGAACGGGACGGTGTGACCGCGAAAGGTCCCGAGGGAGCTTGACGGTCCGTCAGGCGACGACCGTGCCGCGCAGCACGATCCGCCGCGGCGCCGCCAGCACCCGTACGTCCGCGCGCGGATCGCTCTCGTAGACCACCAGGTCGGCGGGCGCGCCCTCGGTGAGCCCTTCGCGGCCCAGCCATTGGCGGGCGCCCCATGTGGCGGCGGAGAGCGCGGCGTTGACGGGCAGCCCGGCGGCGACCAGCTCCGCGACCTCGTCGGCGATCAGGCCGTGGGCGAGGCTGCCGCCCGCGTCCGTACCGGCGTAGACGGCGATACCGGCGTCGTACGCGGCGCGCACGGTGTCGTGGCGGCGGGCGTGCAGCCGCCGCAAGTGGTCGGCCCAGCGCGGGAATTTGGCCTCGCCGCCCGCGGCCAGGGCGGGGAAGGTGGCGATGTTGACCAGGGTGGGGACGATGGCGACGCCGTGTTCCGCGAAGAGCGGGATGGTGTCCTCGGTGAGTCCGGTGGCGTGCTCGACGCAGTCGATGCCCGCGGCGACGAGGTCGGCGAGCGAGTCCTCGGCGAAGCAGTGCGCGGTGACGCGGGCGCCTTCCTCGTGCGCGGCGGCGATGGCCTCGGTGAGCGCGTCCTTCGGCCAGCACGCCGCGAGGTCGCCCGCCTCCCGGTCGATCCAGTCGCCGACCAGCTTCACCCAGCCGTCGCCGCGACGCGCCTCGCGGCGTACGTACGCGGTCAGGTCGCCGGGCTCGATCTCGTGGGCGTAGTTGCGGATGTACCGGCGGGTGCGGGCGATGTGGCGGCCCGCCCTGATGATCTTGGGCAGGTCGGCGCGGTCGTCGGTCCAGCGGGTGTCGCTCGGCGAGCCCGCGTCGCGCAGCAGCAGCGCGCCGGCCTCCCGGTCGGTGAGCGCCTGCTTCTCCGCGGTGTCGCGGTCGACGGCGCCGTGCGCGTCGAGTCCCACGTGGCAGTGCGCGTCGACCAGTCCCGGCAGGGTCCAGCCGGTGACGGTCGCGGCCGGAGCCGCGGCCGGGCGGTCGTAGCTGATCCGCCCGCCGACCACCCACAGCTCGTCCCTGACCTCGTCGGGCCCGACCAGCACCCGTCCCTTGATGTGCAGCACGTCGCGTTCACCCATGCACCGCACTGTACGAGGCACCCGGCGGTCACGGGTCGTACGGCCGCCGGTCGTACGGTCGTACGGCCCGGACCGGCGAAGGGCGCCGCCGCCGGACGCCCCGGACCGGCGAGAAGCGCCGCCGCCCACCGGCCAGAGGTCAGGCCGTCGTCAGGCGGGTGAACGTCGCGCGGTAGTCGCTCGGCGTCAGCCCGGCCCTGCGCAGCAGGTGCTGCCGCAGCGAGTCGGCGGTGCCGAGACCGCTGGCGCGGGCGACCTGGTCGACGGGCAGCGTCGTGGTCTCCAGCAACTCCTTGGCCCGCTCGACGCGTTGGTGCAGCAGCCACTGAAGGGGGCTGAGTCCGGTCTCGGCGTGGAAGCGGCGGCTGAGGGTGCGGACGCTGACGGCCGCGTGCCGGGCGAGGTCGGTGAGGGTGAGCGGCGCGTCGAGCCGGGTCATCGCCCAGGCGCGGGTCGCGGCGAGCGACGTGCCGGTCTCCGCGGGCAGCGGTGTGTCGGTGAACTGCGCCTGCCCGCCGTGCCGTACGGGCGCGACCAGCGCCAGCCGGGCCACCGTGTTGGCGACGGCCGCGCCGTAGTCGGTGCGGATGATGTGCAGGCACAGGTCGATGCCCGCCGCGTATCCGGAGGACGTCAGCATCTGGCCGTCCTGGACGAAGAGCACGTCGGGCTCCATGACCACCGCCGGGTAGCGCGCGGCGAGTTGGCCGGTGTACTCCCAGTACGTGGTGGCCTGGCGGCCGTCGAGCAGGCCGGCCTCGGCGAGCAGGAAGGCGCCCGTGCAGATGGACGCCACCCGCTTGCCCGCCCGCGCGGCCTGCCGCAGGACGGCCACGACACGCGGGTCCGGGTCCTCCCGCGACCCGGTCCCGGCCACGACCACCGTGTCGGCGCGCTCCACCGCGTCGAGACCCTGCCCGATCACCAGCTCGGCCCCGCCGCCGGTCCCGACGCTGCCGGGGTCAGACGTGCACAACTCCACCTCGTAGCCGGGCCCGCCGTCCACCCGGACCTTGCCGAACAGCATCTCCGGCACGGCGAGGTTGAACATCGACACCGGCCGCGCGGCGATCACCGCGACCCGGTGCGGGCGGGGACACGTGAAGGGCATGGCCAGAACCTCCGGGACCGTGGCATTCAGGCCACTACTGTACGGCGACGGCCGCGGCCACGCTGATCGCATGTCTCCGCGTCTCTCCGGTCCGGACTGTGCGGCCCCGCCCGCCGCCCGGAAACCCGTCGCCGCACCCGCACCCGCGCCCGCGCCCGTACCCGCGCCCGCGCCCGTACCCGCGCCCGGCCGCACCCTGGCCGCCGCCCTGCTCGGCTTCTTCGTGATCACCCTGGACGCCTCGGTCGTGACGGTCGCCCTGCCGTCCATCGGCACCGATCTGCACGGCGGCCTCGCCGCGCTCCAGTGGGTCGTGGACGGCTACACGCTGGTCTTCGCCGCCTTCATGCTCTCCACCGGGGCGCTGTCGGACCGGATCGGCGCCGGGCGCGCCTTCGGCGCGGGCATGGCGGTCTTCACCGCCGCGTCGGCGGCGTGCGGTCTCGCGCCCGGCCTCGGCGTACTGATCGGCACCCGCGTGGTGCAGGGCACGGCCGCCTCGGTGATGCTGCCCGCCTCGCTCGCCCTGGTGCGGCAGGCGTATCCGGACGCCGGGTCCACCCCGCATCCGTCCGGCGCGGCGTCCGGCAGGATCGGCAGGGCCCGCGCCATCGCCCTGTGGGCGGCGGGCGGCGCCTCGGCCGTGGCGCTCGGGCCCGTCGCGGGCGGCGCCCTCACCTCGGCGTGGTCCTGGCGCGCCATCTTCTTCATCAACCTTCCGGTCGGTCTGCTCGCCGCCGTGCTGCTGGCGCGGACGCCCCGCTCGCCGCGCAGGCCCGCGCCGCTGGACGTGCCGGGGCAGCTCACGGCGGTGCTGGGGCTGGCCGCGCTGACCTTCGCGGTCATCGAGGGCGGCGGGCTCGGGCTGGTGGCGGCGGCCGTCGCGGTGGCCGTCCTCGCCGGTTTCTTCCTGATCGAGGCGCGCAGCGCGCATCCGGTGGTGCCGCTCGGCCTGTTCAGGGACCGTACGGTCGCGGTCTGTGTGGCGGTGGGCGCCGCGCTGAGCTTCGCCTTCTACGGGATGATCTTCGTACTCAGCCTCTTCTTCCAGCAGGTGCGCGACCAGTCACCGCTCGGCGCCGGGCTCATGTTCCTGCCCATGACGGCGCTGATCCCCGCCGTCAACATCGTCTCGGGCAGGCTGTCCGCCCTCTCCCCGCCTTCGGCGGGAGGTGCCCCCGTCGGCGCCCGGCTGCCCATGCTCGCCGGTCAACTCCTCATGGTCGCCGGGCTGTTGGTGCTGCTGCCGGTCACCGCCCGCACCCCGGCCGCGCTGCTCGCGGTCGTCATGGTGCCGCTCGGCCTCGGCGGCGCGCTCGCCGTACCGCCGCTGACCGCCGCGCTGCTGGACGCGACCCCCGCCGACCGCGCCGGGCTGGCGGCCGGGGTGCTCAACGCGGGCCGCCAGATCGCGGGCGCCCTGAGCGTGGCCGCCTTCGGCGCGCTGGTCGCGGACCGGGACCGCTTCCTGTCCGGCATGCGCGTCTGCCTCCTGCTGTCCGCCGCCCTGCTGACCATCACCGCCGTCGCCACGGCGGCGGCCCTGCGTCCCGGCCGCCCGGCCGACTCCTGACCCGGTGGCCCGCGACCGACCGGGCGGCCAGGTCCCGACAAGACCGCCCGGCCCCGACAAGGCGGCCCGGTCCCGACGCGGTGGCGGATCGGCGGCCGGAGGCGTGGACTGGAAGGGGTGAGACGGAGCGGAGAGGCGGACGGGATGGCGAAGGACGCGGGCGCGGCGACGGGTTTCCGGGTGCGGCGGATCTACGACGACGTGGACGCCGGGGACGGCCTGCGCGTGCTGGTCGACCGGCTGTGGCCGCGCGGGGTGTCCAAGGAGCGGGCGGCGGTGGACGACTGGTGCAAGGTGCTCACGCCGTCGGCCGAGCTGCGCACCTGGTACCACGCCCACCCGGACCGCCACGCGGACTTCGCGCGGCGCTACCGGGCCGAGTTGGCAGGTCCCGAGCAGGTCCCCGCCACCCAGCGGCTGCGCGAGCAGGCGCGCGCCGGGAGCGTCACCTTGCTGACGGCGGTGAAGGACCCGGAGCACAGCCACGTCCCCGTGCTCCTGGCCCATCTCACGGACGCGCCCTAAGGCGTGCCCCGAGGTCCCGTCCGGCGGCACCGTACGAGACCTCGGGGTCAGTCCGGCCCGGGGCACCGTACCGACGTGCCCCCGGGGATCACCTGACCAGGACGCCGTCGACCCGGCGCGGGACGCCCAGCGGGTTGGCGTCGGCCAGCTCGGGCGGCAGCAGTGCGGGCGGGGTGTCCTGGTACGCCACCGGGCGCAGCCAGCGCTCGATGGCGGTGCCGCCGACGGAGGTGGAGGTCGAGGTGGTGGCCGGGTAGGGGCCGCCGTGGTGCTGGGCGGGGGCCACCGCGACACCGGTCGGCCAGCCGTTGACCAGGACGCGCCCGGCCAGGCCGGTGAGCCGGGCCAGCAGCGCCGCCGCCTCGCCGCCGGGCTGCCCGGCCTCCTCCGTACCGAGGTGCGCGGTCGCCGTGAGACTGCCCGGCAGCCGGTCGAGCACGGCGGCCAGTTCGGCGGCGGACCCGTACCGTACGACGACGGTCAGCGGCCCGAAGCACTCCTCGAGGAGCAGGTCGTACGCGCCCTGCTCGGTGAGGTCGGCCGCGGCGACGGTGACGAAGCCGGGCCGCACCGCGTGCTCGCCGCCGTCGCCCGCGGTGACGGGGGTCTCGACGCCGGGCAGGGCGGCGCGGGCGGCGACGCCCTTGAGGAAGTTGTCGCGCATGCGGGCGTCGAGGAGCACACCGGGGCCCGCGTCCGAGGCGGCGCCGGTGAGCGCGGCCACCAGCCGGTCGCCGTGCTCGCCGCCGGGGGCCAGGACGAGGCCCGGCTTGGTGCAGAACTGGCCGACGCCCAGGGTGAAGGAACCGGCGAGCCCGGTGCCGATCTGCTCGGCGCGCTCGGCCGCCGCGGCCTCGGTGACGACGACCGGGTTGAGGCTGCCCAGTTCGCCATGGAAGGGGATCGGGCGCGGCCGTGCGGCGGCGGCGTCGTAGAGGGCGCGTCCGCCGGGGACCGAGCCGGTGAAGCCGGCCGCGGCCACCAGCGGGTGCTTGACCAGCTCGACCCCGGCCTCGAAGCCGTGCAGCAGGACGACGGTGTCGGCGGGCAGGCCCGCGGCGACGGCGGCGCGGCGCAGGATGTCGGCGCAGAGCGCGGAGGTGGCGGGGTGGTCGGGGTGCGCCTTGACCACGACCGGGCACCCGGCCGCGAGCGCGCTGGCGGTGTCGCCGCCGGGTACGGAGAAGGCGAGCGGGAAGTTGCTGGCCGCGTAGACGGCGACGACGCCGAGCGGGATCTTGTAGCGGCGCAGATCGGGGCGCGGGACGGGCTGGGCCGCCGGATCGGCGTGGTCGATGATCACGTCCAGATAGCCGCCCTCGTCGACCACATCCGCGAACGCGCGCAACTGATAGGCGGTGCGGGCGAGTTCACCGGTGAGGCGGGGCAGCCCGAGCGCGGTCTCGGCGTCGGCCGCCGCGATGACCGCCGCGCCCTCGTCCTCCAGCAGCCCGGCGGCGCCGCGCAGCAGGCGGGAGCGTACGCTGCGGTCGGCGAGCGCGGGAACGGCGGTCGCCGCCGCGCGCACGGCGGCGTCGACCTCGTCGGCCGTGGCCTCCACCGCGACCTGCTCCCGCTGCTTCCCGGTTCGGGGGTCGACGCTCCAGACTGGTACTGCCACCGGAAGAACCTCCACATTTCCGTACTGCACGACGGCATCGTTCTCTATACTGAACAACGTCTTCAGATATGAATCACCGATCGTCCGGAGCCTACGTCCACGGGCCCGGCCGGACAAGGCGGGCGCCGGGCACGGCGCGCGCACGGACACGCACGACGGACACGCACGACGAACGGTCACGACAACCGAGCACGACAGACAGACACGACGAACACGCACCACACACGAGCACGACTGAACGAGCACCACGAACGTCTTAGAGGGGTCGTACGCGATGGCTGTTGCCGAGGGAGCCGGTTCCCAGGTCAAGTCCGCGGTCCGCACGGTGGAACTGCTGGAGTTCTTCGCGGGCCGCCCCGGCATGCACAGCCTGGCCGCCGTGCAGGAGTCGGTGGGGTACCCGAAGTCCAGCCTGTACATGCTGCTGCGCACCCTGGTCGACCTCGGCTGGATCGAGACGGACGCCACCGGTACGCGGTACGGCATCGGCGTGCGCGCGCTGCTGGTCGGCACCTCGTACATCGACGGTGACGAGGTGGTGGCCGCCGCCCGGCCCACGCTCGACCGGCTGTCCGACGACACCAGCGAGACCATCCACCTCGCGCGCCTCGACGGCACCAACGTGGTCTACCTGGCCACCCGGCAGTCGCAGCACTACCTGCGGCCGTTCACCCGGGTCGGGCGCAGGCTGCCCGCGCACTCCACCTCGCTCGGCAAGGCACTGCTGGCCACGTACACCGACGAGCAGGTGCGCAAGCTGCTGCCGGAGACGCTGGAGCCGCTGACCGAGCACACCCACACCGACCGCGAGAAGCTGATCGAGGAGCTGGCCCAGATCCGCGAACAGGGCTACTCCGTCGACCGCGAGGAGAACACCCTCGGGCTGCGCTGCTTCGGGATCGCGATCCCGTACCGCACGCCCGCGCGGGACGCGGTGAGCTGCTCGGTGCCGGTGGCCCGGCTGACGCCGGGGCACGAGCAGATGATCAAGGACACGCTCTTCGACGCGCGGGACCGCCTGCTGCTCGCCACGCGCCGCCTCTGACGGTCGTACGGCCGGCGTCGTAGGGTCGGCGTCGTAGGGTCGGTGGCATGCGCGAATCCGATACCCAGATGTTCGCCCGCCGGGCCTCCTCCTTCGGCGCCGAGGCCGCCGCCTATGCCGCGCACCGGCCCGACTACCCGGTGGCGGGCGTGCGGTGGGCGCTGCACGCGACCGACGACGAGCGCGGCACGCTCGACGTGCTGGACCTCGGCGCGGGCACCGGCAAGCTGAGCCAGTCACTGGTGGCGCTCGGGCACCGGGTCACCGCCGTGGAGCCGGACCCCGGCATGCGCGCGGAGTTGGAGCGGCTGCTGCCGTCGGTGACGGCGCTGGCGGGCGGCGCGGAGGAGATCCCGCTGGCGGACGCCTCGGTGGACGCGGTCGTGGTGGGGCAGGCGTTCCACTGGTTCGACCAGGAGCGGGCGATGCCGGAGATCGCGCGGGTGCTGCGGCCCGGCGGCACGTTGGGCGCGCTGTGGAACACCGACGACGACCGGGTGGAGTGGATCGCCGGGCTCAACACGGTGACGGCGAGCCGGGTGTCGTACATCGACTGGCGGCCGGGCAAGGGCATCGACCGGCACACCGGCTTCACGCCCGTCGAACACGGCGAGTTCCCGCACCGGCAGCCGCAGACGGTCGACTCGCTGCTGGCCACCGTCGCCACCCACTCCCACGTCCTGGTGCTCGAACCCGCCGAGCGCGAGGCGCTGGTGGGGCGGATCAGGGACTATCTGACGTCCCGTCCCGAGACCTCCGGCGGCCCCTTCGACCTGGAGATCGTCACCCGGGTACAGCGCTGCGCCCTGACATGACGAGCCGTCAGTCGGCCTGCTGATCCGGGGTTCGCCGCCCGTCGCCGAAGTGCTGTTTCCCGACCTCTGCCCATGGCCTTCCACCGCTGCTACGCTCACGCCGCGCCGTGGCGGGGAGGTCCGGGCAGGAAGAGGTGACCGTGGGCACAGCCATCGGCGACGACGCCGACGCCGCCGCTGATTTCCACGCGTTCTTCGAGCAGCACTACGCGGAACTGGCGCGTCTGGCACACCTGTTGACCGGTGAGGCGGACGCGGCCGACGATCTCGCGGCCGACGCCCTGGTCGCCATGTGGCGGCACTGGGACCGGGTGCGGGCGGCCGACCACCCGGTCGCGTACGCCCGCGGTGTGGTGACCAATCTGGCCCGCTCGCGCATTCGCAGCGCGGTACGGGAGCGGCGACGGATCGCGCTGTTCTGGTCGCAGCCGCAGGACCGGACCGACGGTCCCGACGTACCGGCGGTGCTCGACGTGCGCGAGGCGTTGCAGCGGCTGCCGTTCCGCAAGCGGGCGTGCGTGGTGCTGCGGCACGCGTTCGACCTGTCGGAGCGGGACACGGCGGCGGTGCTCGGCATCTCGGTGGGTACGGTGAAGAGCCAGACGTCGCGCGGCGTCGCGGAGTTGGAGCGGCTGCTGGCGCCGCGGACGGGCGGCGCCGAGCCGGACCCGGCCGCGGGCGACGGGGTGCGGGCGGCGCCGGGTGCCGCTACGGTGCCGGGCGCGGGTACGGTGCCGTGCGCGGGCGCCCCCGGCGGTGCGGGCCCTGTTCCCGGCCCCGCCGTCCCCGGCGCCTCGGGCCCGGTCGTCACCGGCCCCGGCGCGGCGCGCATCATGGGTGCGGCGGGTCCTGCGGCTCGTACTCGTACGGGACGGGGAGTGTGATGGCCGACAGGACCGACAGGGCCGAGCTGCCGGAACGGCTGCGGGACGCGGCCGGGTCCCACCGGCCGGACCGGGAGCGGATGCTGGCGCGGGTCGAACAGGGCATGGCGGAACGCGACATGGCCGGGCACGGGATGGCGGAGCCGTCGCGCACCGGCGGGCGGTCCGACGGGCACGGCGGCGGGACCGGGGCGCCGTGGATGCGGATCGCCGCGGTGACGGCGGCCGTCGCGGGCGCGATCGGCCTCGGCGGCCTCGCGGTCGGCGCCGTGACCGGCAACGGCGAGCCGACGCAGTCCGTGGTGACCTCCGGCGGGCCCGGCGTCACGCACTCCGCGACCTCCAGCCCGGTCGGCACCGACTCCCCCGCCGCGCAGCCGCGTTCACCGGCCGCGTCGTCGCACCCGTCCGGCCGCCACGGCGGCACCGGCGGTACGCGTCCCACGGGCACGCCGTCCGGCGGCGCGTCCTCCCCCACCGGCACTCCCCCGTCGTCGGCGGCCACCACCTCGGGCATCGACGGCGGCGCGCCGGGCTCGGTCGAGACCGCGCGGAACGGCACGCTGACCGCGCGGGGTTCGGTGGACAGCGCGAGCAACGACTACTGGACGCAAAGCGATGTGGTGCTGACCACCGGCAAGCCGCTCACGACGCTCAGCGTCGAACTGCGCGTGGCCCGTACCGAAGGCGTCAGCAGCACCGGTTCGTGGACCTCCGTCTCGGGCGGCACGAACCCCACGGTGACCGTGGAGGGCGCGGAGCTGGTCTACCGCTGGACGCTCGACGCGGACAACACGCTGGCGCCCGGCACGTACACGTTCTCGGGCCAGTTCAACCACGCGGCGGGCGCCCGCGCCACCGGCGGCGACACGTACACCGCCCGCTGGACCGGGCCCGACGGCACGTCGTCGGTCGACGGCGGATTCTGACCGGACGGCTCCCGTAGCCCGCCGGAAATATTCGCGTCATACGCGGCAACCTCCGGTGCCCCGGTGGCGACTTGAGTACGCACAGCCCTCCCGCCTCACCTGAGGGTGACGCTCCGGGGCGCGGCGGTACCCCCATGATCGCCGCGCCCCGGCCCGTCTCGTGCTCCCGCCCGCCCCCGGCGGGCCCGCGCCGCGCGGGCCCGTCGTCGGCGCGTGCCGTCGGCGCGCGCCCGCGAAGGCTCCGTGCCTCAGGCCAACGCCGACCGCACGGCCCTCAGGTCGGCGTCCGAGGCCAGGCCCGCGTGGTACAGGCGCAGTTCGGTGGCGCCGAGCGCGGCGGCGTGCGCGGCGTCCTCGGCGAGCGTGCCGGGGCTGCCGCCCATGCCGGAGACGACGGTGAGGTTCGCCGCCAGTACGGTGCCTTCGCGGCGGTGCGGCACGAGCGGGGTCAGCATCGCCTCGCGGGCGGCCGGACCGCCGGCGCAGGGCAGGACGAGCCCGTCGGCGTGGGCCAGGACGCGGGCCGGTTCCACGCCCGCGTTGGCGCCGCAGCGGTACGGCGCCGGGTCGGCGTGCATCAGCACCTGGAAGCCGGGCGCGGCGGCGGCCCGTACGGCGGCCACGGCCCGCTCCTGGAGCGAACCGGCCGTCTGCGTACGCCAGGTGAGGGTGAGCGCCGTCAACTCCGCGCCGAGCAGCCTCTCGATCGCCGGGAGCCCGGCGGCGTCGCCCGGGGCGTCCCCCTCGAAGACGGGTGCCAGCGCGCGGCGGACGGCGGCGGCCACGTCGGCGGGATCGGCGCCGAGCCCGGCGTAGCCGTCCCGGCAGTGCGCGCAGAAGCACAGCGACATCAGGTACTGGGCGGCGTCGCCGAGCGGCACCCCGGCGATCTTGTCGTGGGCGTGCAGGTGGGCGAGGCCGTACCAGCCCAGGGACTCCAGTTCGGTGCCGCCCGCGCCGGGGCGTACGGCGGCCTCCGCCGCGAGGTCCACCAGGTAGGTACGGACGGCCGGTTGGGCGATGCAGGGCGCCCACGGGTAGCGGTCGCCGTAGGCGTTGACCACCGAGGTGGCCGGATGCTCGGCGCCGAGGCGGGAGTTGTGGGCGAGCACGACCCAGGTGTGGACGTCGAGCCCGGCGGCGGCCAGCGCGCGGGCCGCCGTACCGAAGGCGTCCCCGCCGCCGTCCCGGTCGAAATCCCCGGCCCCGACCCCGACCCCGCCCCTGTCCCCGGACCCGGACCCGAACCCGGACCCGGACCCGTCCCTCGCCCAGCTCCCGGCCGGGTAGGGCCGCAACTCCCTTCCCTCCCAGCGCTGTTCGTCAGGCGGGTAGAGCACGGCGGAGTGTTCCGCGGTGACAATCCGGTGCCGGGGGTGACGGGGGGTCAGCGCGCGGGTGGAGTGGTAGGCGGAGGCGAGGGTGACCTGCTGGACGCCGAGGGCGGCGATCCGTTCGGCCGCCTCGGGGTCGCCCACGACGTCCCAGGGGTAGACGAAGGCGGAAGTCCTCATGGTCGGCATGTCCGGGGCCCGTTCAGCGGTCGCCGAGCAGCGCGAGGCCCTGCTCGATCAGGTCGGCCAGTTCCTTGACGTGCGCGGCGGACGGCTCCGACAGCGGCGGGCGGACCTCGCCGACGTCCAGGCCGCGCATCCGGACCCCCGCCTTGACCAGCGAGACGGCGTAACCCCGGCCCTGGTTGCGGAGGTTGACCAGCGGGCGGTAGAAGCCGTCGATCAGCGTGTTGACGGTGGCGTCGTCGCCGGTGGTGAGCGCCTTGTGGAAGGCGAGGGCGATCTCGGGAGAGAAGGCGAAGACCGCGGAGGAGTAGAGGAGTACGCCGATGCCGCGGTAGGCGAGGCCGGTGAGTTCCGCGGTGGGCAGGCCGTTGAAGTAGAGGAAGTCCTGGCCGGGGAGTTCGGTGCGGACCGCGCTGATGATCCGCTGCATCAGGTCGAGGTCGCCGAGGCCGTCCTTGAGGCCGATGATGTTGGGCACCTTGGCGAGTTCGACGACCGTCTCGGGGGTGAAGACAGCGTTGTCGCGCTGGTACACGATGACATCGAGGCCGGTGCCCGCGGCGAGCGCCGCGTAGTGCCGCAGCATGCCCTCCTGGCCGGGGACGACGAGGTAGGGGGGCATGGCGAGCAGGCCGTCGGCGCCCGCCTCCTCGGCGAGCCGGGCGTACTGGACGGCGAGCGCGGTCCCGTATCCGGCCCCGGCCACCACCGGCACCCGCCCCGCGACCTCCTCCACCGCCGCCGCGACGCACGCGCGGAACTCCTCGGGGGACAGTGCGTGGAACTCGCCCGTGCCGCAGCACGCGAAGACGGCGGCGGCGCCCGCCTCCACCCCGGCGCGCACATGCGCGCGGAACGCGTCGAGGTCGAGAGCGCCGTCCGGGCCGAAGGCCGTCACGGGGAAGAACAGCAGGCCGTCGAGGCGCTCGGCGAGGGCGGGTGAGGTCATCGGGTTCCCCCTGAGGTCTGTGCGCTCATCTGATCCATGTCTATATTCATGAACGCTGCCACGCTAGGCGAGGTGACCTGGGCGGGTCAAGCCGACGGGCACCTCCAAGAGCCCCCGCGCCGCCCGCGTCCACCGCCAGGAAACGTCCATATACTTGAACGTCGTCCATGGACATACCCACGGCGGACGTCAGCCGTCTACAGTGACCCCTGAGGTCAGCGAAGCCCCCGCCAGACACGGAGACCCCGTATGCCCGCTCCCCGCACCGTCCTGCTCACCGGCGCCGCAGGCGGCCTCGGCACCCTCATGCGCGGCCTGCTGCCGTCGTACGGATACGACCTGCGGCTGTTCGACGTCCGTCCGGTCGAGGGGGCGCCCGACGGCACGCGGGTGATCACCGCGGACCTGTCCGACCGGGACGCGCTGCGCGAGGCGGTGCGCGGCGTCGACGCGATCATCCACCTCGCCGGGATCTCGCTGGAGTCCTCCTTCGACAAGATCCTGCGCGGCAACATCGAGGGCACCTACCACCTCTACGAGGCCGCCCGCGAGGAGAACGTCCGCCGGATCGTCTTCGCCTCCAGCAACCACGCCGTCGGCTTCACCCCGCGGCCGCAGGGCTCCCCGGTGCCGGACGAGGCGCTGATCCCGATCACCACCCCGCGCCGCCCCGACACCTACTACGGGCTCTCCAAGTGCTTCGGCGAGGACCTGGCGCAGCTCTACGCGGACCTGCACGGCATCGACACCGTCTCCGTACGCATCGGCTCCTGCTTCCCCGAACCCACGTCGGTCCGCATGCTGTCGGTCTGGATGAGCCCGGCCGACGGCGCCCGGCTCTTCCACGCCGCGCTCAGCGCCGGGACCACGGGGCACACCGTCGTCTACGGCAGCTCCGCCAACACCCGCCTGTGGTGGGACCTTTCGGGCGCCCGCGCGCTCGGGTACGAACCGCGGGACGACTCGGAGCCGTTCGCCGCGAAGCTCATCGCCGAGCAGGGCGAGCTGGACCCGGACAATCCCGCGCACGCCAACCTCGGCGGCCCGTTCTGCACGGACCCCCCGATCTGGCCGTACTGACAGACGAGACGCGTGGCGAGACGTACAGGTGGACGCGCGGAGCCGTACGGACCCTGCGCGGACGCGCCGCCCGCGGGCCGCTCAGCGGCCGGGCAGCCGTACCACCGACAGGAAGAAGTCGTCGATCTGCCGCACCGCGCTGATGAACTGTTCCACGTCGACGGGCTTGGTGACATACGCGTTCGCGTGCAGCTTGTAGCTGCGGAGGATGTCCTCCTCGGTGGCGGACGTGGTGAGCACCACCACCGGGATCATGGCCAGGTCCCGGTCGCCCTTGATCATCTCGAGCACCTGACGCCCGTCGTACTTCGGCAGGTTGAGGTCGAGCAGGATCAAGTCGGGCCGCACCGCGTCCTGGTGGGCGCCGCGCCGGTAGAGGAAGTCCAGCGCCTCCTCGCCGTCGCGGACCACGTGCAGGGTGTTGCCGATCCTGTTGTCGGCGAACGCCTCCCGGGTCATCAGTTCGTCGCCCGCGTCGTCCTCGACCAGCAGGACCTCGATCGGCTGTACGGGTTGACTCATACGCGCGGTGCTCCCTCTGCTCCCTCGATGCCAGGCGCCGCCGCCTGGTCAGGTGACTCTTCTGCCCCGGCGGGCAGCGTGAAACGGATGCGGGTGCCGCCGGTGTACTCGTTGTCCACCGAGATGCGCCCGCCGTGGTGCTCGATGATCTTCCGGCACATGGCGAGGCCGATGCCGGTGCCCTCGTAGGTGTTGCGGCTGTGCAGCCGCTGGAAGAGCACGAAGACCTTCTCGCTGAACTCCTCCTGGATGCCGATGCCGTTGTCGGTGACGCTGAAGACGAGCGTGCCGTCGGGGGCGGTTCCCGACTCCACCGTGATCACCGGCGGCCGGTCGGGGGAACGGAATTTGATCGCGTTCCCGATCAGGTTCTGCCAGACCAGGGCCAGCAGCGTCGCGTCGCCGACGGTGTCCGGCAGCACGGCGGGCCGCTCGACGCGCGCCCCGGACTCCTCCAGCCGCTCCGCGAGGTTGTACAGCGCCTGGTCGAGCGTGTTCTCCAACTGGACCGGCCGGTGGTCGTCCTGCGCCCGGCCCACCCGCGAGAAGGCCAGCAGGTCGTTGATGAGGATCTGCATGCGCTTGGCGCCGTCGACCGCGAAGTCGATGTACTGCACGCCGCGTTCGTCCAGCGCGTGCCGGTAGCGCTTCTCCAGGAGCTGGCAGAAGGACGCGACCTTGCGCAGCGGCTCCTGGAGGTCGTGCGAGGCGACGTAGGCGAACTGCTCCAACTCGGCGTTGGAGCGGCGCAGTTCCTCGGCCTGCTCGGTCAGCTCCGCCGCCTGGGCGGCCAGCAGTCCGCGCTGGCCGTGCGCCTCGGCCAGCGCACCCGCGATACCGCTGCGCATCGCCTCCACGGCCTCGGCCAGCACCCGCAGATCGGCCGGGCCGCTGGGCTCGATCCCGGTGTCGAAGTCGCCGCCCGCGACCCGCAGCGCGTCGTCGCGCAGCCGCCCCAGCGGCAGGCCGACGATCCGGCGCAGGAGCAGCGCCAGGAAGACCATGGCCACCAGGAAGCAGGCCAGCATCGCCAGGAACACCGCGTCGCGTTCGTTGCGCACGCGCCGCAACTGATCCTGACTGTGCTGCCGGTCTTCCTTCAGATGCGTGTCCTGGATCGTGAACTGGGTGCGTACGGTGTCGAAGCCCCGCTTGCTGCTGTCCAGCAGCGAGGTGTCGGCGGAGGCGGGCAGGCCCTCGCGGGCGTGCTCGATGAGCGGCAGCGCGTACGTGGTGCGCCAGCGGTCGGCCGCCTCCTCCAGCGCCAGCAGGTCGGCGGAGGCGCGCTTGTTGCCGCTGATCAGCGGGCGCAGCCTGGCGGTGATCGTCTTCTGGTCCGCGAGGCCCTCGGTGTAGGGCTGGAGGAATTCCGTCGAATGGGTGAGCACATAGCCGCGCACGCCGGTCTCCTGGTCCAGCAGCGCGGTCTGCAACCGCACCCCCTCCACCCGTGCGGGCTGTACCCGGTTGGCCAGGTGGTCGGAGATCGACGTGGTGTGCGCGAGCAGTTGCGCGCCGATCACCGCGAAGACGAGGACGAGCAGCGTCATCCCGCCGAGCACGAGGTTGAACGCGCCCTGGACCGTGATCCGGCCCTTCTCGCGCGGCCGGAAGCCGGACCTCGTCCGGGGGGCCTTCTGCCCGCGAGCGGGTACGGGGGCGGGCACGACGTCGGGCGCGGGATCGGTATCCTGCGCGGGATCGACGTCCGGAGCGGGTTCGACGTCGGGGCCGGGATCGACGTCGGGACCGGACTCGGACCGCGGCCCGGGTACGGGCGCGCTCTCGGACACGGGCCCGGCTTCGGATACGGACTCGGATACGGCCTCAGGCTCGGATACGGGCGGCGGGTCGGTCGGGGGATGCGGCACGGACGCGGACTCCGGAACTGGCGTGGGATCGGGCGTGGACTGGGCGACGGGCGCGGTCTCGGGAGCGGGCGCGGTCCCTGAAGCGGACGCGGCCCCGGCAGCGGCTTGAGGCGTCGGCTCCGGCGCGGGCGCCGAGGGTTCCGTCGGCTCCGAACCGGGCCCCGACACGGGCGGGTGTTCCGTCATGACCTCGCCCGCCATCCCGCGTGCATCACGGCCGCGTCGTCCTCGAGACCGCCGCGCCCCGCCGTCGCCGTCTCGGCCGCGTTGATCAAGGCGTCGACGAACGCCTCCGCGGGCAGTGCGCCGTTCTTCCGGGCCAGCTCCAACAGCCCGTCCTCGCCGAGCCGTTCCGGCCCGTCGCCGTACCGCCACTCGAAGAGGCCGTCGGTGAACAGGACCACGGACGCGCCGTCCAGCGTCTCGGTCGTCACCGGCCAGACGCCCTGCCCCGGCAGCAGCCCGAGCGCGGGCCCGTACGCCGGCTCCCACCACTGGACGTCGGCGCCGCGGCGCAGCAGCACCCCCGGATGCCCGGCTCTGACGATCTTGACGGTGGTGCGGTCGGGGGCGAACTCCAGCGAGCTGAGGGTGGCGAAGACGTGTTCGCCCGCGCGCTCGGCGACCAGCATCTGCTCCAGCATGCCGGGCAGTTCGGCGCCGCGGGTGCCGGCGAGGACGAAGGACCGCCAGGCGACCCGCAGGCACACGCCCAGGGCCGCCTCGGCCGCGCCGTGCCCCGACACGTCGCCGATGACGACGTGCACCGTGCCGTCCTCGGTCTGCACGACGTCGTAGAAGTCGCCGCCGAGCAGCGCGTGGTCGCGGCCCGGCCGGTAGCGGGTGGTCACCTGCCAGTCGTCGCCGCGCAGCAGCGGGGTGGGCAGCAGCCCGCGCTCCAGCCGGGCGTTCTCCTCGGCCCGCATGGAGCTCTCGCGCAGCGCCACGTGCGCGCGCTCGATCTGCTTGCGCTGGACGGCGTAGCGGATGGCGCGGCTGAGCGACTGGGGTTCGAGGGCGCTCTTGGACAGGTACTCCTGGGCGCCGGAGGCGACCGCGGCGAGCCCGGCGTCCTCCTCCGACAGACCGGTCAGCACCACGACGGCCGCGCCGGGCGCGTCCTTCAGCAGCCGGGACACCGCGTCCACGCCGAAGGCGTCGGGCAGGTGCAGGTCGAGCAGGACGCACTCGGGCGCGGCGCGGCGGGCCAGCAGCTCCAGCGCCTCGGCGAGATTGCTCGCCCTGACCACCTGGGTCGCGGCGTCGCTCAGCGCGAGGTACTCCTCGACGAGCAGGGCGTCGCCGTCGTCGTCCTCGACCAGCAGGACCGTCGCGGGGCCCGACTGCCCGAAGGAGGCGGGCGGCGCCGTGCGCGGACTCTGACTGTCGCGAATGTCACGAACATCACGGCTGTCACGCCCGTCGCGGGTGTGCGGGATGCCCACCGGAAGTCCGGCCGGAACTCCGACCGGGCCGCTCTGCACCACGTTTCTTCCTCCGCCTTCGGCTGCCCGACCATTGAGATTGCGCTGAGCGTACTTGCCCAGGGCAGGAGCGTATATGCGGGAGCCTCCGGACCCCTGTTCGATCCGGCAACCTGTGCGTCGGGTCCGCCGCGCGACCCATCCGGAACCGTCGTCGCTACGAATGACGGAGGATTGACGGGGTACGGCGGAACGGGGATTCCGGAACGTCCGTTCGTACCTGTCACGGCACGTCGGCGGAGGGAACGGACACGGGTGGAGGCACGGGTGGCAGAGGACCGCGACGGCGACAGCGCACGCGCGGGGTATCGGGGCCTGGTGATGCGGCGTTCCGCGGCGGCCCCCGAGGCGGCGGTGCTCGTGCTGCACGGCGGCCGGGAGCGCGGTATGGGCCGGCCGTCCCGGCTGAACGCGCCGGGGCTGCGGATGCGCCCCTTCGTCCGGGCGCTGGCCCGCGCGACGCGGGGCCGCCGGGTGGTGCTCGCCGAGGCCCGCTACCGGCACCGCGGCTGGAACGGGGAGCGGGCGGACGCCGCGCGGGACGCGGCCGACGCGCTGGCGGAGCTGTCCCGGCGGACCGGCGGGGCGCCGGTCGTGATGGTCGGGCACTCCATGGGCGGCAGGGCGGCGCTGCGGGTGGCCGGTACGGACGGGGTGGTCGGCACGGTCGCGCTGGCCCCCTGGTGCCTGCCGGGGGAGCCGGTGGAGCAGCTCTCGGCGGCCCGGCTGGTGTTCCTGCACGCGGAGGCCGACCGGATCACCTCGCCCGTGGAGTCGCTGCGGATGGCGGAGCGGGCCAGGGCCGAGGGCGCCGAGGTGTGCCGCTTCGTGCTGCCGGGCGGCGACCACGCGATGCTGCGCCAGGCGGCCGTCTGGCACGCGCTCACCACCCGGGCCGTCTGCGGCCTGCTCGGCCTGTCCGCGCTCCCGCCCGAGGTCGCCTCCGCCTTCGCCCTGCCGCCCGGCTCCCCGGACGGCCTCGACGTGCCCGCGACCGCCGGTGACGGGCGGGGCGTGCGGGTGTGAGGGTACGGGGCTGCCGATACGGGTCCGACCGTACGCGACCGCGGGCGCGACGCTGCCGGTACGAGCCGGCGCGGGCGCCGGAATGGGCACCGGGACCGGGCGCCCATAACGGGCCGGAAGCTGATCTCCGGGTCATGGAACCGCAAACAACAGTCGGTCGTTACGGGGGCATGACCGCTATGACGCCTGGCTCGAATGTGCCGCTCTCCGTGCCCCGAGTGGCCGTGGACGTCGCCGCCACCTCCGCGCGGCTCGATGTCTCGGGCCTGCTCCTGACCGGTGACGGGAAGGTGCGCTCCGACGACGACTTCGTCTTCTACAACCAGCCCCAGGGGCCCGGCGTCAGCCACCGCTCCGGGGGCGGTTCGGGGCCCGACTCGATCACCGTGGACACCGCGGCCGTCCCGGCCGGGATCGAGAAGGTCGTGGTGACCGCGAGCCTGGACGGCGGCGGTCCCTTCGCGGGTACGATGCCGACGGCCACGGTCCGCAGCGCGGACGACGGCTCGGTGATCGCCACCTTCACGCCCACCGGGCTCGGCCCGGAGACCGCGCTCGTCGTGGTCGAGGTGTACCGGCGCGGCGGCGCCTGGAAGGTCCGCGCGGTCGGCCAGGGGTACGCCAACGGGCTGGGCGGCATCGCCAGCGACTTCGGGGTGAATGTGGAGGAGCCCGCGGCCCCCGCGGCCCCCGCCGCCGCGTTCACCCCGCCGCCGCCCGCGCCGGGACTGCCCAGTGCGCCGCCGCCCTCCGGCGCGCCCGCCGCGTATCTGCCGCCGCCCTCCGCTCCCCCGGCCGCGCCGCCCGCTCCCGCGCCGGGCGCGGGCAAGGTCAATCTGGACAAGGGCCGGGTCAGTCTCCGCAAGAACGAGACGGTCTCGCTGGTCAAGGCGGGCAAGCCGTTCCTGTCCTCGGTGCGGATGGGCCTGGGCTGGGAGCCCGCCTTCGGCGGCCGGGACATCGACCTGGACGCGTCGGTGATCGCCTACGGTCCGCAGCGCAATCACATCGCGACCTGCTACTTCGGCAAGCTGTCCATCCTCAACGGCGCGGTCCAGCACTCCGGTGACAATCTGACCGGCGCGGGCTCGGGCGACGACGAGACGATCACCGTGCACCTGGGCGGGCTGCCGCCGGAGGTCACCGGTCTGGTCTTCACGGTGAACTCGTACTCGGGGCAGAAGTTCAACAAGGTCGCCAAGGCGTACTGCCGGCTGCTCGACGCGGGCACCGGCGAGGAGCTGGTCCGCTTCGACCTGACCGGCAGCGAGCCGCGCACGGGTGTCCTGATGGCCAAGCTGATCAAGCAGTTCTCCGGCGAGTGGGAGATGACCGCCATGGGCGACTTCATCGACTCGCGTACCGCCAAGGGGATGGTGCGGCCCGCCTCCGCGGCGCTCTGAGGCACCGCGGACCGGACGTGTGCCCTGCGGGGCCGCCGCCGGTCCGCGCAGGCTGGCATGAGTCCGCGCGGACGGGCGGCGGCCCGAGAGACCGGTCCCAGGCGGCGCGGGACCGGCCTCAGTCGGCGCGGACCGGTCTCACATCGCAGGCCGGTCTCACACCGCGCGGCGGCCTCAGACCGCGGGCCGGGCTCAGACCGCGCGGATCGCCGTCGCCAGGGCGCCCGCCTCGGCCGGGCCGAGGTGCCGGGCGATGTCGGCCTCGCTGATGATGCCGACCAGGCGGCTCCCCTCGACCACCGGTACCCGGCGGATGCGCCGGGAGGACATGGTCGCGACGACGCTCCCCGCGTCGTCGTCGGCCGCGGCCGTCACCGGGCTGCCGTCCATCAGATCGGCGGCCCGGACCGCGCCCGGGTCGTGGCCGGTCGCCACACAGCGCAGCACGATGTCCCGGTCGGTGAGCACCCCTTGGAGCCCGCCGTCGTCACCGGTGACCGCCAGGGCCCCGATGTCCGCGTCCCGCATCCGCTTGGCGGCCACGTCCAGGGTCTCGTGGGCGGAGATCGTCTCGACGCCCTGATGCATGATGTCGCGCGCAGTGGTCACAGCAGCTCCATTCGTCCCGGGCCCCCGCGCCGACCATAAAGTCCCGCGCGCCGCCCCGCACGGCGGCGGGAGCCGGGGCCAGGACCGGTAGCGGGCGGGCGCGGGGGCGCCGTGCGCACGGCGCTCGGAGGCCGTGGGACCCCGGCACGCACCGGCTCGTGCGCCGCGCGGGCCTCGTACGGGCCGGACCGCCACCGGACGTTCGCACATCAACATGTCATGGTCACATAAAATTTACCGCTGACGGTCTACCCGCATAGACCCGTGGCCGGGACCCTGGTCGGGAACCACCCGTACCGCTCGACCCCCTAGCCACGGGAGCGCTCAGTCATGCCCAAAAACCGTCTCGTGCACGGAATCTGTGCCGCCGTCAGCGCGGCACTGCTCGCGCTGACCGTCCTGTTCGTCAGCGGCGGCCCCGCACAGGCCGCTCTGCCGACCCCCATCGCCGCCTCCACCGCCCGCAGTTACCTGTCCGGCATGACGGCCACCGCGGAGACGCACGCCTCGACGTACGACCGGAATCTGTTCCCGACCTGGATCACCATCTCGGGCACCTGCGACACCCGCGAGTACGTGATCAAGCGCGACGGCACGAGCGTGGTGACCGACAGCTCGTGCAAGGCGACCTCGGGGAACTGGACCAGCCCGTACGACGGCGTGACCACCACCGACCCGTCGACCTTCGACATCGACCACCTGGTGCCGCTCGCCGAGGCGTGGGCCTCGGGCGCCTGGGCCTGGACCACCGCGCAGCGCCAGGCGCTGGCCAACGACGTGACCCGCCCGCAGCTCGTGGCCGTCTCCGCGCACTCCAACCGCTCCAAGGGCGACGGCGACCCGGCCGAGTGGCTGCCGCAGGCGTCGTACCAGTGCACGTACGCCCGCGCGTGGGTGCAGGTGAAGCACTACTACGGTCTGACCGTGGACAGTGCGGAGAAGTCGAAGCTCACGTCGGTCCTCAGCGGCTGCTGAAACGTTCCGGCCGCACCCGGCCGCACCCGGCCTCGCTCGTCACGGCGGTGACGAGCGCGGCCGGGCGGCGGTCCGCCCCTCAGCCCGGCCGCCCCTCAGCCCGGAATCCCGTCAGCCCGTCAGCCCGTCAGCCCGTCAGCCCGGCGTCTTCAGGGTCAGCGTGCGGCGGCCGGGCGCGTAGAACCAGACGGCCCCCTCGCGCACGAGGTACACCCCGTCGTCCGCCCACCACAGGCCCGTCAGCCCGTGCGCCCGCGTGACCTCGCCCGCCGCGAACGGCGTCTCCACCCAGTCCACGCCGTACACGGTGCCGGGCCCGGTCGCCCGTGACAGGTCGTCCACGTAGCGGCCCCCGGAGTCGATGCACCGGAACGCCTGGAGCACGCCACCGTTCTGCGCCGACGGCGGCGTCCGCCGGCACAACGACGTTCCCGCGGTCAGATACGCGTGACCTCGCTTCGGGTCGGCCACCACGGCCTCCCGCGTACGGCTGACCGGCACCGGGGCTCCTCACGTCGCGCTGACCACCCACGGTGCCGCCCCCCGGCCAACCCCGGATGAACGGCGTCCTTCCGCGAGGCGGCCACCCGGTTGCCCCCGGCGCGGGGGCGCGCCCCGAGCGGTGGCCCGCCGCGCGTCAGCCCGAAAGGCCCTGGCGGGAGCGGGCCTTGAAGGCCGCCTTGCGGGCGTCCTTGGCGGATTTGCGGTCCGGGTGGAGACGCCCCATGGCTTCGAGGACGTCGGCGGTGGCGGGGTGGTCGACGCGCCAGGCCGCGTCGAAGAAGCCGTCGTGCCGGGCGACGAGGTCACGGACGAGGTCGGCCAGGATCTCGGGGGCGTCGTCGGCGGCGAGCTGCGCGGCGAGGGTGTCGATGGTGAGCCAGAAGACCATGTCCGCGTCGGGCGCGGGGATGTCGGCGGCGCCGCTCTCGGTGAGCCAGACGCGGGCGAGGCCGCCGAGCGCGCGGTCGTCGAGGACTTCGCGCAGCGCGGGCTCGGCCTCGGCGCCGAGCAGGGTGAGCGTCTGCTGGCAGATGAGACGACGGCCCGGCGCACCGGCGTCGTCGCCGCGCGCGGCGGCGAGCAGTTCGCGTGCGGCGTCGGCCGGCTTGCGGTCCTCCAGCCACAGCTCGGCCTCCACGCGCGCCGCCTGGTCGGGGTAGCCGGTCAGCGCTTCGAGGAGGTCGACGCCCGACCCGCCCGCGAGGTCGCCGATGGCGGGGGCCTGCGCGCCCGCGTCCACGAGCCGTTCGCGCATGCCGTGCACGCCGAGCGGCGTGAGCAGGACCATGCCGTAGCGGGAGACCTCCTCGGGGTCGAGGTCGTCCCCGACGGCCCCCTCGGGGAACTCGGGGAAGGAGCCGGTTTCCCCGTCGCCCTCCGCCTCCTCGATCAGCGCCTCGTCGACCGGCTGGTAGTCCAGCAGTCCGGTCGTGGCGAGCAGCCGGAAGTGGTCGTCCAGCCGCATCATCACCTCGGTGACCTCTTCGAGGACGGCGTCGCTGGGCTGGTCCATCTCGTCGGGCACGACGAGGGACGCGGCGAGCACCGGCAGCGGTACGGCGTCGGGCCCGTCCTCGGCGACCGCCGAGTCCTCCACGGCCATCAGCGCGTAGAGGTTGACCAGCGCGCTGTCGAGGAATTCGGCCTCCTTCTCCGGGTCCCAGTCCAGCTCGTCCAGGAGCACCTGGTCGCCGTCGTCCATGACCTCGCGCAGGCTCTCGAAGTCCGGTGCGGCGGCGTCGGCGAGGGCCGACTCGGCGGCGGCCAGCCAGATGTCGAGCACGTCCTGCGGGAGGCCGGCGGTGATCCGCTCGTACGCCTCGCCGGGCAGCGCGCGACCGGCGACCTCGCCGACCGGCGTGGACTCCTCGGCCTCCTCGTCGATCTCCAGGACCAGCAGGCCGGTGTCGACGGCGACGCCCCATGCCTGGGCGGTCTCGGCGAGCCCTTCCTCGTCCTCGTCCACCGGGAGGCCGAGTTCCGCGGCGGCGGCCACCAGGTCGTCGTCCAGCAGCTCGCCCATCGCGTCGACCGGCCGTTCCGGTGTCGCCCACCGGGTCAGCCGCAGCGCTCGGTCCAGCAGCGGCACGGCCAGTGCCAGCCGCGCGAGGTCGTCCGCGGGGAGCAGCTGTACGGGCGGCAGGACGAGGGGACCTTCGGACATGGGGTGACTCCTAGAGGGCTCTACGGCTGTACGGCGTGAGGGGTGGGCCGGTCCGGCTCACCCCTGGCGGGTGGATCGGACCGGCACACGCGAACCGGTACGCGCGCCGGACGCGCGCACTCAGCGTAGGCCCTGCGACCCCCCGACCGTCGGCCTCCCGGCCCCGTCGCACCCGTCACCCCGCCGGTTCACCCGCCCGTAGCGACACGTTCCGGCCACCGCCGCCCGCCGCCGGGTGCGTACCGGCCACGCGTCCCTCAGGCGTACGGGAGTTCGGCGCGCGGGAGGGGCCGGCGCGAAGGGCTCAGCGCACCCCGTCCCACAGCGCGCGCTCGTCCGGGCGGGGGTCGCGTACCGGACCGCAGTGCGCGGGGTCGTCCGCCGTGCCGAAGACCATGGTCGTACGGTCCCGGGTGTCGTACGCGGGCCAGCCGGGATCGCCGGTGACGGCGAAGGAGACCCAGGCGGCGTGCATGGTGTCGGCGAGCGGCTGCGGCGGGGCCTCGCCGAGCAGCATGGTCTCGCCGGGCGCGTCCAGGTTGTCGAAGGCGAAGGCGATCTCGGAGGCGTGGCAGGCGCCGAGGCGGCCGTCGAAGGCGGTGGAGCGGCGGCCGAATTCGTAGACGTGGGCGCGCGGCACGGACTCGGCCAGGCGGACCGCGGGTATCCGGAAGAACCAGTCGGTGAGGACGGCGGAGAACAGGTCGCCGGTGGTGGCGCCGGGGCGGTTGGCCGCGTAGAGCGGCAGCGCGGTGTCGGGGTCGAGGCCGTGCCGGGCGATCGCGGCCCGCAGGTGCCTGTCGTCGATGTAGTCGATGACGCCGCTGGGCACGGTGAAGAGCCGGTACTCCTCGGCGGTGGTGCCGATCAGCAGGTCGACGGCGCAGTCGGCGCCGGGTCCCGGCACCGGGTGGGCGCGGGCGGCGGTGCCCGCGGTGTCCGCGATCGGTTCGAAGGGCATGGCGTTCAGCGCGACCTCGCCCCACAGCGCGGGGTCGGGGTTGGCGGTGACCTCGTTGCGCAGGGCGGTCTGCGCGGGCAGCAGGACGTCCAGCGGGAGTGCGGCGAAGGCCGCGGCGGTGGGTTCGACGCCGAGTTTCGCGGCGAAGTGCGCGGCGACCTTGCGGGCGGTGTCCCGGCCGATCGTGTGGTGCGCGGCGCCGCTCTGGAGGATCGCCCGGTGGAAGAGTCCTCGGGCGCCGGGGGCGGTGAGCAGCACCCCGATGCTCATCGCGCCGGCCGATTCGCCGAAGACGGTCACGCGGCCGGGGTCGCCGCCGAAAGCGGCGATGTTGTCGCGGACCCATTCGAGGGCGGCGATCTGGTCGAGCACTCCGCGGTTGTCGGGGGCCCCGTCGAGGGACAGGTAACCGTCCGTCCCCAGGCGGTAGTTGACGGTCACGCAGACGACGCCGTCGCGGGCGAACGCGGCGCCGTCGTAGATCGGCAGCGAGCCCGAGCCGTTCATGAAGGCGCCGCCGTGCAGCCACACCATGACCGGTGCGCCGCCCGCGGTGTCGGGTGTCCACACATTGAGGTTGAGGCAGTCCTCGCCCGCGATGTCCGGGTCGGGCAGCAGCACGTCGAACGGCTTGACGTAGGGGCCCTTGGGCACGGTCGGGCCGAACGCGGTCGCGTCGCGTACGCCCTCCCACGCGGCGGGCGGTTGCGGCGCCATGAACCGGTGCGGTCCGAACGGCGGTGCGGCGTAAGGGATGGCGCGGAAGACGGCGACGCCGTCCTGGCCGGCCGCTCCGCGTACGTCGCCCTGCCGGGTGGTGCAGACCGGTCCGTCCATGCGTCAGACTCCTTCGTCCTGTGCCCGCTCCCGGGGCTCGCGTACGCTACCGGCGGCCCGCCCCTGCGGGAGGCGCCGCGACACCTTCAACGTACCAAGCGGTCGGTCAGGGGGCACGAAGAGCGACGGCGGTCTCCGCGTCGAGGCGTACGGCGTGGGGCAGCGGGTCGCCTCGGGGCGGCAGACGCTGCGGGGGGTGAGCGTACGGATCGCGCCCGGCGAGCTGCTGGCCGTGGCGGGCGGCAGCGGGTCGGGCAAGACGACGCTGCTGGAGATCCTGGCCGGAATCCGTACCCCCTCGGCCGGTCGCGTCCTGCACGACGGTACGGAACCGGCCGTCCTGCGACCGGCGTTGGGGTATCTGCCGCACGGCAACGTGATGCACGACGACCTGCCGCTGGACCGGGCCCTCGGCTACGCGGCCCGCCTGCGGATGCCCGCCCGGACCGCCGCCGCACTCCTGGACGCGGCCGTACGCGACGCGCTGGCCGCCGTCGGCCTGGCCGACCGCGCCCGCCAGCCCGTACGCACCCTCAGCGAGGGCGAGCGCCGCCGCGCCTGCATCGCGGTCGAACTCCTCACCCGCCCCCGCGTGCTGTTCCTGGACGAGCCGACGACCGGACTCGACCCGGCGACCGGCGCGGAACTCCTGCGCACCCTGCGGGACTTGACCGCCGACGGCGTCACCGTCGTGCTCACCACGCACGCGCCCGCCGATCTGACCCGCTGCGACCGCGTCCTGTTCCTCACCCCTGAAGGACGCCCGGCCCACCTGGGCACGGCGGCCACCCTCACGGCGGCGTACGGCGTCCCGACGCTGGAGGAGGTGTACGGGGCGGTGGCCCGCGGGGCACGGGCGGCGGACGAGGCTGCCGCGGAGGAGACCGCCGCGGAGGAGACCGCCGCGGAGGAGACCGGCCCCGCGCCCGAGGCGGCGCCCGTGGCCGACGGCGCCGCCGCCACGCGCCCGGCGCCGCTCGGGGCGGTCGGGCAGTGGTGGCTGCTCACCCGGCGGGCCGGGGAGTTGATGGCGCGCAATCGGCTGACGGCGGCGGTCGTCGTGGGGTCGCCGCTGGTGATCGTGGCGATGTTCGCGCTGCTGTTCCGGCCGGGGGCCTTCGATCCGGCGGCGCCGAGTCCGGGTTCCGCGGCGATGATCCTGTTCTGGATCGCCTTCGGCGGCTTCTTCTTCGGCCTGACCTACGGCCTGTTGCAGATCTGCGCCGAGATGGCGGTGGTGCGCAGGGAGCGGCTGACCGTGCTGCGGCTCGGGCCGTATCTGCTGTCGAAGGCGGCGCTGCTGCTGCCCGTACTGGCCCTGGCGGACGCGGCGTTGCTCGCGGTGCTGCGCGGTCTGAACCGGCTGCCCGCCGCCGGGTGGGGCACGTACGGGTCGCTGTTCCTGACCGTGCTGCTCGCGTCGGCCGCCGCGCTCGCGCTGGGGCTGCTGGCGTCGGCGGCGGTCGGCGATCCGGGGCAGGCCACGCTGATGCTGCCGATGCTCTGCTTCCCGCAGGTGCTGTTCTCGGGGGCCTTTGTGCCGGTGCCCCAAATGGCGTGGGCGGGACGGGTGTTGAGCGCGGCGATGACCAACCGGTGGGCGTTCGAGGCGCTGGGCGGCGGGATCGGTCTGCGGGAGCTGTGGGCGCACGGCGCGTCGCCGCTGGGGCCGCCGCTGCTGGCCTCGTACGGCGGCTCGTTCGACCGGGCGGTGTGGGCGGGCTGGCTGCTGCTGGCCGGTTTCACGGCGCTGTTCCTGGCCGCCGCGTGGGCGGTGCTGGCGCGCAAGTGCCGCACGGTCAGCAGACCAGCCGCGGGCTGAGCCCCGCCGGGTCGGGCGAGCGGTCGCGGTAGGTCTGCGCGGCGAAGGCGAGGAAGGCGGACACGTCGGCCGCGTTGGAGGACAGGCCGAGCGAGACGCGGACGGCGCCGCCGGAGGGGAGGCCGAGGCGGCCGAGGTAGTCGTCGATGGTGCCGGTGGCGGTACGGACGGCGCCGCCGAGTACATCGCGGTCGATGGCGAAGGCGACCTCGCCCGTGCCGGGGTTGCAGAAGCAGCCGGTGCGCAGCGATATGCCGTGCGCGGCGCTGTCGCGGCCGACGATCCGCTCGTCGATCACCCGTCCGTCGGCGCCGAGCAGATTCAGCGCGACCGTGCCGCCGCGGCCGGTGGTGTCCTGCGGACCGTAGATCCGTACCAGCGGGCTGCCGTCGGCGTGCCGCAGACCGCGCAGCCCGGCCAGTAACTCGGCGGTGAGCGAGGTGACATGACGGTGTATCGACTGCACGCCGACGCCGGTGATCCAGTCGAGGCCGAATTCGATGTCGGGAATGCTCAGGTAGTTGACCGTGCCGTCCTCGAAGGCCGCCTCGCCGTCGGCCATGTGGTGCCACAGGCCCTGGGCGCTCACCACGTGGATGGTGCCGCCGGAGAACCACGGCCGCCGCAGCCGCGTCAGCGCCTCCCTGCGGGCCAGCAGACAGCCGATGCCGGTCGGGTAGCCGAAGACCTTGTACCAGCTCACGGCCACGAAGTCGGGGCTGAACCGGCCGAGGTCGAGCACGTTCGCGGGCACGTAGGCCGCCGCGTCCAGCAGGACGTCCCAGCCCGCCGCCCGCGCCCTGGTCACCCAGTCCAGCGAGTGCTGGACCCCGCTGAAATTGCTCTGCGCGGGGTACGCGAGCAGTCCGGGTCCCCGGGCCCCGGACTCCGTGCCCGCCCGCGGCCTCGCGCCCGTCAGGACGGCGTCCATCGCCGTCGCGTCGATGCTGAGGCCCGGCGCCTCCAGCGGTACGTACACCGTCCCCGCACCCCGGCCGCGGGCGTACTCCCGCAGGCCGTTGACGGAGTTGTGGTTGTCGAGGGTGAGCACCAGCCGGTTGTCCGGCCCGAACGGGTAGGCCTCGCCGACCAGTCGGCACGCCCCGGTGGCGTTGGCCGTGAACACCACGGCGTACTCGGCCGGATCGGCCCTGAAGTGCGCGAGCACCCGTGCGCGGGCCCGCTCCACCAGTTCGCCCGACGCCTGCGAGGCCGGGCTGACCGAGTGCGGATTGCCGTAGCAGCCCGCCGCGATCCGGTCGGCGTGCGCCCGCACTTGGGCGCGGGCGGGAAGTCCCGCGCCGGTGTGGTCGAGGTACACCTGCCGTCGCTCGTCGAGATACCCGTATTCGACCGCGCGCAGCGCGCCAAGGCTGTCCATGAGCGACCCCCGGTCTTCCGGTCTCCGGTCCTCCGCGACGCGACCCCGCGCGATCCCGCGCGACCCCGAACGGCCGCCCGTACGACCGCCGTTGCGCCAGTCGTCGCGCCGGCCGTACGACGCCCGCGCGACATCCGTGCGACGTCCGTACTCAGGATCGCACCGCGAGCCGTCCGCCGTGCGGCGTTGCGTACGGTCGCCGCCCGCGGCCGACGGGAGCGCGGTCAGGTCCGGGCGACCGCGCCGCGGACCAGGGCCAGCAGCGCCTTCGTACTGTCCCTGCGGGCCCAGGCGATCAGGGCCAGCGGCAGGATGAGGATGATCGGCGTCGCCGCGTTGTCGCCGTCGAAGACGGTGATCTGGGTGACGGTGGCGCCGATCATCAGGCCGATCATCGCGACCGCGGCGACCTGGTAGAGCACCGGGATCAACAGGGCGACGGCGCCCGCGAGTTCGAGCGCGCCGGTGAGGTACATGAACCAGTCGCCGAAGCCGATGCGGTCGAAGGAGTCGGCCGCGGCGTCGATGCCGAGGAGCTTGGGGGCGGCGCTGGCCACGCCGTAGAAGAGGGCCAGCACGATCTGGAGGGCGAGCAGCGCGGTGCGCGCCCGGCTACGGGCGGGGCGGGCGGTGACGGCTGTCGCGGTACCGGTCGCGGTGGCGCTGGCGGGGGTGGAGACGACGGACACGAGGGGCTCCTCTGGTCGGGTCGATGCGGTGCTGTCGTATGCGCCGTGGCGCTGTCGAAGAGGTAGACCGGGGACCGCCGCGGAACTCATCGCAGGCGCGGGAAAGACAGGGGAAGGCCAGGGGAAGGCCAGGGGAAAGGCGCGAGGAAAGCCCGGAAAAGCCACCCTGTACAGTGAGAGTTCCCAGAAGGTACTCACTCACCGGGGGTGTACGGCACATGCAGGAGATCACCGACGAGGCCGAACTGCGGGAACTGCTCGGCGAACCCACCGCGGTCGTCCGCGACAAGGCGCGCGACCGGCTGCACGAACTGGACGTGGCCTGGCTGAAGGCGGCGCCCTTCTGCCTGATGGCCACCTCGGCGGCCGACGGCACCTGCGACGTGTCGCCCAAGGGCGACCCCGCCGGTTTCACCGTCGTCCTGGACGACCGGACCATCGCGGTCCCCGAGCGGCCGGGCAACCGCCGCGCGGACGGCTTCCGCAACATTCTGTCCAACCCGCACATCGGCCTGCTCTACTTCGTCCCCGGGCGCGGCGACACCCTCAGGATCAACGGCAGGGCGCGGCTCCTGCGCGACGCCGACTTCTTCGACCGCATGGTCGTCAAGGGCCACCGCCCGCAGGTCGCGGTCCTGGTCGACATCGAGGAAGTCTTCTTCCACTGCTCCAAGGCGTTCCTGCGCAGCGCGCTGTGGAAGCCGGAGACGTGGCAGCCCGACGCGCTGGCCTCGCGGGCGCGGATCTCCAAGACGCTGGAGCGGACCGAGGACTCGCTGGCGGAGCTGGAGACGTACTACGGGGCCGCGTACGCGGAGAAGATCTACCACTAGGGCCTGTCCGGCGGATCACGACCGCGATATCCGGGTGACGGCCGCCGGGACCGGCAGTAGGGTCGCCCCTTATGCGCATTCTCGTTCTGGGCGGTACCGCCTTCGTCGGCCGCGCCATCGTGGAGGACGCACTCCACCGCGGGCACGACGTCACCCTCTTCGGCCGCGGCAGGACCGGCGCCGGACTCTTCCCGGGCCTCCCCCGGCTGACCGGCGACCGCGACACCGGCGACTACGCGGCGCTCGCGGGCGACACCCGGTGGGACGCCGTCGTGGACGTCAGCGGCTACGTCCCGCGGCACGTCGCGCAGGCCATGGACGCGCTGGGCGACCGGATCGGCCGGTATCTGTTCATCTCCAGCCACGCGGTGTACCAGCGCGAGGGTGTGGCGCCCGGCTCCGACGAGGACACCCCGCGCCGCCCGCCGGTCCGCGACACCGAGGTGCTGAGCGAGGCCACGTACGGGCCGTGCAAGGTCGCCTGCGAGGACGACGTGACCGCGCGCCACGGGCAGCGCGCCACGATCGTGCGGGCGGGGAAGGTCGCCGGTCCGCACGACCCCTCCGACATGTTCACCTACTGGGTGCGCGCCGCCGCGCGCGGCGGCCGGGTCGCCCTGCCCGCCGACCCCGCCCAGCCGGTGCAGATCATCGACTCCCGCGACCTGGCCCGGCTGGTGATCCGGCTGCTGGAGGACGACCGGCCCGGCGCCTTCCACGCCGTGGGCCCCGAACAGCCGGTCACCCTCGGCGAGTTGATCGAGACGTGCGCGCGGGCCGCGGGCACCGAGGTGGAGATCGTACGGGTCACGCCGGACGTCGTACCGCCGATGTTCCCGCTGGTCCGGGAGGACACCGCCACACAGCAGCGCAGCGCCGCGCGCGCCCGGGCCGCCGGGATGCCCGCGACCCCGCTGGCGGTCACCGCCGCCGACGTCCTGGCCTGGGACCGGGAACGCGGCGAGCCGCCGCTGGAGGCCGGCTGGTCCCCCGAGGAGGAGCGTGCGGTGCTCGCGGCGGCGGCTCGTACGGCGTGAACCGGTCACGCGTGACGCGTCGTCAGTTGTGGCTGTGCAGCGCGTCGTTGAGGCCGCCCCACGAACCCGTGCGCTGAAGGACCTCGACCTTGCCGGTGGTCGAGTTGCGGCGGAAGAGGATGTTGTTGGCGCCGGAGAGCTCCAGCGCCTTGACGATCTTGCCGTCCGGGAGCGTGACGCGGGTGCCCGCGGTGACGTACAGGCCCGCCTCCACGACGCAGTCGTCACCGAGGGCGATGCCCAGGCCCGACTCGGCGCCGAGCAGGCAGCGTTCGCCCACCGAGACGACCTGGGTGCCGCCGCCGGACAGGGTGCCCATGATGGACGCGCCGCCGCCGATGTCCGAGCCGTCGCCGATGACGACGCCCTGCGAGATGCGGCCCTCGACCATGGAGGCGCCCAGCGTGCCCGCGTTGAAGTTGCAGAAGCCCTCGTGCATGACGGTCGTGCCGGACGCCAGGTGCGCGCCGAGGCGTACGCGGTCGGCGTCGGCGATCCGCACGCCGGACGGGGCGACGTAGTCCGTCATCCGCGGGAATTTGTCCACGCCGTACACCGCCAGGTGCAGGCCCTCCGCGCGGGCCGCCAGCCGCGCCCCTTCGACCGCCGCCACCGGCACCGGGCCGATCGACGTCCACGCGACGTTCGCCAGCAGGCCGAACAGCCCTTCCAGGTTGGGCTCGTTGGGGCGGACCAGGCGGTGGCTCAGCAGGTGCAGCCGCAGATACGCGTCGTGCGCGTCCAGCGGCTTGTCGTCCGTCGAGGCGATGACGGTCCGCACCGCCACGACCTCCACCCCGCGCCTCGGGTCCTTCCCGAGCGCCTTGGGCGCCGCCGCTCCCAGCAGCTCCGCCGCGCGCTCGGCGCTCAGCCGCTCGGTGCCCGCGGGGCCCGCCTCCGCGGCGAGTTCCGGTGCGGGGTACCAGGTGTCCAGGACGGTGCCGTCGTCGGCGACGGTGGCAAGGCCGACGCCGAGGGCGCCGGGGGCACGATGCTCATTCATACCCAGACGCTAACCCGTCCTCCCCCCGCCCAGCCACCCGCCCCGCCCCCCGCCCCCGTACGGCTCCCGATCCGCTACGGGCGCGCCCGCGGCGTCCGCGGCGGCCTCAGTGCCGCGCCCTCGGCGGTGCCTCCTCCCACGCCGCCGCCCCCGCGGCCCCGGCGCCGAGCACCGCGCAGCGCAACCAGTGCTCGCCGGGCGGGAGTTGACCCACCAGCACGGGCAGTGACGTGCGCCGCGCCAGCACATTGGTGCCCGGCAGCGGGTCGAGCACCCGGCCGCTACGGCCGCCGTCCAGATCGCGCAGCCCGCTGAGGTCCCCGGCCCCGGTGACCGTCACCGCGCTGCCCTCGTTCTCCTCGCGCCGGGTCAGCCCCGCGTCCCGGTCGACCGCGAAGCCGCCCTCCGCCGTGTACAGCGCGCGGCCCGTACGGACGCGGTGGGTGCGCAGGTGCCAGGGCGCGGCGGCGGTGAGCCAGGTGGTGATCTCCACATCGGGCCACGGCCGCCAGGTGCTGCGTACGGTGTCGCCGTCCTCGACCGCCGGATCGTGCTGCTCCTCGCGCACCCGGAAGTGCCGCGGCGCCGTCCCCTCCTCAATGTCGGCCTCGTCGCTGACCGCGAGCACCGAGTCGTACGCCCCCGGCTCCGGGCCGAGACCGTCGACCGGCGCGCTGAAGCCGAAGCGGGAGGAGTAGGCGAATTTGGCGTACTTCGCGGCGCCGCCCCGCGCCCAGAGATTGTGCTGCGACCCGCTGAGCAGCGTCGCGTCCCCGCCCGAACGCATCAGCACCGCCCCGGCGTCCGGCTGCGCCAAGGTCTCCGGCAGCTCGGCGGCGGGCTCCTCGTCCGCCGTCCAGAAGGCGTGGTCCGCGGGCAGGGCCAGCGGCAGGAACGCCTTCATCGCCCAGTACGGCGAGCCCGGCCCGTTGTACTGCTCCGCGACCGCCGGCTGCGGATAGCCGTACCCGATGGTCAGCACCCCGTCCGGCGACGTCAGCGCCGACCGCTCCCGCCACCAGCGCAAGTGCCGCGACAGCAGCCCCTTGGCCTCCCCCGGCGGCACGGCGTCCACCCCCGCGTACGGCAGCGCCCCCCAGAACGAGCCCTGCGCGAACCGGTACGTGAGACTGCGGCCGAACGGCACGGCGGCGCCGTCCGCCGCGAACCAGTGCCGGAAGCCCGGCGCGAAGTCGGCCGCCCGCTGCCGGAAGCGCGCCGCCCGCGCCGGGTCGCCCTCGCCCGCGAGCGCCGCGTAGATCAGGCCGTAGAAGTGCATGGCCCACGGGATGTAGTAGTCGCGCTGCGCGGTGTTCCCGTCCGCGTACCAGCCGTCCTGGCGCGCGTACGTCTCCAGCCGGTCCAGCCGGGCGTGCCGCGCGTCCCGGTCGTGCGCGTACCCCACCCGGGCCAGACCGAGGCTGACCAGCACCGGGAAGAAGTTCCAGTTGTTCTCGGGCGTGTCGGCCCCCAGGAAGCTCGCCAGCCAGGCCCCCGCCTGGTCCCGTTCCTTGCCGCTGAGCGGGTCCCACAGCTTCTCCGGCGCCAGCGCCAGCGCGAATCCGACGGCCGCCGTCTCGACGGTCCGCTGGTCGATGCCGGTGGCCGTCCCCCAGTACTCGGGATGCCCCGGGTCCGTCCCCGCCGCCAGCCCCCGCGCCCACAGGTCCCAGTGCGCGAACTCCCCGCCCCCCGCCGCCAACGGCGCCAGCCCCCACAACGGCCGCGCGTACCCCTCCAGGTCGGCCGCAGTGTCGTCATGGTGCGCCGTGTTCACCCCCAGCCGTATCCGAGCGCCCCCCTCGCTCGCGTACCGCACCAGCGGATCGACCAACTCCCGCACATACGCCTGCATCTCCCCACGCGCGCCACTGCCGCTCGCCATCCCAACCGCCTCCCTCACGAAGTTGCGATAATTTTCGCAACACCCCCAAGAGACCGTCAACGGCCCGGACACGGCATCGGGCGGCCACCGCGTGAGACGCGGTGACCGCCCGATGCCGTGGCGCGGAGCCCTGCGATGCCGAGGCGGAGAGCCCGGAGAGAGATCAGACGTTGAAGCCCAGGGCGCGGAGCTGGTCGCGGCCGTCGTCGGTGATCTTGTCGGGGCCCCACGGGGGCATCCAGACCCAGTTGATCTTGAGGTCGTTGACGATGCCCTCGGTGGCGGAGACGGCCTGTTCCTCGATGACGTCGGTGAGGGGGCAGGCCGCGGAGGTGAGGGTCATGTCGAGGGTGGCGACGTTGGAGTCGTCGACGTGGATGCCGTAGATGAGGCCGAGGTTGACGACGTCGATGCCGAGTTCGGGGTCGACGACGTCGTAGAGGGCCTCGCGGATCTCTTCTTCTGAGGCCGGAGTGGTGCTCAGGCCGTTCGGTACGGGGCTCATGAGGTCTTCCCTTCGGAAGCTTCCGAGGCTTCGGGACCGTCGGCCAGCGCTTGCGCCGTCGCGTCCTTCCACGCCATCCAGCTCAGCAGCGCGCACTTCACACGCGCCGGGTACTTCGAGACGCCGGCGAACGCGACCGCGTCCTCCAGCACTTCCTCCATCGCGTCGTCCGGCTCGACCTGGCCCTTGGACTGCATCAGCTCCAGGAAGGTCTCCTGGATCTTCCGCGCCTGGGCCACGTCCTTGCCGACCAGCAACTCGTTCAGCACCGACGCGCTGGCCTGGCTGATCGAGCAGCCCTGGCCCTCGTACGAGATGTCGCCGATGACGGCGCCGTCCATCCGCACCCGCAGGGTGATCTCGTCCCCGCAGGTGGGATTGACGTGGTGCACCTCCGCCTGGCCGTCCCGCAGGCCGCGCCCGTGGGGGTGCTTGTAGTGGTCCAGGATCACTTCCTGGTACATCGAGTCGAGCTTCACAACACCACCATCACCCGAAGAAGTTCCGTACCTGCTCCAGCCCCTCGACCAGGGTGTCGACCTCGGCCGGGGTGGAGTACAGATAGAACGACGCCCGCGTGGTCGCAGGAATTCCGTACCGCAGGCAGACCGGCCGCGCGCAGTGGTGGCCGACGCGTACGGCGATGCCCTGTTCGTCGAGCACCTGGCCGACGTCGTGCGGGTGGATGTCGCCGAGCGTGAAGGAGATCGCGGCGCCGCGGTCCTCGGCCGTGGTGGGGCCGATGATCCGCAGGTCGGGAACCTCCAGCAGGCGGCCCACCGCGTAGTCGGTCAGCGCGTGCTCATGCGCGGCGATCTTGTCCATGCCGATCGCGGTCAGGTAGTCCACGGCCGCGCCGAGGCCGACGGCCTGGGCGATCGGGGGCGTACCGGCCTCGAACTTGTGCGGCGCGGGCGCGTACGTCGAGGAGTGCATGGAGACGGTCTCGATCATCTCGCCGCCGCCGAGGAACGGCGGCAGGTCCTCGAGCAGCTCCTGGCGGCCCCACAGGACGCCGATGCCGGTCGGGCCGAGCATCTTGTGGCCGGTGAAGGCCACGAAGTCCGCGCCGAGCGCCTGCACGTCGAGCACCATGTGCGGCGCGGCCTGCGAGGCGTCGATCAGCACCAGGGCGCCGACGTCCTGGGCGCGGCGCACGATGGCCTCGACCGGGTTGACGGTGCCCAGGATGTTGGAGACCAGCACGAAGGAGACGATCTTCGTCTTCTCGGTGATGATCTGCTCGATGTCCGACAGGTCGAGCCTGCCGTCGTCGGTCAGCCCGAACCACTTCAGCTTCGCGCCGGTGCGCTGCGAGAGCAGCTGCCACGGCACGATGTTGGAGTGGTGCTCCATCTCCGTGATGACGATCTCGGTGTCGCTGTCGACGCGGTACGGCTCGTCGGCCCAGCCGAGCATGTTGGCCACGAGGTTCAGCGACTCGGAGGCGTTCTTGGTGAAGATCACCTCGTCACGGCTGGGCGCGTTGATGAAGGCGGCGATCTTGTCGCGCGCGCCCTCGTACAGCGCGGTGGCCTCCTCGGCGAGCACGTGGACGCCGCGGTGCACATTGGCGTTGTGCCGCTCGTAGTACTCGTTCAGCGCGTCGAGCACCTGGCGCGGCTTCTGCGAGGTCGCCGCGTTGTCCAGGTACACGAGCTTCTTGCCGTCGTGGACCAGGCGGTCCAGGACGGGGAAGTCCTTGCGGATCGCTTCGGTGTCCAGGAGGCCCGGCAGCACCCGGCCGACGGACGAGGGGACTGTCACGCGGCGTCCCCCTCGGAGTTCGCTCCGCTGCTCACGGGGCCGCCCTTCACGTAGGACTCGTAGCCCTCTTCCTCCAGCTTGTCCGCCAGCTCGGCGCCGCCGGACTCGGCGATCCGGCCCTGCGCGAAGACATGCACGAAGTCGGGCTTGATGTAGCGCAGGATGCGCGTGTAGTGGGTGATCAGCAGGGTGCCGACCTCGCCGCTCTCGCGGACCCGGTTGACGCCCTCGGAGACGACCCGCAGCGCGTCGACGTCGAGGCCGGAGTCGGTCTCGTCGAGGATCGCGATCTTCGGCTTGAGCAGTTCGAGCTGAAGGATCTCGTGGCGCTTCTTCTCGCCGCCGGAGAAGCCCTCGTTGACATTGCGCTCGGCGAAGGCGGGGTCCATCTGGAGGCGTTCCATCGTCTCGCGGACCTCCTTCACCCAGGTGCGCAGCTTGGGCGCCTCGCCGCGGATCGCGGTGGCCGAGGTGCGCAGGAAGTTGGAGACGGAGACGCCGGGGACCTCGACCGGGTACTGCATGGCGAGGAAGAGACCGGCGCGGGCCCGCTCGTCCACGGTCATCGCCAGCACGTCCTCACCGTCGAGGGTGACGGTGCCGCCGGTGATCGTGTACTTGGGGTGGCCCGCGAGCGAGTACGCCAGGGTGGACTTGCCGGAGCCGTTGGGGCCCATGATGGCGTGGGTCTCACCCTGCTTCACGGTCAGGTCGACGCCGCGCAGGATCTCGCGGGGGCCGTTCTCGGCTTCGACGGTGACGTGCAGGTCGGTGATTTCAAGCGTTGCCATGGGTGCCTCAGGACTCCTGGGTGACGGAGACGAGCACGTCGTCCCCAACGATCTTTACGGGGTATACGGGGACCGGCCGCGTGGCCGGCAGCCCGGACGGCTTGCCGGTGCGCAGGTCGAAACTGGAACCGTGCAGCCAGCACTCGATCTGGCAGTCCTCGACCTCGCCCTCGGAGAGCGAGACGTTCGCGTGCGAGCAGATGTCGTTGATGGCGAACACCTCGCCCGCGGTGCGGACCACGGACACCGGGACGCCGTCCAGCTCGACCCGGCGGGGGGTGTCCTCCTCCAGGTCGCTGGCGGCGCAGGCGCGGACGTATCCGACCGTGCCGTTGTCGACGCTCATCAGACGGACGCCTCCAGCTCGGCGTCGATCTTGGTCATCAGCCGCTCTTCGAGGTCGGCGAGTCCGATCTGCTGGACCAGTTCGCCGAAGAAGCCGCGGACGACCAGGCGGCGGGCCTCGTCGGAGCGGATGCCGCGGGACTGGAGGTAGAAGAGCTGCTCGTCGTCGAAGCGGCCGGTCGCCGAGGCGTGGCCGGCGCCGACGATCTCGCCGGTCTCGATCTCCAGGTTGGGGACCGAGTCGACCCGCGCGCCGTCGGTGAGCACCAGGTTGCGGTTGAGCTCGTAGGTGTCGGTGCCCTCGGCCTCCGCCCTGATGAGCACGTCGCCGATCCACACCGCGTGCGCGTCCTGCCCCTGGAGCGCGCCCTTGTACGTGACGTTGCTGCGGCAGTGCGGGGTGTCGTGGTCGATGAAGAGCCGGTGCTCCTGGTGCTGGCCCTCGTCGGTGAAGTACAGGCCGAACAGCTCGGCCTCGCCGCCGGGGGCGCCGTAGATCACCCGCGGGTGCAGCCGGACCAGGTCGCCGCCGAAGGTGACGACCACCGACTTGAAGGTGGCGTCCCGGCCGACCAGCGCGGTGTGCTGGGCGACGTGCACGGCGGTGTCGTCCCAGTCCTGGATCGAGACGACGGTGACCTTGGCGCCGTCGCCGACCAGGACCTCCACGTTGGCGGCGAAGGTGCCGTCACCGGTGTGGTCGATGACGACCACGGCCTCGGCGAAGGCGCCGACCTCGATCACCTGGTGGCCGTAGACCGTGCCGCCCTCGCCGTGGACGGCGATCCGGACCGGCTCGGTGAGGACGGTGTCCTTGGGGATCGAGACGACCGAGGCCTTCTCGAAGGCGCTGAACGCCTGGGCGGTGACGCGGTCGGCGGGCTTGCCCGCCTTGCCGACGCGGGCGTCGGTGCGGTCCACGGTCTCCACGGTGACGCCCTCGGGCGCGGTCACCTCGACCCGGAGGGCGCCGGTGGCCTCGGCGGTGCCGTCGTGCAGGCCGCGCAGCCGCTCCAGCGGAGTGAAGCGCCACTCCTCCTCGCGGCCGTGCGGCACCGGGAAGTCGGCCACGTCGTACGACGGGGCCGCGCTGACCCGGGCGTCGGCGGGATGGCCCACCGTGATGGCACCGTCCGTGGTGCTGCCCGCAGGGGTGTTGTCAGCCATGGCTGTGCTGGTGCTCGCTTTCTGCCTTATTGGGTCCGGCCGGGGGGATGGTGGACGAGGAAGCCGGCGCGGTCAGCCGACCGAGCCTTCCATCTGGAGCTCGATCAGCCGGTTCAGCTCCAGGGCGTACTCCATGGGGAGTTCCTTGGCGATCGGCTCGACGAAGCCGCGCACGATCATCGCCATGGCCTCGAACTCGGTCATGCCGCGGCTCATCAGGTAGAAGAGCTGGTCGTCGGAGACCTTGGAGACGGTCGCCTCGTGACCCATCGACACGTCGTCCTCGCGGACGTCGACGTAGGGGTACGTGTCCGAGCGCGAGATGGTGTCGATCAGCAGCGCGTCGCACAGCACGTTGGACTTGGCGCCCGACGAGCCCTCGCCGATCTCGATCAGACCGCGGTAGGACGTCCGGCCGCCGCCGCGGGCCACCGACTTGGAGACGATGTTGGACGACGTGTTCGGCGCCATGTGCACCATCTTCGCGCCCGCGTCCTGGTGCTGGCCCTCGCCCGCGAAGGCGATGGACAGCGTCTCGCCCTTGGCGTGCTCGCCCATCAGGTAGACGGCCGGGTACTTCATGGTCACCTTGGAGCCGATGTTGCCGTCGACCCACTCCATCGTGGCGCCCTCGTAGGCGACCGCGCGCTTGGTGACCAGGTTGTACACGTTGTTCGACCAGTTCTGGATGGTCGTGTAACGGCAGCGGCCACCCTTCTTCACGATGATCTCGACGACCGCGGAGTGCAGCGAGTCCGACTTGTAGATCGGCGCGGTGCAGCCCTCGACGTAGTGGACGTACGCGTCCTCGTCGACGATGATCAGCGTCCGCTCGAACTGGCCCATGTTCTCGGTGTTGATCCGGAAGTAGGCCTGGAGCGGGATGTCGACGTGCACGCCCTTCGGCACGTAGATGAAGGAGCCGCCGGACCACACCGCGGTGTTCAGCGAGGCGAACTTGTTGTCGCCCGCCGGGATGACCGTGCCGTAGTACTCCTGGAACAGCTCCGGGTGCTGCTTGAGCGCGGTGTCGGTGTCGAGGAAGATGACGCCCTGCTCCTCCAGGTCCTCACGGATCTGGTGGTAGACGACCTCGGACTCGTACTGCGCGGCGACACCGGCGACCAGCCGCTGCTTCTCGGCCTCGGGGATGCCGAGCTTGTCGTAGGTGTTCTTGATGTCCTCGGGCAGGTCCTCCCAGGACTCCGCCTGCTTCTCCGTGGACCGCACGAAGTACTTGATGTTGTCGAAGTCGATGCCCGACAGATCCGAGCCCCAGGTGGGCATGGGCTTCTTGCCGAAGAGCTTGAGGCCCTTCAGCCGCATCTTCAGCATCCACTCGGGCTCGGACTTCTTCTGCGAGATGTCACGGACGACGGCCTCGGACAGGCCGCGCTTGGCCGCGGCGCCGGCCACGTCCGAGTCGGCCCAGCCGTACTCGTACGTACCGATGCCCTCGAGCTCCGGGTGAGTGGTCTCCGTGGGAGCAGTCATGCGGGGTTCCTCCCGGACGTGCTGGCAGATGCTGTGGGATCTTCGGGTGCGTTCTGGGGTGGGTCCGACGGGGTCCCCGGTGGTGTGTCAGGTGGGGCTCCCGACGGGATGGTGCTCGCGTGGTTGACCTGCGGGATGAACGTGGTGCACACCCCGTCGCCGTGGGCGATGGTGGCCAGCCGCTGGACATGCGTCCCGAGCAGGCGGGAGAAGACCTCGGCCTCCGCCTCGCAGAGCTGCGGGAACTGCTCGGCGGTGTGGGCCACCGGGCAGTGGTGCTGGCAAAGCTGCTCCCCGGCGGGGCCGGGGGCGCTTCGAGCCGTAGCAGCGTACCCGTCCGCGGACAGCGCCTGGGCCAGCGCGCGTGCGCGGTCCTCGGGCGCCGCCGCCTCGACGATGGGGCGGTACCGCTCGGCCTGGTCGGCCACCCGGGCGCGGGCGAAGGCCGACACCGCGGCCTCGCCGCTCTCGCCGCCGCCCGCGGACCTGGCGATCCAGTGCAGGGCGTCGGCGGCGAGCTGGTCGTACGCCTGGTCGAACGCGTCACGACCACAGTCGGTGAGCGCGAAGACCTTGGCGGGCCTGCCGCGGCCACGGTGGCCGTAGACCCGCTGGTCACGCGGCTCCACGACATTGTCCGCGTGCAGTGCGTCCAGATGGCGGCGGACGGCGGCCTGCGTGAGGCCGAGCCGTTCCGCCAGGTCGGCCGCGGTGGAAGGTCCGTGGTCCAGGATGGACCGGGCGACCCGGTTGCGGGTGCGCCGCTCCCCGGTCGTCTGCTCCTCCGCCGCCCTCCGGGCAGCACTGGTCCCGTATTCCACAACACCATTGTTGCGTAATTCCTCAGGAGCAGGCAAGCCGCGCCGGTCGCGATCACGGTGGGCTGCGTCACTTAGGGTTACCTAACCAGGGGTGGTACGAGGCCGACCCGGAGCGGAGCGGGGAGCGCTTCGCGGGACCCGGGCACGGCCGGTCCTGCGCCGTCCCTAGACTCACAGCATGCGAAACGAGCCCGCGGTCGAGGTGACCGGTCTGGTCAAACGGTACGGGACAAGGACCGCGGTGGACGGCCTCGACCTGACCGTGGCCCGCGGCGGCGTCACAGCGGTGCTCGGCCCCAACGGCGCGGGCAAGACCACCACCGTCGAGGTCTGCGAGGGCTACCGGCGGCCGGACGGCGGCACCGTACGGGTCCTCGGTCTCGACCCGGCCGCGCGCGGCGCGCAACTGCGGCCCCGGATCGGCGTGATGCTCCAGTCCGGCGGTGTGTACCCCGGCGCGCGCGCCGAGGAGATGCTGCGGCACACCGCGACCCTGCACGCCGACCCCGTCGACCCGGCGGTGCTGATCGAACGGCTGGGTCTGGAGTCCTGCGGTCGCACCACCTACCGCCGGCTGTCCGGCGGCCAGCAGCAGCGCCTGGCGCTCGCCATGGCCGTCGTCGGCCGCCCCGAACTGGTCTTCCTCGACGAGCCCACCGCCGGTCTCGACCCGCAGGCCAGGCACGCGACCTGGGATCTCGTACGGGAGCTGCGCGCGGACGGCGTCACGATCGTGCTCACCACCCATTTCATGGACGAGGCCGAGCAGTTGGCCGACCAGGTGGTGATCATCGACGGCGGCCGGGCCATCGCCCGCGGCACCCCGGACGAGCTGTGCCGCGGCGGCGCGGAGAACACGCTGCGCTTCTCGGGACGCCCCGGGCTCGACCTGGTCTCGCTGCTCAACGCGCTGCCCGCCGACACCGCCGCGGCGGAACTGACCCCGGGCAACTACCGCATCGAGGGCAAGGTCGACCCCCAACTGCTGGCCACCGTCACCTCCTGGTGCGCCCAGCACGGCGTCCTCCCCGACCGCCTCTCGGTCGAGCGCCGCACCCTGGAGGACGTCTTCTTGGAGCTGACCGGCAAGGAGCTGCGCGGATGAGGAACCTGGCGGGCATGAAGGAGCTGCGCGGATGAGGAACCTGGCGGGCATGAAGGAGCTGCGCGGATGAGCGCCGAAGTGAGCGCCCCGACCGGGACCGGCGTCTTCGCCCCCGCCCCCGGAGCCGCGTCGCTCCCCCGGATGATCCGGGCACAGGCGGCGCTGGAGACCAGGATGCTGCTGCGCAACGGCGAGCAGCTGCTGCTCACCGTGATCATCCCGGCGCTGCTGCTGGTGCTGTTCAGCGCCGTCGACATCGTGGACACCGGGGCGGGCAAGTCGGTGGACTTCCTGGCCCCCGGCATCCTCGCGCTCGCGGTGCTGTCCACCGCGTTCACCGGCCAGGCCATCGCCACCGGCTTCGAACGGCGTTACGGCGTGCTCAAGCGGCTCGGCGCCTCGCCGCTGCCGCGCTGGGCGCTGATGACGGCGAAGACCTGCTCGGTGCTGGTCACCGAGGCGTTGCAGATCGCGCTGCTGGTGGTGATCGCCTTCGCGCTGGGCTGGTCGCCGCACGGCAACCCCTTCGCCGTCGTGCTGCTGCTCCTGCTCGGCACCGCCGCCTTCTCCGGGCTCGGGCTGCTGATGGCGGGCACGCTGAAGGCCGAGGCGACGCTGGCCGCCGCGAATCTGGTCTTCATCCTGCTGCTGGTCGCGGGCGGCGTGATCGTGCCGCTGAGCAAGTTCTCCGGCGGCGTCCAGTCGGTCCTGAGGCTGCTGCCGATCTCGGCGCTGTCCGACGGGCTGCGGGACGTGCTCCAGCACGGCGCCTCGATGCCCTGGGGCGACCTGGGCATCCTCGCCGTCTGGGCGGTCGTCGGGCTGGCCCTGGCGGCCCGCTTCTTCCGCTGGGAGTAGCCGCCCTCACCCGCCCGCGGCCGGAATGCAGTCGGTGAACCGTACGAAGTCCCGGCCCTGCCCCTCGTCCAGCGCCAGGAACGCGGCCGGCGGGTGCGAGCCGAAGCGGCACATGTCGTAGCGCACGCACACCGGCGGATTGGCGTTCGCCGCCGTACGGAACTGGTGCGCGCCGACGAGCTGGCAGGAGTCGTAGCGGACCAGCGGGCCGTTGGCGCCGATCGTGTAGCGGTGGGCGCGCAGGTCGTCGGAGAAGTCCTTGAAGGCGTGCGCGGTGTCGTCGCAGTCGTTGAAGTGGACGGTGCCGCGGTTCCACGCGCAGTCGATGACGACGACCGAGGGGTCGCGCAGTTCGAAGCGGATGTCCTCGGCGTGGAAGCGCTGGGCGCCGTCGAAGTGCGAGGCGCGCGGGAAGCGGAAGAAGGCGCTCTCGAAGCCGTAGTCGGGGTGCGGGGTGGGGCGGCGCCCGGTGACGATGTAGCTGCCCGCGCGGCAGGTGACGGACCCGCCGTAGGGGAACTCCAGGAAGTTGCCCCACTCGTAGGTGACGTTCATGTCGGTGAACCAGTAGTTGAGGAACTGGTCCTGCTGCTCCAGGTTCTTGGAGTTCAGCGACAGCCCCGAGTAGAGGAACGCCTTGCGGTAGGCGCCGCCGACCCGGCACGCCTCCCAGCGCATCTCGGAGTTGGTGTTGCTGCCGTCGAGCGCGAGCCCGTACTCCCACTCGCCCATCCACTCGCAGTCCGAGAAGCGGTAGTTCGCGGCGCCGCCGGTCGAGTACGAGTAGAAGAAGGACGCGCCGGGCGTGGCGGAGGTGAAGCGCAGACCCTCGAAGGAGATGTTCTGCCAGGTGTCGATGTTGCGGCACAGATAGGCGTCGGACGCGTTCGGCGGGTCGAAGACGATGTCGCTGATCCGCAGCCCCGCGCCCCGGAACCGCAGCCCGTTGACCTGCCGGGTGGGCTTGTTGGCGTCGATGAAGGCGTACGGCTTGGTGATCCGGAACACACCGGGCGGCACGTCGATGACGGTACGGCCGGTGCCGCCGTCCGCGCGCGACTCGGCGTAGGCGTACGCGGCGGCGAAGGCGGCGCTGTCGTCGGTGTGGCCGTCGCCCTTGGCGCCGAAGTCGGCCACGACGTCGACGTATCCGGGGTGGTTCGCGGGCCCCGGGTGCGCGGGGTCCGCGGTGTCGGCCGCCGAGGAGTCCCAGGCGCCGCCCGCGTAGGCGGCGAGGCCCGTCCCCGCGAGGGCGGCTGCCGCGCCTCCGTAGAGCAGGTGCCTGCGGTTGACGGTCTCACGGTGTTCGCCGGTCATACGGCGCCTCCCGTCGTCGGTCCCCGTGCGTGAGCCCCGATGGTAGGGCCGTACCACCGGGTTCGGGTGGTTTCGGGGCGATCGGATCCGGCGCGTACACACCCCTCGTGAAAGCGTGCACAAGCGTGCCGCCTACCATGGGCGCGTGCCGAAGCTTCTCGAACTCGTGCGAAACCCCCTCGCCGCCATCGCAGAGCGGTGGACCCCGTCCCCCGCCACGGTCCGCAGGGCGACCCTGTCCGCGCTGGTCATGTCGGTCGTCATCGTGGTCACCGGCGGTGCGGTACGGCTGACCGGTTCCGGCCTCGGCTGCCCCACCGCGCCCCGCTGCGTGGGCGACAGTTGGGTGCCCACCTCGGCGATGGGCGTACACGGGGCGATTGAGTTCACCAACCGCATGCTGACGTACGTTCTCTGCGCCGCCGTCGGCTGGGCCATCATCGCGGTGCGGTCGCAGAAGCCGTACCGGCGCAGTCTGACCCGGCTCGGCTGGGCGCAGTTCTGGATGGTCGTGGCGAACGCGGTGCTGGGCGCCTTCACCGTGCTCACCGGGCTCAACCCGTACACCGTGTGCGTGCACTTCCTGCTGGCGTTCGTGCTGATCACCATCGCCGTGGTGATGTGGCGGCGGACCGCGGAGGGCGACAGCGCGCCGAGTCCGCTGGTCGGCAAGCCGGTGCAGCAGCTCGGCTGGATTCTGACCTGTGCGACCGGGCTGCTGGTCGCGGTGGGCACCGTCGTGACCGGCGCGGGGCCGCACGCGGGCGACTCCAGCGATGTGCACCGCGTCCCGGTGGACTGGAAGTCGGTGGCGCAACTGCACGCGGATCTCGCGTGGGTGGTGGTCGCGCTGACCGTCGCGCTGTGGTTCGTGCTGCGCGCGGTGGACGCGCCGGTCGGGCCGCGCAACAGCGCCCGCGACCTCTTCCTGGTGCTGATGTCCCAGGGCGTGATCGGCTACGTCCAGTACTTCACCGATCTGCCGGAGGCCGTCGTCGGCCTGCACATGTTCGGCGCGGCCATCGTGTGGATCGCGATGCTGCGGGTGCTGCTGTCGATGCGCGAGCGGGCCGTCGACGTGCCCGACGCCACCGTGCCGGGGCCCGCGCAGGCCGGGTCAACGCTGAGCGTCGGCGTCTGACCCCTCAGGACCCGTCCACCGGTCCGCGTCGGCGGCCGGGTCGGGGCGGAAGACCCGGCGGGCGTTCCCGCCGCCGACCAGCGCGCTGACCCTGCGGCCGTCCGCGGCCGACCAGTCGCCGCCGGCCACCCGCTCGCCGACGAACCGGCCGAGCGCCGCGCCGAAGGTCCGCACCCCGGTCACGTACAGCTCGGGCAGCGCCACGGCGCCGCTGGCGTACAGCACCTTCGCGAAGGGCACCCGGTCGAGCACCGCGGCCGGTCCGGCGCCGAGCGCCACATGCACATGCGGGAGTACGGCCGCCAGGTCGGCCGCCGCGCCCTCGTGTCCGGGCCCCGGCAGCAGCACCACCTCGGTGCCCAGGCCCGCGGTGGCCCGCAGGAATCCCCCGGCCGCCGAGGGTCCCGCCCCGCCCGTGCCGTGCCGCAGCGTCAGCGGCACGCCGGTCGCCACCGCGTTCCACAGCAGATGGCGCAGGAGCACGGGGTCGGCGGGGCGCTCGCCGACCGGCCGCCGGGCGAGCCAGTCGGCGGCGGCGTACCGCACGTGCGCGGTGTCCGGCGGTCCGGTGCCCAGCGCCTGGTCGGCGCCCGCGCGGAAGGGTCCGCCGTGCGGGCGGTCGGCGCAGGAGAAGCCGACCGTGTCGAGCGCGGCGGTGTGCACGGCCTCGGCGAGGTTGGCCAGGAAGCCGTCGACCGTGCCCGAGGTGTCGGCGACCTGCTGGGCCAGCGGTTCGAGGCGGACGATCTCGTGGGCCGCCGCGCCGCCCGCCGCGCCCAGCTCCTTGGGCGGCGTGAGGTCGCCGGGCTCCCCGGTGTCGACGAGATACGCCTCGATGCCGGTGGCGCGCAGCAGCAGCCGGGTCGCCTCGTACGCGCCCAGCTCGCGGCGGCGGGCCAGGTAGCGGGCCGGGGAGCAGTGCGGTTCGAGGCCGAGCAGCGGCGCGCACCAGCGGCGCACCGCGAAGCCGGTGGGGCTGTCGAAGAGGGTGGTGTGCGGCGCGGCGACGCCGGGCAGCCGCGCCTCGAACGCGCCGAGGCCGAGGTCGCCGGGGAGCACGCCGTGGCAGTACGCGTCCACGAGGTGTGTCAGGTCCCCGGTCATCCGCCCGCTCCCTCGCCGTCGTTCCCGGTCTCCCGGCCTCCTGGCTTAACGGACGAGGGCGCCGTCAGGTGTGGGCGCGGCGGCGGTCAGGTGTTGGCCGGGCCGCCGATCTGCATCCCGGCCATCCGGGTCCACTCGTACGGGCCGGTGCGGACCCGGCCCGCGAACTCCCCGTCGAAGTCCTCGTGGACGGTGACGCCCGCGTCGGCGACGGCCGCCCGCGCCATGGCGTACGTCGGTGCGACGAGGTCGCCCCAGGCGCCGTCCGGCGCGACGAGCACGATGCGCGCGCCGCGCTCACCGATGTACGCGATGTTCGCCTCGGCGGCGCCGCCGTGCTTCTTGCCGAAGGCGTCGATCTGCCGGACGAGCCGGGCGGTGCGTCGCGCCTCGCGCGGGTTCTCCTGAACCGTGTCATCAGCCATACCGCTGATGCTACTTCCCGGTAACAGCCGAGGGCACCCCGCCGGAGGGGACTCAGTGCAGGAAGGGGTCGACCGCCACCGCGACGAACAGCAGGGTCGCGTAGGTGATGGACCAGTGGAAGAGCCGCATCTCCTTGAGCTTCGCGCCGGTGACGCCCGCCTTGGCGCGGGCGTGCAGGCCGTGCGCCTCCTTGAGCCAGAACGCGCCGAGTACGGCCGCGACCACCGGGTAGAACCAGGAGGTCTCGCCCAGCGGCCACCACAGTGCCAGGGAGGTGATCACCATCACCCAGCTGTAGAGGACGATCTGCCGGGCCACGACCTGGTTGCCCGCGACGACCGGCAGCATCGGGACGCCGACCCGCTCGTAGTCGTCCTTGACCTTCATCGACAGCGGCCAGTAGTGCGGCGGCGTCCAGAAGAAGAGGACGAGGAAGAGGACGAAGGGCGCCCAGGCCAGCTCGTCGCGCACGGCGGACCAGCCGATGAAGACCTGGAGACAGCCCGCGACCCCGCCCCAGACGATGTTCTGCGCGGTACGCCGTTTGAGACCGAGGGTGTAGACGAAGACGTAATAGAGGATGGCCGTCAGCGACAGCCCGGCGGACAGCGGATTGACCAGCGTCCAGAACCAGACCGTCGAGACGACGGAGAGCGTGATGCCGAAGACGAGTCCCTCGCGCGGCGACACCAGACCGGTCACCAGCGGACGCTGCTCCGTACGGTGCATCAGCGCGTCGATGTCGCGGTCGATGTACATGTTCAGCGCGTTCGCACCGCCGGCCGACAGATAGCCGCCGACCACCGTGGCGATCACGAGCCACAGATCGGGCACCCCGCCGGCGGCGAGGAACATCACCGGAACCGTCGTGATGAGCAGTAGTTCGATGATCCGCGGCTTGGTCAGCGCCACGAAGCCCATCACACGGGCTCCGAACGGGCGGTGACCGGAGGAGCCCGTCCCGATGACCCCAGCGGGTCGGGATTCGACGGCCGTCACGAACACCCCAAGAGAAGAGATGAAGTCCAGCAAGTCCGGTCACCTGCGGAGGCGCGGGACCCGGTGAGACTTGCGCGTACCACGCCACTCTAGACGCAGGGAATACTCCGTCCGCTTTTGGGGGGTGGAGAGTGTCGCTCGACCCGGTTCACCAGGCGTTCACCGCGTTCAGGAGGCGAAGACCGGCGTACCGGGGCAGGATCGAAAAGGTGAGCGCCTGTACGGCGGTAGGCTCGACAACGCCGGGTAGGCACCACGTCACCGGCGTTTTCAACATGTGGACAAGCATGTGGAGAGGAGCCCTGACCCAGGGTGAGCAAGCAGCCGACCACCACAGACCTCGAGTGGACCGATCTGGACCGGCGGGCCGTTGACACCGCCCGCGTCCTGGCCATGGATTCCGTGCAGAAGGTCGGCAACGGCCATCCCGGCACGGCGATGAGCCTGGCCCCGGCGGCCTATCTGCTGTTCCAGAAGGTCATGCGGCACGACCCGGCGGACGCCGACTGGGTCGGCCGGGACCGCTTCGTGCTCTCCGCGGGGCACTCCAGCATGACCCTCTACACGCAGCTCTACTTCGCCGGTTACGGCCTGGAGCTGGCCGATCTGGAGGCGCTGCGGACCTGGGGTTCGCAGACCCCCGGCCACCCGGAGTACGGCCACACCAGGGGCGTCGAGACGACGACGGGGCCGCTCGGCCAGGGCGTCGCGAACGCGGTCGGCATGGCGATGGCGTCCCGTTACGAGCGCGGCCTGTTCGACCCGGACGCGGCGGCCGGCACCTCGCCGTTCGACCACACCATCTGGGCCGTCGCCGGTGACGGCTGCCTCCAGGAGGGCATCTCCGCCGAGGCGTCCTCCATGGCCGGTCACCAGAAGCTCGGCAATCTCGTCCTGCTCTGGGACGACAATCACATCTCCATCGAGGGCGACACCGAGACCGCCGTCTCCGAGGACACCGTCAAGCGGTACGAGGCGTACGGCTGGCACGTCCAGCGCGTCACTCCGCTGGAGAACGGCGACCTCGACGTGCACGCCCTGCACGCCGCGATGCTCGCCGCGAAGGCCGAGACCGAGCGCCCGTCGTTCATCGCGGTCCGCTCGATCATCGGCTGGCCCGCGCCGAACAAGCAGAACACCGGCGCCGCGCACGGCTCGGCGCTCGGCGAGGACGAGGTGCGCGCCACCAAGGAGATCCTGGGCTTCGACCCGGACAAGCACTTCGACGTGGCCGAGGACGTCATCACGCACACGCGTGCGGTCGGCGACCGCGGCCGCGAGGCCAAGGCGGAGTGGGAGAAGTCCTTCGCCGCCTGGCGGACCGCCAACCCCGAGCACGCGGCGACGTACGACCGGATCGAGGCCGCCGAGCTGCCCGAGGGCTGGGAGCAGCACATCCCCGCCTTCGAGACCGGCTCCTCGCTCGCCACCCGCGCCGCGTCCGGCAAGGTCCTGGAGGCGCTGGGCCCGGTCATCCCCGAGCTGTGGGGCGGCTCCGCCGACCTCGCCGGGTCGAACAACACGACGATCGACAAGAATTCGTCGTTCCTGCCGACGGGCAACCCGCTGCCGGGCGCCGACCCGTACGGCCGTACCGTGCACTTCGGTATCCGTGAGCACTCGATGGCCGCCGAGATGAACGGCATCACGCTGCACGGCAACACCCGGGTCTACGGCGGCACCTTCCTGGTCTTCTCGGACTACATGCGCAACGCGGTCCGGCTGTCCGCGCTGATGCACCTGCCGGTGACGTACGTGTGGACGCACGACTCGGTCGGTGTCGGCGAGGACGGTCCGACGCACCAGCCGGTGGAGCACCTGGCGTCGCTGCGCGCGATCCCCGGTCTCAACGTGGTGCGGCCCGCCGACGCCAACGAGACGGCCGTCGTGTGGCGCGAGGTGCTCAAGCGCTGGACGAAGGTGTTCGGCAAGGGCGCCCCGCACGGCCTGGCGCTGACCCGGCAGGGCGTGCCCACGTACGAGCGCAACGAGGACGCGGCGCGCGGCGGTTATGTGATGTTCGACGCGACGGACGCCGACGGCGCGGCGACCGCGCCGCAGGTCGTCATCATCGGCACCGGTTCCGAGGTGCAGCTCGCGGTGGGCGCGCGTGAGCAGCTCCAGGCGGCCGGGGTGCCGACCCGCGTGGTGTCGATGCCGTGCGTGGAGTGGTTCGACGAGCAGGACCAGGAGTACCGCGACAGCGTGCTGCCCAAGGACGTGAAGGCGCGGGTGGCGGTCGAGGCCGGTATCGGTCTGACCTGGCACCGCTTCGTGGGTGACGCGGGACGCATCGTCAGCCTTGAGCACTTCGGTGCCTCGGCCGACGGCAAGGTGCTCTTCCGTGAGTTCGGGTTCACCGCGGACGCGGTGGCCGCCGCGGCCCGGGAATCACTCGACGCCGTTGATCGCTGACGCAGGTAAACGACAAGTAGGAGATGCAAATCCCATGACAGACGCACTCAAGCGCCTCTCCGACGAAGGCGTCGCGATCTGGCTGGACGACCTGTCGCGCAAGCGCATCACGTCCGGCAATCTGGCCGAACTCATCGACGAGCAGCATGTGGTGGGTGTCACCACCAACCCGTCGATCTTCCAGAAGGCGATCTCCCAGGGCGACGGCTACGACCAGCAGCTCGCCGACCTCGCCGCCCGGCGGCTGACGGTCGACGAGGCGATCCGCATGATCACCACCGCGGACGTCCGGGACGCGGCCGACATCCTGCGGCCGGTCTTCGACCGGACCGACGGCCAGGACGGCCGGGTCTCGATCGAGGTCGACCCGCGGCTGGCGAACAACACGAAGGCCACCGTCGCGGAGGCCAAGCAGCTCGCGTGGCTGGTCGACCGGCCGAACACGCTGATCAAGATCCCGGCGACGCCCGCGGGGCTGCCCGCGATCACCGAGGTGATCGGCAAGGGCATCAGCGTCAACGTCACGCTGATCTTCTCGCTGGAGCGCTACCGCGGTGTGATGGACGCGTACCTCTCCGGTCTGGAGAAGGCCAAGTCCGCCGGGCTCGACCTGTCGCTGATCCACTCGGTCGCCTCGTTCTTCGTGTCCCGCGTGGACACCGAGATCGACAAGCGGCTGGAGAAGCTGGGCACCGACGAGGCGAAGGCGCTCAAGGGCAAGGCGGCCGTCGCCAACGCGCGGCTGGCCTACGAGGCGTACGAGGAGGTCTTCTCCTCCGACCGCTGGCTGGCCCTGGAGAAGTCCGGCGCCAACAGGCAGCGCCCGCTGTGGGCCTCGACCGGCGTCAAGGACCCGGCCTACTCCGACACGCTGTACGTCACCGAGCTGGTCGCGCCGAACACGGTGAACACCATGCCGGAGGCCACGCTGGACGCCACCGCCGACCACGGCGAGATCACCGGCGACACCGTGACCGGCACGTACGCGCAGGCGAAGGCCGAGCTGGCCGCCGTGGCGGCGCTCGGCATCTCCTACGACGACGTCGTGCAGCTCCTGGAGGACGAGGGCGTCGAGAAGTTCGCGACGGCCTGGAACGAACTGCTGGCCTCCACCCAGGCGGAACTCGATCGGCTCGCTCCTTCGGAGGCCTGAGTTGTCCACGCTGACATCTTCGGAAGGCAACCCGCTGCGGGATCCGCTGGACCGGCGGCTGCCGCGGATCGCGGGCCCGTCCGGCCTGGTCATCTTCGGCGTGACGGGCGACCTGTCGCGCAAGAAGCTGATGCCGGCCGTGTACGACCTGGCCAACCGCGGTCTGCTGCCGCCGGGCTTCGCGCTGGTCGGCTTCGCCCGCCGCCAGTGGGAGAACGAGGACTTCGCCCAGGAGGTCCACGACGCGGTCAAGGAGCACGCGCGCACGCCCTTCCGTGAGGAGGTGTGGCAGCAGCTCGCCGAGGGCTGCCGCTTCGTGCAGGGCGACTTCGACGACGACACCGCCTTCGAGACGCTGAAGGCGACCATCGAGGAGCTGGACAAGGCGCGGGGCACGGGCGGCAACTTCGCCTTCTACCTGTCCGTACCGCCGAAGTTCTTCCCCAACGTGGTGCAGCAGCTCAAGAAGCACGGGCTGTCGGACGGCACCGGGGACTCCTGGCGGCGCGCGGTCATCGAGAAGCCGTTCGGCCACGACCTGGCGAGCGCGATGGACCTCAACCAGGTGGTGCACGAGGTCTTCCCGCCCAACGAGGTCTTCAGGATCGACCACTACCTGGGCAAGGAGACCGTCCAGAACATCCTGGCGCTGCGCTTCGCCAACACGATGTACGAGCCGATCTGGAACCGGTCGTACGTCGACCACGTCCAGATCACCATGGCCGAGGACATCGGCATCGGCGGCCGGGCCGGGTACTACGACGGCATCGGCGCCGCGCGCGACGTGATCCAGAACCACCTGCTGCAACTGCTGGCGCTGACCGCGATGGAGGAGCCCGGCTCCTTCCACCCGAAGGCGCTCACCGCGGAGAAGCTGAAGGTGCTCAGCGCGGTCGTCCTCCCCGAAGACCTCGGCAAGAACACCGTGCGCGGCCAGTACGCGCACGCCTGGCAGGGCGGCGAGGAGGTGCTCGGGTACCTGGAGGAGGACGGCATCGACCCCAAGTCCAAGACCGACACCTACGCGGCCGTGAAGGTGGAGATCAACAACCGGCGCTGGGCGGGTGTGCCGTTCTACCTGCGGACCGGCAAGCGGCTGGGCCGCCGCGTCACCGAGATCGCGGTGGTCTTCAAGCGGGCGCCGTATCTGCCGTTCGAGTCCGGGGCCACCGAGGAGCTGGGGCAGAACGCCCTGGTCATCCGGGTGCAGCCGGACGAGGGCGTGACGGTGCGGTTCGGTTCGAAGGTGCCCGGCACCTCGACCGAGGTCAGGGACGTGACGATGGACTTCGCGTACGGCGAGTCCTTCACCGAGTCCAGCCCGGAGGCGTACGAGCGGCTCATCCTCGATGTGCTGCTCGGTGACGCCAACCTCTTCCCGCGCCACCAGGAGGTCGAGATCTCCTGGACGATCCTCGACCCGATCGAGGAGTACTGGGACAAGCACGGCAAGCCCGCCCAGTACGCGTCCGGCACCTGGGGACCGGTCGAGGCGGACGAGATGCTCGCACGAGACGGCAGGAGCTGGCGTCGGCCATGAAGATCGATCTGACGGACACCACGTCCGCGAAAATCAACTCGGGTCTGATCCAGGCCCGGCGGGCGATCGGCACTCCCGCGGTCGGGATGGTGCTGACCCTGGTCATCGTCACCGACGAGGGCAGTGCCTACGACTCGCTCAAGGCCGCCACCGAGGCGTCCAAGGAGCACCCGTCGCGGATTCTGGTCGTCGTCAAGCGGCCCGGCCGTTCGCCGCGGGACCGGGCGAGCGCCCGGCTCGACGCGGAGGTGCTGGTCGGCTCGGAGGCGGGCACCGGCGAGACCGTGATGCTGCGGCTGCACGGCGAGCTGGCCAACCACGCCGAGTCGGTGGTGCTGCCGCTGCTGCTGCCCGACGCCCCCGTGGTCGTCTGGTGGCCGGACAACGCGCCGGACAACGCGGCGGAGGACCCGCTGGGTCGCCTCGCGCAGCGCCGGATCACGGACGCCGCGGCGGCCGAGGACCCGGTGGCGTCGCTCGGCGTCCGCGCGGCCAGTTACTCGCCCGGCGACACCGACCTGGCCTGGACCCGGATCACCCCGTGGCGTTCGATGCTCGCGGCGGCCCTGGACCAGAAGCACTCGAAGATCACTGACGCGATCGTCGACGGCGAGGCGTACAACCCGAGTACGGAACTGCTCGCGCTGTGGCTCGCGGACCGGCTGGGTGTGCCGGTGGAGCGCAGGGTCTCCGACGGCCCCGGCATCACCGCGGTGCGGCTGGCGACGGCCGACGGCGACATCTGCCTCGACCGGGCGGACGGCGCGCTGGCGGAGCTGGCGATGCCGGGTCAGCCGGACCGGCATGTGGCGCTCAAGCGGCGTGAGACCTCCGAGCTGATCGCGGAGGAGCTGCGCCGTCTGGACCCGGACGACATATACCGCTCCACCGTGCAGTTCGGGGTCAAGCACCTGGTCAACAACCCCGGCGGCGCGGAGACGGTGAGCCCGGACGGCACCGTCACGGCGAAGGACAAGACGCCCAGCGCCGCCAAGCGGGCCGCCGTGGCCAAGAAGGCGGAGAGCGCGAAGTGAGCACGCCACAGGTGGTCGTCCACCGGGACAAGGAGCTGATGGCGCAGGCCGCGGCGGCCCGGCTGATCACCAAGGTCGTGGACGCCCAGGCCGCCCGTGGCACCGCTTCGGTGGTGCTCACGGGCGGGCGCAACGGCAACGCCCTGCTCGCCGCCCTCGCCGCGTCCCCCGCGCGTGACGCGGTGGACTGGGCGCACCTGGACCTGTGGTGGGGCGACGAGCGGTTCGAGCCGGACGGCGACCCGGAGCGCAATGTCACGCAGGCCCGCGCGGAGCTGCTGGACGCGGTCCCGGTCGATCCGTCGCGGGTGCACGCCATGCCCGCCTCGGACGGGCCGTACGCCGACGCCGACGAGGCGGCCGAGGCGTACGCGGCGGAGCTGGCCGCGGCGGCGGGTCCCGAGGACCGGCTGCGGGTGCCGGCCTTCGACGTGCTGATGCTGGGGGTGGGGCCCGACACGCATGTGGCGTCGCTCTTCCCCGAGCACCCCGCGGTGCGGGAGAGCGAGCGGACGGTCGTCGGTGTGCACGGCGCTCCGAAGCCGCCGCCGACCAGGATCTCGCTGACGCTGCCCGCGATCCGCGCAGCCCGCGAGGTGTGGCTGCTGGCGGCGGGCGAGGACAAGGCTTCGGCGGTGGCCCTGGCGCTGTCGTCCCCGGGTGAGTTGCAGGCGCCCGCCTCGGGTGCCTACGGGCGGTCCAGGACCCTGTGGCTGCTGGACCGGACCGCGGCGGCCAAGCTCCCGCCGCAGCTGTATCCGCCGGCCTCGTCGTAGGCCGTCCGAGCGGCCCTCGGCCTGGTCGCTCGCCACCGCGGCGGTTCACCGGATCTCCGGTGAACCGCCGCGGTGCGTGGTGCCTCAGCGACCACGCAGCTCGCGGTACTTGGCGACCAGGGCCGTGGTGGAGGCGTCCAGGCCGGGGACTGCGGTGCCCTCGGCGAGGGCGGGCTCGACGCGCTTGGCGAGGACCTTGCCCAGCTCGACGCCCCACTGGTCGAAGGAGTCGATGTTCCAGACGGCGCCCTGGACGAACACCTTGTGCTCGTAGAGGGCGATGAGCTGGCCGAGGACGGACGGCGTCAGCTCGGTGGCCAGGATGGTGGTCGTGGGGTGGTTCCCGCGGAAGGTCTTGTGCGGGACCAGCTCCTCGGGCACGCCCTCGGCCCTGACCTCGTCCGGCGTCTTGCCGAAGGCCAGCGCCTGGGTCTGCGCGAAGAAGTTCGCCATCAGCAGGTCGTGCTGGGAGGCGAGCGGCCCGAGTTCCTCGACCGGCCGCGCGAAGCCGATGAAGTCCGCGGGGACGAGCTTGGTGCCCTGGTGCAGCAACTGGTAGTACGCGTGCTGCCCGTTGGTGCCCGGCGTGCCCCAGACGACCGGACCCGTCTGCCAGGTCACCGGGTTGCCCTGCCGGTCCACGGACTTGCCGTTGGACTCCATGTCGAGCTGCTGGAGGTAGGCGGTGAACTTGCTCAGGTAGTGGCTGTACGGCAGCACCGCGTGCGACTGCGCGTCGTGGAATCCGCCGTACCAGACGCCGAGCAGGCCGAGCAGCAGCGGGACGTTCTCCTCCGGCGGCGCGGTCCTGAAGTGCTCGTCGACCAGGTGGAATCCGGCCAGCATCTCGCGGAAGCGGTCGGGGCCGATGGCCAGCATCAAGGAGAGGCCGATGGCCGAGTCGTAGGAGTACCGGCCGCCGACCCAGTCCCAGAACTCGAACATGTTCTGGGTGTCGATGCCGAAGTCGGCGACCTTCTCCGCGTTGGTGGACAGCGCCACGAAGTGCTTGGCGACCGCGGACTCGTCGGCGCGCAGCTCGGTGAGCAGCCAGTCGCGGGCGGAGGTGGCGTTGGTGATGGTCTCGATGGTGGTGAAGGTCTTGGACGCGATGATGAACAGCGTCTCGGCCGCGTCCAGGTCACGGACCGCCTCGTGCAGGTCGGCGCCGTCCACGTTGGACACGAAACGGACCGTCAGACCGCGGTCGGTGTAGGCGCGCAGCACCTCGTAGGCCATCGCGGGGCCGAGGTCGGAGCCGCCGATGCCGATGTTGACGACATTCCTGATCCGCTTGCCGGTGTGGCCGGTCCACTCCCCCGAGCGCACCCGGTCGCAGAAGACCTGCATCTTGTTGAGCACGGAGTGCACGGCGGGCACGACGTCCTGGCCGTCCAGCTCGATCACCGCGGAGCGCGGGGCGCGCAGAGCGGTGTGCAGGACCGCCCGGTCCTCGGTGACATTGATCCGCTCGCCGCGGAACATCGCGTCACGAAGCTCGAACACCCCGGTCGCGGCGGCCAGTTCGCGCAGCAGCCGGAGCGTCTCGTCCGTCACGAGCTGCTTGGAGTAGTCCAGATGGAGGTCACCCACTTGGAGGGTGTAACGGCTGCCCCGCTCGGGGTCGGCCGCGAACAGATCCCGCAGGTGCGCGTCCGCCAGTTCCTCGCGGTGCTTGCCGAGCGCGTGCCATTCGGCACGCTGGTCGAGAGCCTTCGGGCCCTGCGCGTTCGTTTCGGACATCAGTCCACTTCTCCTCGTCCTCGCTGCACGCCCCACGCTAATTGATGACACGCCGGAACGAGACGAGGGCGGGCATCAGGAAGGCGTGCGGTTGGCGGCGCTGACCCGGCCGAGCAGGTCCGCCGGGGTGCGTTCCTGGAGGAGCGTCACCTCACTGACGTTCCGCGCCGTGCCGAGAGCGCCGGATACGGCCGTCACGGTGACCGCGGCCGGCCGGGTCCGCCGCGCCGGGGCAGCGCGGCGGACTCGGCGAGCGCGGGCGGCTCGGTGGCGCGGGAGAAGTGGCGGCGGGTCAGAAACCGCCGCGGTGCAGGCGGCCCGCGTAGCGCTCCTCCAGGACGGCGTTGCGCTCGAAGCCGCCGGGCAGATTCGCGGAGATGTAGACCGGGGCCTCGTGCCCCTCGGCGGTGAGCAGGCCCACGCACTCGGCGACGACCATCTGGACCAGCAGGGCCGAGGTGATGGTGGAGACACCGCACAGCGCGCCGCCGTCGGGCAGCGGGAGCAGGGCGTCACCGGCGGGCGCGCAGTTGTCGAGGACGGCGTCGGCGATGTCCGCGAGCCGCTTGCCGCTGGGGTGCAGAGCGGGCACGGCGCGGGTGTGGGTCAGCGAGGTGAGGGCGACCAGCGGGTGCCCCGCCTCCTTGACCTGGAGCGCCATGTCCACCACGGAGTTGTTCACACCGGAGTTGGAGACGATCACGAACAGGTCCCGCGGGTGCGGCGTCGACAGGTCGTACAGCCGCCTGGCCAGGCCGGGGGAACGTTCCAGCAGCGGGTCGTCGAGCACCGAGCGGTCCTCGCCGCCGCGCAGCACGAGGTCGGCGAGGCCGATCCGGTTGGTGGGGATCAGGCCGCCCGCGCGGCCGACGATCTCCAGGACGGTGGCCTGGGAGTGGCCGGTGCCGAAGCCGTGGATCACACCGTCGGCGGCCACGCAGTCGGCGAAGAGCCGTCCCGCGGCGGCGACGGAGTCCTTGTTGGCCGCGATGGCGCGCTCGACGGCGGCGCGCCCCTCGTCGGCGAACCGGGCGGCGCTGAGCTGTGCGTCGGCCATGGCCGAGCCCCCTTGGTGGGTCGGGTGGTGAGATCGGTGGCCGGTTCGGCTCGATCAACCATCTTTGAGATGGTCCGATGAAACAATGAACCACCCTTCGCGCCGCCGTCAAGACACCCCGGCGCCGCCGCGACCCCGCGAGGAACCCGGCCTCACCACAGGAGACCCCTCGCCCCAGAGGGCCCCGCCCTCACACCAGCGGCCCCCGCCCTCACAGCAACAGCCGTGCCAGCGCCGCCGCCCCCACTCCCCCGTTCGCCACCGGGAAGACCCGCAGCGCGAGCCCGTCGAGCCGGGCGACGACCCGGTCGAGCAGCGGGCCGCCGGGCCCGAGCAGTCCGCCGGTGAGCACCAGCGGCTCCCCCGGCCGCGGCTCCAGCGCCCGTACGGTCGCCACCAGCAAATCGGCCGCGCCGTCCAGCAGCCGCAGCGCCACCGCGTCGCCCTCGTCCGCCGCCTCCACCGCCTGCCTGCTGAGCTGCGCGAGCCGGGCGGGCGTCTGCTCGTACGCGCTGGTCACGATGGCCTCGCTGAGATCGGCGCGCGCCTCGCCGTCGGGCAGTGGCCGTTCCGCGCCGTCCAGGCGCCCGGTGCCGCCCAGCCGCTCGTACGCGCCCGGCGGCAGATAGTGCGCGGCGACCCTGGCGACCAGCGAGGTCCAGGGGCCGCGGCCGTCCAGCGCCTCCAGCGCCGCCCGCACCGCCCGGCCGCCGAGCCAGAAGCCGCTGCCCTCGTCGCCGAGCAGCCAGCCGTGGCCGTCCACGACCGCGGAGCGGCGTCTGCCGGTGAGCCGGGTGGCGATGGCGCCGGTGCCCGCGATCAGCACCAGGCCGTCGCCGGGCGCGCCGGGCGCGGAGGCCAGCGCGACCTCGGTGTCGCCGCCGACGCCGATCGCGGCGCCCGTGATGCCGTTGGCGGCCAGCGCGTCGGCCAGACAGGACAGCGCGAGGCCGTGGCCGCGCTCGGCGCCGAGCCCTTCCGCAGCGCCCGCGAAGCCGCCGTAGACCGCGGCGACCCGCCCCCGCAGGTCGGCCGGGACCGCCTGGGCGACCGCGTCCGTCAGGTGCCGGGTCAGTTCGGCCCGGCCGACGCTCAGCGCGTTGCCCGGCCCCCCGGTGCCGCGGCCGAGCACGACGACCTCCGCCGGGCCCCCGGCCGTCTCCGGCGCCGCCTCCGCCAGATACGCGCGGCTGCTGGTACCGCCCGCGTCGATGCCGATCACAAGCGGTCGGCTGTAGATTTCACTCATTGCCACGAATGGTGGTTGATAGATTCACCCGCAGGCAAGTCCTCAAGCCGTCCAGCCGAGACGAGTCACCATGATCACCGCGTTGATCCGCTCCGAACTGCCCCGGATGTCCGGTTCCCTGCGCAAGGTGGGCGAGCTGGTGCTGGCCGACCCGGTCGCGGCGACGCACGGCTCCGCGGCCGAGCTGGGGCGGCGTACGGGCACCTCGCAGGCCACCGTCACCCGCTTCTGCCGGGCGCTCGGCCTGGACTCGTACCAGCAGCTCCTGATCGAGCTGGCGCAGGAGCAGGGCCGCAGCGAGGCGGAGCCCCGTACGGCGGCGCTCGGGCCGCAGATCGGGCCCGAGGACGACCTGGAGCAGGTGATCGGGGTGGTCGCGGAGGCCGATCTGCGGGCGCTGCGGCAGACCGCCGACCGGCTGGACCGCGAGGCACTCGAACGGGCCGCGCAGACGCTCGCGAAGGCCCGCAGGATCGACGTCTACGGCGTCGGCGGCTCGGGGATCGTGGCCAGGGAGACCGAGGCGCGGCTGTACGGCATCGGCTGCGCCGCGCACGCCTGGACCGAGGTGCACGCGGCGGAGACCTCCGCGGCCCTGCTGACGCCCTCCGACGCGGTGGTGGCCATCTCGCACTCGGGCGCCACCCGGGAGGTGCTGGAGCCGCTGCGGCTGGCCGCGGAGCGCGGCGCCGTCACCGTGGCCGTCACCGGCGACCCGCGCTCGCCGATCGCCCAGGCCGCCGACGTACGCCTCACGTCCACCTCGGGCGAAACCAGCTTCAGGCGCGGCAACTTCGGCACCCGCCACTCCGTACTGCTCATCGTGGACTGCCTGTACGCCCGCGTCGCGCAACTCACCTACGAACGGGCTACGGCCTCCATCGCGTTGACGGGCCATATCGCGGACGCGCACGCGGCCCGGCCGCGCCGCCGCTGAGACGCCCGCCGCGGAGCGTGCCGTGAAAACAGAAAGCCCTCGGTCGCCGGGCGGGCTCAGAGGTCTGAGCCCGCCCGGCAACCGAGGTCCGGGACTTCCCTGATCTCGCTAGATCTCGCCGCGGAGCTTCGCCAGCGCCTCGGCGAGGATCGCCTCGCCGTCGGCGGCGCTGCGCCGCTCCCGCACGTAGGCGAGGTGGGTCTTGTACGGCTCGGTACGCGGCGGCGCCGGCGGATTCTCCTCGTCCTGCCCCGCCGGGAAGCCGCAGCGTGGGCAGTCCCAGGTCTCCGGGATCTGCGCGTCGCTGGCGAAACTCGGCTGGGTCTCGTGCCCGTTCGAGCACCAGAAGGAGATGCGGAGGCGCGGCGCGGACTCGCCGCGCTCGGCCTCTCCCATCGGCCCCGCTCCGACCCGACTTCCACGGATCGCGTTGCCACTTGCCACGGTCGTAACTCCCTGCGTGATGGTGCTGCGAGGTCGCCAGTTTACGGAGACCTTACGTGCCGTCCAGTGGCAGGCGCTCGACCTGTCCCCCGAGGACGTCTCCCCATAGTAAGCCGGGGTGGCGACGAGGCGTCAGTTCTCCCTGGATGCGCGGGAGTCGAACGTCGGCCCTACTTCTGGAACTTCATCACCAGGCCAAGGGTGACAATGCAGGCGAACCACAGCAGACCGACCACGACGGTGATCCGGTCGAGGTTGCGCTCGGCCACCGAGGAGCCGCCGACGGAGGACTGCATGCCGCCGCCGAACATGTCCGAGAGGCCGCCGCCCTTCCCCTTGTGCATCAGCACGAGCAGCAGAAGCAGCAGGCTGAAAATGATGAGGGCGATGGAGAACCCGATGACCACGGCTGGACCAACTCTCTCGACTACATGACAACGGCGCGGGGCCGGACGGCGCGGTCACGCCGGTCCGGCCCCGACAGGGTACTTCCTGAGGGGCGTGTCAGCCCACTGCCCGGTGCCCCGGCTCACCGTCCGTGGCCGCGGGCCCCGGTTCCGTCACTGGTCGCGGAACCGGACGATCTTGACGAACTCCTCGGCGTCCAGTGCCGCGCCGCCCACCAGGGCGCCGTCCACGTCCGGCTGCGCCATGATCGCGGCGACGTTGCCGGACTTCACGGAGCCGCCGTACTGGATGCGCACGGCGTCCGCCAGCTCCTGGTCGTACAGCTCGGCCAGCCGCCCGCGGATCGCCCCGCAGACCTCCTGCGCGTCCTCGGGGGTGGCCACCTCGCCGGTGCCGATCGCCCAGACCGGCTCGTACGCGACCACGATCGTGGCGGCCTGCTCGGCGGGGATGTCCTTCAGGGCGCCGTCGAGCTGCGCGAGGGTGTGCGGGACCTGCTGGCCGGCCTTGCGGACGTCCAGGCCCTCGCCGACGCACAGGATCGGGGTGAGGCCGTTCCTGTAGGCGGCCTTCACCTTGGCGTTGACGACGGCCTCGTCCTCGCCGTGGTACTGGCGGCGCTCGGAGTGCCCGATCGCCACGTACGCGCACTTCAGCTTGGCCAGCATCGATCCGGAGATCTCGCCGGTGTACGCGCCGGAGTCGTGCGCGGACAGGTCCTGGGCGCCGTACTTGATCTTCAGCTTGTCGCCGTCGACCAGCGTCTGTACGGAGCGCAGATCGGTGTACGGCACCAGGACGGCGACCTCGACCGCGTCGTAGTCCTTGTCGGTGAGCGCGAAGGCGAGCTTCTGGACGTGCGCGATGGCCTCGAGGTGGTTGAGGTTCATCTTCCAGTTGCCCGCCATCAGCGGGGTGCGGGTGCTCTGCTCGGTCATCTGCTCACTTCTCCAGTGCGGCAAGGCCGGGGAGCGTCTTGCCCTCGAGGTATTCCAGGCTCGCGCCGCCGCCGGTGGAAATATGGCCGAAAGCGTTCTCGTCGAAGCCGAGGATGCGGACGGCCGCGGCCGAGTCGCCGCCGCCGACCACGGTGAACGCGTCGGAGTCGATCAGCGCCTGGGCGACCGCGCGGGTGCCGTCGGCGTAGTCCGGGTGCTCGAAGACGCCCATCGGGCCGTTCCAGAAGATGGTGGCGGCGTCGGCGAGCTTGGCGGCGAAGAGCTCGCGGGACTCGGGGCCGATGTCCAGGCCGATCACGTCCGCGGGGATCGCGTCCACCGGCGCGTTGACCGGCGAGGACGGCGCCTTGGTCTTCAGGTCGGGGAACTCGGTGGCGCCGACGACGTCGACCGGCAGGACGAATTCCACGCCCTTGGCCTTGGCGCGCTCCAGGTACTCCTTGACCACGGGGATCTGGTCCTCCTGGAGCAAGCTCTTGCCGACCTCGTGGCCCTGGGCCTTGAGGAAGGTGAAGACCATGCCGCCGCCGACCAGGATGCGGTCGGCCTTGTCCAGCAGGTGGTCGATGACGCCGAGCTTGTCGGAGACCTTGGAGCCGCCGAGCACCACCGCGTAGGGGCGGGAGACGTCCTCGGTGAGCTTCTTCAGGACGCCGACCTCGGTGGCGATCAGTCCGCCCGCGGCGTGCGGGAGGCGGGCCGGGAGGTCGTACACCGAGGCGTGCTTGCGGTGCACCGCTCCGAAGCCGTCGCCGACGTAGGTGTCGGCCAGCTCCGCGAGCCGGTCGGCGAAGGCGCCGCGCTCGGCGTCGTCCTTGCTGGTCTCGCCCGCGTTGAAGCGCAGGTTCTCCAGGAGCGCGACCTGGCCGTCGGCCAGGCCCGCCACGGTGGCCGCGGCGCTCTCGCCGACGGTGTCGGCGGCGAACACCACCTCGTGACGGCCTTCGCCGAGCAGCTCGCCCAGGCGCGCGGCGACCGGCGCGAGCGAGAACTTCGGGTCGGGCTCGCCCTTGGGGCGGCCGAGGTGCGAGGCCACGATCACCTTGGCGCCCGCCTCGGCGAGCTTGGTGATGGTGGGGACGGCGGCGCGGATCCGGCCGTCGTCGGTGATGCGCTCCCCGTCGAGCGGGACGTTGAGGTCGGCGCGGACGAACACCCGCTTGCCGGCGATCCGCCCCTCGCTGATCAGGTCGTCGATCGTCTTCATCTGTACGGTCTCCTACGGGTACGGCTGCGGGTACTGACGGGTACGGGACTGCGGAGTGGGCAAGGGACAGGGCCCGGACCGGCGCTTCGTCGCACCCGTCCGGACCCTGTCGCTCACATCGCTGTGCGTCGGCCGCTACGGCGTCAGAGCTGGCCGCCGACGAAGACCGTGAGGTCCACGAGGCGGTTGGAGTAGCCCCACTCGTTGTCGTACCAGCCGATGACCTTGACCGTCTTGCCCTGGACCATGGTCAGGGAGGAGTCGAAGGTGCAGGAGGCCGGCCAGTTGACGATGTCCGAGGAGACGATCGGGTCCTCGGTGTACTCCAGCAGGCCCTTGAGCTGACCCTCGGACGCCTTCTGGAAGGCGGCGTTGACCTCGTCCTTGGTGACCTCGCGCTCGAGGTCGACGACCAGGTCGGTGACCGAGCCGGTGGGGACCGGGACGCGCATCGCGATGCCGTCCAGCTTGCCCGCCAGCTCGGGGATGACCAGCGCGGTGGCCTTCGCGGCACCCGTGGTGGTCGGGATGATGTTCTCCGCGGCGGCGCGGGCGCGGCGCAGGTCCTTGTGCGGGAAGTCCAGGATGCGCTGGTCGTTGGTGTACGCGTGGACCGTCGTCATCAGGCCCTTGACGATGCCGAAGTTCTCCAGCAGCACCTTCGCCATCGGCGCCACACAGTTCGTGGTGCACGAGGCGTTGGAGATGATGTGGTGGTTCGCGGCGTCGTACTTGTCCTGGTTGACGCCCATCACGATCGTGATGTCCTCGCCGGTGGCGGGCGCCGAGATGATGACCTTCTTGGCACCGCCCGCGATGTGCTTGCCCGCGTCGGCGGCCTTGGTGAAGATGCCGGTCGACTCGATGACGACGTCGACGCCCAGCTCGCCCCACGCGATGGCGGCGGGGTCGCGCTCGGCGAGCACCTTGATGGTCTTGCCGTCGACGGTGATGGAGTCCGCGGTGTGGGTGACCTCGGCCTTGAGGCGGCCGAGGATGGTGTCGTACTTCAGCAGGTGCGCCGTCGTCGCGGTGTCACCCAGGTCGTTGACAGCCACGATCTCGATGTCCGCACCCTGCTCCAAGGCGGCGCGGAAGAAGTTACGACCGATGCGGCCAAAGCCGTTGATGCCTACCCGGATCGTCACGAACCGATCTCCTCGCTCATTCGCCGGAGCCCTCTCCGGCTGCGAAATATGGGATGTCCCCGACCAGGGACGAGCCTACCCGGCCAGGGGCGCGGAGGTGACATCGGGCCGAGGCCCCTCCGCCTCCGCCCCGTCCGCCGCCGCGCGCATGACGGCCGGGGCCTGTCCGGCGGACAGGCCCTAGCCGACCATCTCGTCGGTGAGGTTGGCGTCGGTGCCGGGCAGGCCGAGGTCCGAGGCGCGCTTGTCGGCCATGGCCAGCAGGCGGCGGATCCGGCCGGCGACCGCGTCCTTGGTCAGCGGCGGCTCGGCGAGGGAGCCCAGCTCCTCCAGGGAGGCCTGCTTGTGGTCCATGCGTAGGCGCCCGGCCGCGGCGAGGTGTTCCGGTACGTCGTCGCCGAGGATCTCCAGCGCGCGCTGCACACGGGCTCCGGCGGCGACGGCGGCGCGGGCCGACCTGCGCAGGTTGGCGTCGTCGAAGTTGGCGAGCCGGTTGGCGGTGGCCCGGACCTCGCGGCGCATGCGGCGCTCTTCCCAGGCGAGCACCGAGTCGTGGGCGCCGAGCCGGGTCAGCAGCGCGCCGATCGCGTCGCCGTCCCGTACCACCACGCGGTCCACATTGCGGACCTCGCGGGCCTTGGCGGGGATCTGGAGGCGGCGGGCGGCGCCGACCAGGGCCAGGGCGGCCTCGGGTCCCGGGCAGGTGACCTCCAGCGACGAGGAGCGGCCGGGCTCGGTGAGCGAGCCGTGCGCGAGGAAGGCACCGCGCCAGGCGGCCTCCGCGTCGCAGGTGGCGCCGGAGACGACCTGCGGGGGCAGGCCGCGGATCGGCCGGCCGCGGCCGTCCACCAGGCCGGTCTGCCGGGCGAGCTGGTCGCCGCCCGCCACCACGCGCACCACGTACCTGCTGCCCCTGCGCAGCCCGCCGGGCGCCATCACCACCAGGTCGGAGGAGTGCCCGAAGATCTCCAGGATGTCCTTGCGCAGCCGCCTGGCCGCGATCCCGGTGTCCAGCTCCGCCTCGATCACGATCCGGCCGCTCACCAGGTGGAGGCCGCCGGCGAACCGCAGGATCGACGAGACCTCCGCCTTCCGGCAGCAGGTCCGGGTGACGGGAAGCCGGGAGATCTCATCCTTCACCGCTGCCGTCATCGCCATGGGCCGATCCTTCCACGCATACGAAAAATCCTGTCATACGCGGCGGCCAACAGCTCCGGGTCGTGCCGCGGCCCGTCGGGGGCGGCGACCGGTGCCAGCTCGACCGTGCCGCCCAACCGCTGTGCGGCCTCGGAGAGGCTGTCACGGTCGGGTACGGCGGCCTCGTCGGCGAGAACCACGTCGATGGTGAGTTTAGGGGCGTGTCGGGCCAAAACCTCCAAGTGACGCTGCGGAGAAAATCCGTCGGTCTCACCTGGTTGCGGCGCGAGGTTCAGCGTGAGGACCCGGCGCGCCCTGGTCGTCATGAGGGCGTCGACCAGCTCGGGGACGAGCAGATGCGGGATCACCGAGGAGAACCAGGAGCCGGGGCCGAGCACCACCCAGTCCGCGTCGAGGACCGCCTGCACGGCCTCGGGAACGGCGGGCGGATCGGCCGGGACGACCTGCACTTCCTGCACCTCACCGGGGGTGAGGGCGACCGTGGCCTGGCCGCGGACGGTGCTGATCTCGTCGGGCCTGTCGGGGTCGTGGCCGCGGACGATGGCGTGCAGGTCGAGCGGGACCGCGGACATCGGCAGCACCCTGCCGTGGGCGCCCAGCAGCCGCCCGACCCACTCCAGCGCGGCGACCTCGTCGTTGAGCTGTTCCCACAGCGCGACGATCAGCAGATTGCCGACCGCGTGCCCGTGCAGATCACCCTCGCTGGTGAAGCGGTGCTGGACCACTCGGGCCCATGTGCGCCCCCATTCGTCGTCCCCGCAGAGCGCGGCGAGCGCCTTGCGGAGGTCTCCCGGCGGCAGTACGCCCATCTCCTGGCGGAGTCTGCCGCTGGAGCCGCCGTCGTCCGCGACGGTGACCACCGCGGTCAGATCGCCGGTGATCCGGCGCAGTGCGGCGAGGGAGGCGGCCAGGCCGTGCCCCCCGCCGAGGGCGACCACCTTGGGCGGCACCCCGGCGCGGCGGCCCGTACCCCGGCGCCGCCGCCGACCCGTCATGATCACTCGCGCCCCATGTCCCTGTGCACTGTCACGGTCTCCACCCCATCCGCGGCCAGCCGTGCGGCCAGCCGTTCCGACATCGCCACGCTGCGGTGCTTGCCGCCCGTGCAGCCGACCGCGATCGTCACGTACCGCTTGCCCTCGCGCCGGTATCCGGCGGCGATGATGTGCAGCAACTCGGCGTAGCGGTCGAGGAATTCCTTCGCGCCCGGCTGGTTGAACACATACTGCGCCACCTCGTCGTTGAGCCCGGTGAAGGGCCGCAGCTCCGGCACCCAGTGCGGGTTGGGCAGGAAGCGGCAGTCCACCACCAGGTCGGCGTCGACGGGCAGGCCGTACTTGAATCCGAACGACATGACCGTGGCCCGGAGTTCCGGCTCCTCCTCGCCCGCGAACTGGGCGTCCAGCTTGGCGCGCAGCTCGTGCACGTTGAGGCTGGAGGTGTCGATCACCAGGTCGGCGTCGCCGCGCAGCTCGCGCAGCAGGTCGCGCTCGGCCGCGATGCCGTCCACGATCCGGCCCGAGCCCTGGAGCGGGTGCGGCCGGCGGACCGACTCGAAGCGGCGGACCAGGGCCTCGTCTGAGGCTTCCAGATAGATGATCCGGCGCTTGACGCTGCGGGTCGCCAGGTCGGCGAGGGACTCGCGCAGATTGTCGAAGAAGCGGCGTCCGCGGACGTCCACGACCACGGCGATCCGGGCGACGTTGCCCTGCGAGCGCGCGCCGAGATCCACCATGGTGGGGATCAGCGCGGGCGGCAGATTGTCCACCACGAACCAGCCGAGGTCCTCCAGACACTTGGCCGCGGTGCTGCGGCCCGCTCCGGACATGCCGGAGATGATCACCAGTTCGGGGATGGCCTCCACGGCCTCCCCCGCTCCGCCGGTTGTCACGTGCGTTCCGTCCTGTTCGTCCTGGTCGCTCATGTGCTGATCCCCCGATGGTGGGACGGGTCCGCCCCGGGCGGGGTCCCGTCGGCCTCTTCGATGATCTCTCCTGTCGCGGTGTTCACCGCGGGTGCGGCCGGAGCCGCGGCTGCCAGGGTCGCCGCGACCGTCTCCGCCGTACGGCGGCCGATCCCCGGGACCTCGCAGATCTCCTCGATCGTCGCCGCCCGGAGCCGTTTCAGCGAGCCGAAGTGCTTCAGCAGCGCCTGCCTGCGGGTCTCGCCGAGCCCCGGCACGGAGTCCAGCGCGCCGGCCTTCATCGACTTGGAGCGCTTGCTGCGCTGGTACGAGATCGCGAACCGGTGCGCCTCGTCGCGGACCCGCTGGAGCAGGTACAGGCCCTCGCTGGAGCGCGGCAGGATCACCGGGTCGTCGTCGCCGGGCAGCCAGACCTCTTCCAGGCGCTTGGCGAGGCCGCACACGGCGACGTCGTCTATGCCCAGCTCCTCCAGCGCGCGCCGGGCGGCGGCCACCTGCGGCTGTCCGCCGTCGACCACGACGAGCTGCGGCGGGTACGCGAATTTGCGCGGCCGTCCGGTGTCGGGGTCGATGGGGCCGGACGCCTGTTCCTCGTGGTCCAGGGGAACATCGCCGTGGTTCGCGGGGACCTCGCCGGACTCGCCCTCCCACTCGCCGGTCTTCTGCTTCTCCAGCAGATAGCGGCGGAAGCGGCGGGAGATCACCTCGTGCATCGACCGGACGTCGTCCTGCCCGGCGAAGGTCTTGATCTGGAAGCGGCGGTACTCGCTCTTGCGGGCCAGGCCGTCCTCGAAGACCACCATGGACGCGACCACGTCGTCGCCCTGGAGGTGGCTGATGTCGTAGCACTCGATCCGCAGCGGCGCGGTGTCGAGGTCGAGCGCGGCGGCGATCTCCTCCAGCGCGCGGGAGCGGGTGGTGAGGTCGGAGGCGCGCTTGGTCTTGTGCAGCGCGAGGGCGTGCTGCGCGTTGCGCTGCACGGTGGCCATCAGGTCCTTCTTGTCGCCGCGCTGCGGTACGCGCAGGCTGACGTGCGAGCCGCGGCGGTCGCTCAGCCACTGCGCGACCGGCTCCGACGGTGCGGGCAGCGCCGGGACCAGCACCTCCTTGGGCACACCGCCGCTGCCGCCGGAGCGCTCGGCGTCGCCGCGCTCGTCGCCGTAGAGCTGCTGGAGGGCGTGCTCGACCAGGCCCGCGGTGTCGACCGCCTCGACCTTGTCGGTGACCCAGCCGCGCTGGCCGCGGACCCGGCCGCCGCGTACGTGGAAGATCTGCACGGCGGCTTCCAGCTCGTCCTCGGCGACGGCGATCAGGTCGGCGTCGGTGGCGTCGGCGAGCACCACCGCGTTCTTCTCCATGGCGCGGCGCAGCGCCTCCAGGTCGTCCCGCAGCCGGGCGGCCTGCTCGTACTCCATCTCGCTCGCCGCGTCCTTCATGCGCTGTTCCAGGCGGCGCAGGTAGGTGCCGGTGTGTCCGGCCATGAAGTCGCAGAATTCCTCGGCCAGTTCGCGGTGGTCGTCGGCGCTGATCCGGCCGACGCAGGGCGCGGAGCACTTGCCGATGTAGCCGAGCAGACAGGGGCGGCCGATCTGCGCGGAGCGCTTGAAGACCCCGGCGGAGCAGGTGCGGACCGGGAAGACCCGCAGCAGCAGGTCGACGGTCTCGCGGATCGCCCAGGCGTGCGCGTACGGACCGAAGTAGCGCACGCCCTTGCGCTTGGGGCCGCGCATGACCTGCACGCGCGGGAACTCCTCGTTCATCGTCACCGCGAGGGACGGATAGCTCTTGTCGTCGCGGTACTTGACGTTGAACCGCGGGTCGAACTCCTTGATCCAGGAGTATTCGAGCTGGAGCGCCTCCACCTCGGTGGAGACCACCGTCCACTCGACGGCCGCCGCGGTGGTCACCATCGTGGCGGTCCGCTGGTGGAGGTTGGTGATGTCCTGGAAGTACGAGGAAAGCCGCTGGCGCAGGCTCTTCGCCTTGCCGACGTAGATCACCCGACCGTGCTCGTCCCGGAACTTGTAGACCCCCGGGGAGTCGGGGATCTGGCCCGGCTTCGGTCGGTAGCTGCTGGGGTCCGCCATGTCTCCCACCCTACTGGCGGGATGCGACATTCCCGGGCCAGGCCGGGCAGTGCCGACCGGTGCGGATACCGGCGGGCGGGACCGCCGGTTCGCGCGGGCCGGACTGCCGGTGGTCAGCTCGCCGGACCGGCGGTGAGCTTGCCGCCGGAGGCGGTGACCTGCACGGCGGGCAGCGGCTTGGTCGCCGGGCCCTGGAGCACGGCGCCGGTGTCCGCGTCGAACTGGCTGCCGTGGCAGGCGCAGGTGATCGTCGTGCCGTCCACCGAGGTGACGACGCAGCCCGCGTGCGTGCAGACCGCGCTGAACGCCTTGAAGGTGCCCTCCTTCGGCTGCGCCACGACCACCTTGTCGTTCCGGTAGAGCTTGGCGCCGCCGACCGGTACCTCGGTGGCGGCGCCCAACTCCACGGCTTTGGCGGGCCCGTCGGACGAACCGCCGCCGGAGCCGCCGCACGCGGTGAGGCCGAACCCGGCGGCTCCGGCCAGGGCCGCGCCTCGCAGGACGGTACGGCGGCAGGCGGGCAGTTCGGTGGTCATGTGCGCTCCAGGTCGGGGAGGTGGGGAGGTCTCGCGACCCGTAACCCTACGTCCCCCACCTGTCCGCTTCCTCTGTGCCACTCCCGGACGCCCACTGCCTGACGACCGCGCCTGACGACCGCTGCCTGACGACCGCGCCTCGACGGCGTGCCGCCGCGCCCGCGCCGACCCGTCCTTGACCTTCCTCGGTGCTACGCCTTGCCCGCCGTCCGCTTGCGCGGCGCCGGGGTCTTCTTCGCGGCGGCCGTCGTGCCCTTCTTGGCCGCGGCGGCCGTCCCCGTGGCCTTCTTGGGGGCGGGCACCCGCTTCTTGGGCGCGGGCACCGACGCGTCGCTGATCCGCTCCGCGCCCAGGACGTCCCGCAGGAACTTGCCGGTGTGGCTGGCCGGGACGGCCGCGATCTGCTCGGGGGTGCCCTCGGCGACGACCAGTCCGCCGCCGTTGCCGCCCTCGGGGCCCATGTCGACCACCCAGTCGGCGGTCTTGATGACATCGAGATTGTGCTCGATGACGATCACGGTGTTGCCCTTGTCGACCAGGCCCTGGAGCACCTTGATCAGCTTGCTGATGTCCTCGAAGTGCAGACCGGTGGTCGGCTCGTCCAGGACGTAGACCGTACGGCCGGTGGAGCGCTTCTGGAGCTCGGAGGCGAGCTTCACGCGCTGCGCCTCGCCGCCGGACAGCGTCGGCGCGGACTGCCCCAGGCGTACGTATCCCAGGCCGACCTCGTAGAGCGTGCGCAGGTGCCGGGCGATGGCGGGCACCGCCTCGAAGAAGTCCAGTGCCTCCTCGATCGGCATCTCCAGCACCTCGGCGATGGACTTGCCCTTGTAGTGCACTTCCAGCGTCTCGCGGTTGTAGCGGGCGCCGTGGCAGACCTCGCACGGGACGTAGACGTCCGGCAGGAAGTTCATCTCGATCTTGATCGTGCCGTCGCCCGAGCAGTTCTCGCAGCGACCGCCCTTGACGTTGAAGGAGAAGCGGCCGGGCAGATAGCCGCGGACCTTCGCCTCCATCGTCTCCGCGAAGAGCCGCCGCACATGGTCGAAGACACCGGTGTACGTGGCCGGGTTGGAGCGCGGGGTGCGGCCGATCGGCGACTGGTCGACGTGCACGACCTTGTCCACCAGGTCGTCGCCGTCCACCCGGGTGTGCCGGCCGGGGACGCTGCGCGCCCCGTTCAGCTCGCGGGCCAGGTGGGTGTAGAGGATGTCGTTGACCAGCGTCGACTTGCCGGAGCCGGAGACGCCGGTGACGGCGGTGAGCACTCCGAGCGGGAAGGACACGTCGATGTCCTGGAGATTGTGCTCGCGGGCGCCGTGCACGGTCAGCCGCCGCTTGCGGTCGATCGGGCGGCGTACGTCGGGGGTGACGATGACGCGCTTGCCCGAGAGGTACTGCCCGGTCAGCGACTCCTCGTTGACCAGCAACTCCTTCAGCGAGCCGGAGTGCACCACCTTGCCGCCGTGCTCACCGGCGCCGGGGCCGATGTCGACCACCCAGTCGGCGGTCTTGATGGTGTCCTCGTCGTGCTCGACGACGATCAGCGTGTTGCCCAGGTCGCGCAGCCGCACCAGGGTCTCGATCAGCCGGTGGTTGTCGCGCTGGTGCAGGCCGATCGACGGCTCGTCCAGCACGTACAGCACGCCGACCAGGCCCGAGCCGATCTGGGTGGCGAGCCGGATGCGCTGGGCCTCGCCGCCGGACAGGGTGCCCGCGGCGCGGTTGAGCGAGAGGTAGTCCAGGCCGACGTCGACCAGGAACTTCAGCCGTTCGTTGACCTCCTTGAGCACCCGCTCGGCGATCTTCTTGTCGCGGGCGTCCAGCTTCATCCCGCCGAGGAACTCGGCGCAGTCGCTGATCGACATGGCGGAGACGTCCGCGATGGAGCGGTCCTGGACGGTGACGGCCAGCACGATCGGCTTGAGCCTGCTGCCGTGGCAGGTGGGGCAGGGCACCTCGCGCATGTACCCCTCGAAGCGCTCCCGGCTGGAGTCGCTCTCGGAGTCCTGGTGCCGCCGCTTCACGAACGGGATGGCGCCCTCGAAATGCGCGTTGTACGCGCGCTCGCGGCCGTACCTGTTCTTGTACGCGACCCTGACCTCGGCCTTGTGGCCGTAGAGCAGCGCCTTCTTCGCGCGGGCGGGCAGCCCGGCCCAGGGGATGTCGGTCCTGAAGCCCAGCTCCCCCGCGAGACCTTCGACCAGCCGCTCGAAGTAGCCCTTGGACATGCCGCCGGTCCAGGGCGCGATGGCGCCCTCGGCCAGGGACTTCTCCTCGTCGGGGACGATCAGCTCCGGGTCGACCTCCATGCGGGAGCCGATGCCGGTGCAGTCGGGACAGGCGCCGAAGGGCGAGTTGAAGGAGAAGGAGCGCGGCTCCAGCTCCTCGAAGGACAGGTCGTCGTACGGGCAATACAGGTGCTCGGAGAACATCCGCTCGCGCTGCGGGTCGTCCTCGGGCAGGTCGACGAAGTCCAGGATGACCATGCCGCCGGACAGGCCGAGCGCGGTCTCGACGGAGTCCGTGAGGCGGCGCTTGGCGCTGTCCTTCACCGTGAGGCGGTCGATGACCACCTCGATGGTGTGCTTCTCCTGCTTCTTCAGCTTGGGCGGGTCGGTGAGCTGGATCGTGGCCCCGTCGACCCGGGCACGGCTGTAGCCCTTGGTCTGGAGGTCGCCGAAGAGGTCGACGAATTCGCCCTTGCGCTCACGGACCAGCGGGGAGAGCACCTGGAAACGGCTGCCCTCCTCCAGCTCCAGCACCCGGTCGACGATGGCCTGCGGCGACTGCCGGGAGATCGGGCGGCCGCACTCGGGGCAGTGCGGCTTGCCGATCCTGGCGAAGAGCAGCCGGAGGTAGTCGTAGACCTCGGTGATGGTGCCCACCGTCGAGCGCGGGTTGCGCGAGGTGGACTTCTGGTCGATGGAGACCGCCGGGGACAGGCCCTCGATGAAGTCCACATCGGGCTTGTCCATCTGGCCGAGGAACTGGCGGGCGTAGGAGGAGAGCGACTCGACGTACCGGCGCTGCCCCTCGGCGAAGATCGTGTCGAAGGCGAGGGAGGACTTGCCCGATCCGGACAGCCCTGTGAACACGATGAGGGAGTCCCGCGGCAGGTCGAGCGACACGTTCTTCAGATTGTGCTCGCGAGCGCCACGGACGGTGAGTCGATCGGCCACGCCAGTGCGCACCTTTCATAGAGACGGGGGGAGAGTCGGCACCCCCAGTCAGCCTAAACGGGGTGCGCTCGGGTTTTCTTCCGGTTCGCCGCGTTCTCAGAAGTTGCGACACACCGACCATATAGCACGTGCATTCGATTTACGGGCGCGCTCTGACCACTTCACCCGATCGTGTGTCCTGCGCGAGCGCGGGGTGACGCGCTAGCGTCGGTACGTGACCGTCCAACGACCGGATCCCGTACTCGATGCGGTTGCCGTCCGGGAAGCCACCGACCGATTCGTCGCCGCGGTGTCCGCGCTCCCCGCCGACGGCGTCGCCGAACCCTCGCTGCTGCCCGGCTGGACCCGCGGGCATCTGCTGACCCATGTCGCCCGCAATGCCGACGCCCTGGCCAATCTGCTGATCTGGGCGGGGACCGGCGTGGAGACCCCGATGTACGCGGACGCGACGTCCCGCGACCGGGCCATCGAGGAGGGCGCGGGCCGTCCCCTCGACGACCACCTCGCCGATCTGCGGGCCTCGGCGGAGCGGTTCGAGCGGGCCGCCGCGCAGGTGCCGCCGTCGGGCTGGGCGACGCAGGTCACGCTGCGCTCCGGCCGGGTGATCGCCGCCGCCGAGGTCCCCTGGCGGCGGCTGGGCGAGGTGTGGCTGCACCTGGTCGACCTCGGCATCGGCCCCACCACCGCCGACCTGCCCGCCGACTTCGCCGCCCGTGAGCTGGCCTCCCTCGCCGACGGCCTCACCGGGCACGAGGGCATCGCCGCGGTCCGCCTGGAGGACACCGAGTCCGGCGTGTCCTGGACGATCGGCGCCGCCGCGGAACCCGACCTCACCGTCAGCGCCGCCACCCGCCCCCTGCTGGCCTGGGTCTCCGGCCGCGGCCCGTACGAGGGCCTGACCGTGACCCCCGACGGCCCGCTGCCCGTACTGCCTCCGCTCTAGGCACCCCGAACCTCTAGGCTGGCGGCATGGCGTACAGCGGAGAAGTGACGGTGGGCGGGACCCCCGACGTGCATGAACTGGAAGATCTGATCATCACCAAGGTCGCGGTCGGGCCGATGAACAACAACGCGTACGTGTTGCGCTGCCGGGCCACCGACGAGCAGCTTCTGATCGACGCGGCCAACGACGCGCAGACGCTGCTGGAGGTCGTCGGCGACGCCGGGCTCGGCGCCGTCGCGACCACCCACCAGCACGGCGACCACTGGCAGGCACTGCGCGCGGTGATCGACGCGACCGGCGCCCGTACCTACGCGGGCCGCGAGGACACGGTGGGCATCCCGGTCCCCACCGATGTGGCGCTGGACGACGGCGACACCGTGACCTTCGGCCGCGTCAGCCTCACCGCGCGGCACCTGGTCGGCCACACCCCGGGCAGCATCGCCTTCGTCTACGACGACCCGCACGGCGCCCCGCACGTCTTCACCGGCGACTGCCTCTTCCCGGGCGGCGTCGGCAACACGCACGACGACTCGGCCGCCTTCACCTCGCTCCTCGACGACGTCACGGCCAAGCTCTTCGACGTGCTCCCGGACGAGACCTGGGTCTACCCCGGCCACGGCAACGACACGACCCTCGGCGCCGAGCGCCCCCACCTCAAGGAATGGCGCGAGCGCGGCTGGTAGCGGTCGGCGCGCACACCCCGGCCCGGCGGGGGGCGAGCAGCGGATTGCCGCCGGCTCGCCCCCGCCCCGCGCTCCCCCGGAGGTCCGTACGGTCGCCGTACGGCCGGGCGGGCTACTTGTACCAGACGGCCACGCCGTGGTGGTGCGAGCACGTGCCCCGGTGGTGCTGCGAGTAGGACAGCGTGCCGTCGTTGCAGAGGGCGGTGGCGCCGTCGTGGTCGTTGACCGGGGGTTCGGTATACCCGACGGTCGGCTTCGGCTTCGGCTTGGGTTTCGGCTTGGGCTTCGGGGTCGGCTTGTGGGTGACGGTGGTGGGGCGGGGCTTGGGCGTCGCCTTGTGCGTGGCGGTCGGCGACGGCGCCGTGGTGCGGGTGACCGTGGGTGTGGGTGACGGCGCCGGGGTGCCGTCCGCGGGCGGGCAGATCTCGGCGATCTTGACGACGGCGAGGTCGACCGGGCCGGACAGAGCCGCGGGCCCCTGGCCGGGCTGCTGGAAGCACACCTTCCAGTCGCCGTCGGAGACCTGGGTGCGCTCGGCCCCCGTCGCGTCGTGCGCGGCGATCCGGGTGAACCCGGCGTCGTCGGCCATGGTGCGCGCGGCGAGCAGCGGCATCCCGGTCAGGTTGGGCAGTTGGCCGGTGAGCGCGGCCTGCGTGGTGGTGGGCGCGGCCGTGGGTGTGGCCGAGACCGAGGCGGCGGCGCCCGATATGTCGTCGGTCCCCCCGTCGCCGTCGCATCCCGCGAGCGCGAGCCCCGCGACGGCCAGTAAACAGGCAGCGGTGATGGCACGTTGACGCAATTTGTCCCCCCAGGACAGGTATGAGGGGGAGAGCGTGACACGCGCCGACTCGTGACGTGGTGCCCGTAACGCAGTTGTGACCCCGAGCCGCCGCGGACCGCTCAGCGACCGCGCCGCATGCGCTCGCCGACCTCGCCCTGATCGGTCTCCCACCAGGGGCGGGTCATCTCCGGAACGGGCGCGGCGGCGGGAGCGGCGGCGGACGCGGGGGCCTTCGTGGAGGCGGGCGCGGCAGAGGCACCGGCGGCGGCACCAGCACCAGCACCGGCACCGGACATCGCGACGACGGCCTCGCGGTCCAGCCGCGCGTCGAGTTCCGCCGTCTTCTCCCGCTCGGCCCGCCACCACTCGAAGAAGACCAGGATCAGGAAGGGCAGCGCGACGAGTTCGGCGAGGGTGAGCATCAGGCCGCCGCCGAGCATCTGGTCGTGCTGGACGCTCGGCCCCCAGGAGCGCGGGTGCGCGGCGTACCAGTGCCCGGCCACCAGCGTGCCGCTGGTCATGACGACGATGCCGGGCACCGAGTCGAAGAGCCCGTCGAAGAAGACCAGCGCGGCCCTGACCGGATGACCGCACCAGGACGGCAGCAGGTCCTGACGGCTGAGCATCGGCAGCACGAACAGGCAGCCGGTGAGCAGCAGTTGCAGGTGCATGAGCTGGAGCACGAGCCCGTTGCCGAGGGCGGTGGAGAAGTACGGCGTGAAGTAGATCGTCAGCTCGGAGGCGAGCACCAGCACCGAGCTGACCAGCGGATACATCAGCAGTCGTACCGTACGGCCGGTGAAGGCGCGGCGCAGCCGGCTGTCGGGTGCGGCGAGCGCGAGCGGGTCGCCGAGCGCCAGGCCGAGCGGGGCGAAGAGGTCGAGCAGGATGTTCTGCACGGCGGCGGGCCAGAACAGCACCCGGTCGTAGACGGCGAGCGAGGACATCGTCGCGACGACGAGGGTGCCGAGGCCGAGGACGTAGAACGCGGCGGTGCGCCACAGCGGCCACCGCTCCCCCGCGCGCCGCTTGCGCCGTACGCCCAGCGCGTACGCGACGCCGAGCAGGACGACGGCGGTCAGCGCGACGGCGTCGAGCCGCCAGGCGTCGAAGAACCGCGCGCCGGTCAGCTCGGGAAGGACCACCATGCCGCTCGCCACCATCCGCGCCTTCCCACACGCCACGCACAACCGCTCCGTTACGAGGGCCACGGTAGCCCTCGTGACGGAGCGGTCTGCGCGAAGGGGTCGGTAGGGAGGGGCCGGTACGGAGAGGTCGGTACGGAGAGAGTGCGGAGGGACCGGTCAGCGGACCGGCGTCGCGGGGCGCTCCTCGTCCTCGGAGGCGGCGGCCTCGGCCTCCGCCTGCCGCTTGGAGGCGACCAGGCTGGTGGCGGTGGTGACCGCGAGGACGAGGACGATGACGCCGAGCGAGACGGGGATGGAGATCTCCGGCACGTGCACACCGGACTCGTGCAACGCGTGCAGCACCAGCTTGACGCCGATGAAGCCGAGGATCACCGACAGCCCGTACGACAGGTGGACCAGCTTCTTGAGCAGGCCGCCGATCAGGAAGTAGAGCTGACGCAGGCCCATCAGGGCGAAGGCGTTGGCGGTGAAGACGATGTACGGGTCCTGGGTGAGGCCGAAGATCGCGGGGATCGAGTCGAGCGCGAAGAGCACGTCGGTGGTGCCGATGGCGAGCATCACGACGAGCATCGGCGTCATCAGCCGCTTGCCGTTCTCCGTGATGAACAGCCGGGTGCCGTGGTACTTGTCGGTGGACGGCACGCGCTTCTCGACCGCCTTGAGCAGCCGGTTCTCCTCGAATTCCTCGTCCTCGTCGTCCGAACGGGCGTCCTGGATGAGCTTCCAGGCGGTCCAGATGAGGAAGGCGCCGAAGATGTAGAAGACCCACGAGAAGCTGGCGATGATCGCCGCGCCGCCCGCGATGAACACCGCGCGGAGCACCAGCGCTATCAGCACGCCCACCAGCAGTACGCGCTGCTGGTACTGGGACGGCACCGCGAATTTGGACATGATCAGGACGAAGACGAAGAGGTTGTCGACGCTCAGCGACTTCTCGGTGATGTAACCGGCGAAAAACTCGCCTGCCGGCTGGCCGCCGGAGAAGACGAGCAGGCCGAGTCCGAAGAGCCCGGCGAGTACGACCCAGACGATCGTCCAGGCCCCTGCCTCCTTGACGGAGACGTCGTGCGGGGTGCGGCCGATGACGAAGTCAACGGCGATCAGGGCGATCAGTCCGGCGATGGTGAGCGCCCAGAGGGCGAGGGAGACATCCACAGGTCCTCCGGCAATTCGATACGGCAACTGTCAGCGTCGTCGCTGCCGGAGGTCCCCACCACTTGAGTCCGTTCAGGGGGAGGTTTCACTCCGCACCAAGAACAGTACACGAATTGCCCAAGAGTTAGTAAAGAATCGCACAAGCGTGCAGGTCAGAGCCGTAAAGCCGGTAAAGCACCGGCGCAGGACCCAACACGACCGGTCAGGGGCCGTAGGCCGGGCGGGCCGCCGCGATCTCCCTGAGCACCTGCGTGAGCACCTGGCTGCCCGGCGGCACCAGCGACGGCTCGAACGTCCAGGCGTGCCCCACCCACGGGTCGGCCAGGTGGTCGCTGGGCAGCGGGGTGAGCCGCAGCAGCGAGCGCCACAGCGGATCGAGCACCGGCCCGTACGCGGACGCGTCCTCGCGGTCGGCGACCAGCAGCAGGTGCACCCCGGCGCGCGGTCCCTCGTCGGCGAGATAGCGCAGTTGGGTGACCGCCCGGTCGTCGAAGCCGTACGGGAACTCGTTGACGATCAGAAGCTGCTCGGCGGTGTCGAAGCCGGGCGGCAGCGAGTCGGCGGCGCCGCCGCGCAGCGCCATCTGGAGCAGATCGACGCGTTCGGTCAGCCGGTTCAGCACCTCGCCGACCCCGGCCGCGCCCCCGGCCGACGGCATCAGCACGGCGCCACTGCCGGTGAGCGGGGCGAGCGCGGCGGAGCCGGAGCCCGCGGGGTCGAGGGCGTGCACCGCGAAACCGCCCACCGGGTACGAGGCGAGCAGCCGGGCGGCGATCGCCACGGCGGTGTCCATGGCGACCCTGCGGTCCTCCTCGCTGTCGATCCACAGACCGCGGTCCAGCGGCAGCCGGGCCAGCAGCGGGATGCGCAGTTCGGGCGCCTCGGGCAGGTAGAGGCCGCCGAGCCGTACGGCGAGCGGCGGCTGGTCGGGCACCCGGTAGGCGTGCCACACCGGATTCTCCCAGCCCGCGAAGGCGGCGGGCAGCGCGGGCTCGACGACCTCGGCCTCGGCGACGAGCTGCGCGATGTCCCGGTCGAGCACGGCGCGGGCCTGGTCGACCAGCGCGAACTGCCGGGCCTGCGCCTGGTCGCGGGCGGCGTCCGCGGCCTGTCCGCCGCGGGTCGCGGGGTCGGCGAGCAGCCGGTCGAGCTCCTGCTCGAAGCGGGACTCGGCGAAGTCCACCGCGCTGCGGTAGGCGGCGATGGTGCGGGCCAGGTCCTCGAACATGCCCCACACCTGATTGTGCAGCCGCTCCTCCATCGTCCAGCCGGAGGCGTCGCCCGCGACGGGGACGGGCGGGGTGCCGGGCTGTCCGCCGGAGGACGGCCGCGGCGCGGCGGGCGGGGCGTCGTACGGCGAGCCCGGCCGGCCCTGGGCCGGTCCCTGAGCGGGCGGGGGCGGCGCGGTGGCGGCGGCCTTGCGCCGCGGGTGCCGGTAGTCGACCGGTCCTGAGGACGCGGTGGTCCGGCCGTCGCCCGGAGCGGCGGCCGGGGCCGCGGTTTCCGGCTGCGGCGGCGGGACCGTACGCGGCGCGGCGGGCAGGTCGACCGAGCGGGACAGCTCGCGCCCCACCGCCTCGTCAATGCCCGCGGCCACCCCGGCGGGCTCCGGGACACCCTGGTCGAGCAGCAGCGCGGGCAGACCGCCCTCGTACCCCTGGCCGACGGCGCGCACCTTCCAGGCGCCCTGCCGCCGGTACAGCTCGATGGCCAGCAGGGCCGTCTCGGGGCCGAGGCCGGTCATGGTGAATCCGGCGACGGCCTCGCCCTCGGTGGTGGTGACGGCGAGATGCGGGGCGGGGGCGGCGCCGAAGGCGGCGGGCGCGCCGGGGCGGCCCGCGGCGCCCGGGAGAGCCAGCAGTACGTGCACCCGGTGCACCTGCGGCGGCATCGCGCCGAGGTCCACCGCGAGCCGGTGCTCGGCGGCGGCCTGCCGGGGCACCTCGACGCCGGGGAGCTGCGGCGCGCCGGGGTGCGCCAGCCACTGCGAGGAGTCGCCGACGACCCGCCCCCGCTCGTCCCCGAGGGTGACCGCGGCCACCACCGGGGTGCCCGCCGACACCCGGATCTCCATCCGGGTGCCCGGCAGCGGATGGTTCTGTCCCCGGACCAGTTCGGCCGTCATGTCCGCCGCCCCCCGTTCCCGTTATGCGTGTGTACGTGTTCCGGCCCGCGGGCCGGGGGCCGCGTCAGCGGCCGTGCGGCCTCAGAGCGCGGGCAGAATGGCCGGAATGAGGTCCTGGAACGTCCGGCCGTTGGCCGCCGTGCCGATGGCCGTCATCGACCAGCCGGTCGCGCCGCGCTGCACCTTGGCCATGATCTGCGCCGTGTACTGGCCGCCGCCGGTCAGCGTGTAGCGGGCCAGCTCCTGCCCATTGGTCTCGTCGACCAGGCGGCAGAACGCGTTCTGCACCTCGGCGAAGGTCTGGCCGGTGAAGGAGTTCACCGTGAAGACGATCTGGTCGACATGGACCGGTACGCGCTGGAGGTCGACGATGATCGACTCGTCGTCGCCGCCCTGGCCCGCGCCGCCGACCAGATTGTCACCGGTGTGCCGGACCGAGCCGTCGTCGCTGGTCAGGTGCTGGAAGAACACCACGTCGACCGGCTGCTTGTCCGCGAAGAGCACGGCCGAGGCGTCCAGGTCGATCTCCCGGGTGCGGGACCCGAACAGTCCGCGGCGCGGCGCGGCCTGCCAGCCCAGCCCCATCCGGATCGCCGTCAGCGTCCCTCCGTCGGACTTGCTCAGGCTGATCTTCTGGCCCTTGGTCATGTTGACCGTCACGCGCTGTCCCCTCTCACCCGTGTGTGCGGTTGTCCCGCACCCTAACAAGACGCCGTGCAACGGTATCCCGGTTCGCCGCGTGGCGATTCCTGGCGAACACCGGCCGGTCGCCGGTCCCGCGTCACGCCATTCCCGCTTCTCTCATCTGGCGCAACTCCTTCTTCAGCTCGCCCAGTTCGTCCCTGAGCCGGGCGGCCACCTCGAATTGCAGCTCGCCGGCCGCCGCGTGCATCTGGTCGGTGAGCTGAGCGATCAGGTCGGCCAGCTCCTCGGCGGGCAGCGTCTTCGCACCGCGCTTCTCGCCCGCGCGGGCGGACAGTCCTGGCACCGGCGCCTTGCCCCGCGAGCGCTGCCGCCCGGAGCCCAGCAGCTCCTCGGTGTCGGCGTCCTCGCGGGCGAAGGAGTCCAGGATTCCGGCGATCTTCTTCCGCAGCGGCTGCGGGTCGACGCCGCGTTCCTTGTTGTACGCGATCTGCTTCTCGCGGCGCCGGTTGGTCTCCTCGATGGCCTTCTCCATCGCCGGGGTGATCCGGTCCGCGTACATGTGGACCTGGCCCGACACGTTACGGGCGGCGCGGCCGATGGTCTGGATCAGCGAGGTGCCCGAGCGCAGGAAGCCCTCCTTGTCGGCGTCGAGGATCGCGACCAGCGACACCTCGGGCAGGTCGAGGCCCTCACGCAGCAGGTTGATGCCGACCAGGACGTCGTACTCACCGGCCCGCAGTTCGCGCAGCAGCTCGACGCGGCGCAGGGTGTCGATGTCGCTGTGCAGATACCGCACCTGGATGCCCAGTTCGAGCAGGTAGTCGGTGAGGTCCTCGGACATCTTCTTGGTGAGGGTGGTGACCAGGACGCGCTCGTCCTTCTCCGTGCGCAGCCGGATCTCGTGCACCAGGTCGTCGATCTGGCCCTCGGTGGGCTTGACGATGACCTCGGGGTCGACCAGTCCGGTCGGGCGGATGATCTGCTCGACCACGCCGTCGCCGCGGGACAGCTCGTACTTTCCGGGTGTCGCGGACAGGTAGACGGTCTGGCCGACGCGGGTCAGGAACTCCTCCCACTTCAGCGGCCGGTTGTCGAGCGCGGACGGCAGCCGGAAGCCGTGGTCGACCAGGGTGCGCTTGCGGGACGCGTCGCCCTCGTACATCGCGCCGATCTGCGGCACGGTGACGTGCGACTCGTCGATGACCAGCAGGAAGTCCTCGGGGAAGTAGTCGATGAGGGTGTCGGGCGCGGAGCCCTGCTCGCGGCCGTCGATGTGCCGCGAGTAGTTCTCGATGCCGGAGCAGGTGCCGATCTGCCGCATCATCTCGATGTCGTACGTGGTGCGCATCCGCAGCCGCTGGGCCTCCAGCAGCTTGCCCTGCTTCTCCATCAGGGCGAGCTGGCCCTCCAGCTCCTTCTCGATGCCCGCGATGGCGCGTTCCATCCGCTCGGGGCCCGCGACGTAGTGGGTGGCGGGGAAGACGTAGATCTGCCGGTCCTCGGTGATCACCTCGCCGGTGAGCGGGTGCAGTGTGTAGAGCGCCTCGATCTCGTCGCCGAACATCTCGATGCGGACGGCCAGTTCCTCGTAGACCGGGAAGATCTCGATGGTGTCGCCGCGTACCCGGAAGGTGCCGCGGGCGAAGGCCACGTCGTTGCGCGCGTACTGGATGTCGACGAATTTCCGCAGGAGCTGGTCGCGGTCGATGACGTCGCCGACATTGAGCCGCACCATGCGGTCGATGTACTCCTGCGGGGTACCGAGGCCGTAGATGCAGGACACGGAGGCGACCACGACGACATCGCGCCGGGTCAGCAGCGAATTGGTGGTGGAGTGCCGCAGCCGCTCCACCTCCTCGTTGATCGAGGAGTCCTTCTCGATGTACGTGTCCGTCTGCGGGACGTACGCCTCGGGCTGGTAGTAGTCGTAGTACGAGACGAAGTACTCGACCGCGTTGTTCGGCAGCAGCTCGCGGAATTCGTTGGCGAGCTGGGCGGCGAGCGTCTTGTTCGGCGCCATGACCAGGGTGGGGCGCTGGAGCCGCTCGATCATCCACGCGGTGGTCGCGGACTTGCCCGTACCGGTCGCGCCGAGCAGCACGACGTCCTGCTCGTCACCGCGGATCCGCTTCTCGAGGTCGTCGATGGCGGTGGGCTGGTCGCCGCTGGGCTGGTAGGGGCTGACGACCTTGAAGGGCGCCACACTGCGTTCGATGTCTGATACGGGCCGCATGTCACCACCGTACGACCCACCACCGACAATCGTCCGGGCCCGGACGGGCGGGCCGCCGCCGGGGCGGCCACTTCCCCTCCTGTGACCGCCCGCTCACTTCCGGTGACGGGCCTCGCGCCGGCCGTGTTTGCCGGGCGGATCGCGGCGGCGGGGCGTTGTCGGACCCCCGATCTAGGCTGGGCGCGTGACGAACGACACCGCCTGGACGGTCATGGAGACCCCGATCGGGCCGCTGCTGCTGGCGGCGACCGACGAGGGGCTGGTCAATGTCGGTTTCCGGGCGGACGAGGCGGCGGTACGGCGCGCGGTGGCGTCGATGGGGCGGCGGCTGGGTGGCGAGCCGGTCGAGGACGCGGCCCGGCTGGCGCCGGTCACCGAGCAGATGGAGGCGTACTTCGCGGGTGCGCTGAAGGAGTTCTCGCTCGCTCTGGACTGGTCGCTGATCACCGGCTTCAACCGCCGGGTGCTGCGCGAGCTGGCGGCCGGGGTGCCGTACGGCACGGTCGTCGGGTACCAGGACCTGGCCGACCGGGTGGGCGAGCGCGGGGCGGCCCGCGCGGTCGGGACGGCGATGGGCGCGAATCCGATACCGCTGGTGGTGCCGTGCCACCGGGTGGTGGAGAGCGACGGCGGCATAGGCGGCTTCGGCGGCGGCCTGGAGATCAAGCGCACGTTGCTGGCGCTGGAGGGCGTGCTGCCCGCACCGCTGTTCTGATGATCTGAGCAGGCTCCGCACGTCCGCCCCCGCGCCGCGCGGCGGCAGGACGTCACGGTCAACGACCGCTCCGGTGCCGGTCCGCAAGGGCGACCGGGTGACGATGCTCGGCCACGACCGGCCGCTGGACCGGGAGTTCGACGGCGGCACGCTGACCGTACGGGTGCCCGCGGCGGCGCGGGCGAAGGGGCGGTACGCGTGGGTGTTCAAGATCGACTGGACGCGCTGACGCGGGGCTGACGCGCGGGAGCGGGCGGAGTGACCCGCCCGCTCCCGTCCCGTTCCTGCCCTGCCCTGCCGCTACGGCTTCGTCGCTCACTCCTCGGACGTGCGCGGGTCCGGGATCTGAATCGGGCCCGGCGGCTTCCGGTCGATCGCGGGCGGCTCCTCGGCCGCGGCCTCGACGGCGGACCGCGGTTCCGCGTCCGTCAGTTCGTCCGTCGCCGCGGGCGCCGCCGTCTTCTCGACCGGCTTCGTGTCCTGGCCGCCGCCGGAGTTCGCACCGGAATTCGCGCCGGTGTTCGCGGCCCGGTCGAAGAAGCGCAGCATCTCGACGGGGAAGGGCATCACCAGGGTCGAGTTCTTCTCCGCCGCGACCTCCACCACCGTCTGGAGGAGGCGCAGTTGGAGGGCGGACGGGTTGGCGTCCATGGTCCTGGCCGCCTCGGAGAGCTTCTGGGACGCCTGCAACTCACCGTCGGCGGTGATGATCCGGGCCCGCCGCTCCCGGTCCGCCTCCGCCTGCCGGGCCATCGACCGCTTCATGGACTCCGGCAGCGCCACGTCCTTGATCTCGACGCGGTCGATGTGGACGCCCCAGCCGGTGGCAGGCGTGGACAGCATCAACTCCAGCCCCTCGTGCAGGCGTTCGCGGCCGGACAGCAGATCGTCGAGTTCACTCTTGCCGATGATGGAGCGCAGCGAGGTCTGCGCCACCTGCAACATCGCGAACTGGTAGTTCTGCACGTCCACGGTGGCCCGGATCGGGTCGATGACCCGGAAGTAGAGCACCGCGTCGACCCGTACCGACACGTTGTCGCGGGTGATGCCGTCCTGGGACGGCACCGGCATGGTGACGACCTGCATGTTGACCTTGGTCATCTTGTCCACGAACGGCACCAGCATGCGCGGGCCCGGCTCCTTGGGGAGCCGGTTGACCCGGCCGAAGCGGTAGATCACCCCGCGCTCGTACTGCTTGACCACCCTCAGACTGCTGGACACGCCGATCAGGGCGACCACCGCGATGATGATCAGCAGCACCACGACGACTTCCACGGCCGTCAGCCGGCGTCGTCGAAACGGGCTGCGGCCAGATAGTCCGGCCGGGGGTCGAGTGCGGCGGCGAGCCGGAAGTGGCGCTGGGCCTCGTCGGCGCGGTTCGCGCGTTGCAGTGTACGGGCCAGCGCGAAGTGCGCGAAGGCGTTGTCCGGCTCGCGCTCCAGCACTATCTGGAACTCCAGCTCCGCCGGGCGCAGTTGGGCCGCGGCGAAGAACGCGCGGGCGCGCAGCAGGCGGGCCGCGGTGTTCTCCGGATGGGCCGAGATCACCGGGTCGAGGAGTTGTACGGCGCCGCGCGGGTCACGCGCCTCCAGCAGTTGCTCCGCGGCGCGGAAGTCGATGACGTGCGTCTCTGGGGTCCGCTCGTGCAAGGCCGCCTCCCTGAATTCGGGCACGGGTGACGACTGATCGTCTGGTCTGACATACCCAACGTCGTCGTCGGCAACCGCATTCCCCGGGCGACTACGCCGTCCCGGCCGCCGCCAGCTCCCGCAGCCGCTGCCACGCCGCGCGCACCTGGGGCTCCAGCTCCTCCAGCGGGCCGTCGTTGTCGATCACCAGATCCGCGACGGCGATGCGCTCCTCGCGGCCGGCCTGCGCCGCCATCCGCGCCCGCGCCTCGTCCTCGGTCATCCCGCGTGTCCGCACCAGGCGCTCGATCTGCGTGGCCGGTGCCGCGTCCACGACGATCACGAAGTCGTAGAACGGGGCCAGGTCGTTCTCCGCCAGCAGCGGTACGTCGTTGACGACGATGTCGTCCGGGGCCGCCGCCGCCCGCAGCTCCTGCGACCTGCGGCCGACCAGCGGGTGCACGATCGCGTTCAGCGCCTGGCGCCGGGCCTCGTCCGCGAAGACGATCGCGCCGAGTTTCGGGCGGTCCAGTGTCCCGTCCGCGGCCAGCACGTCCGGGCCGAACTCGGCCGTCACCGCCGCGAGGCCCTCCGTGCCGGGTTCCACCACTTCGCGGGCGATGCGGTCCGCGTCCACCAGGATCGCGCCGTGTGCCACCAGCAGTTTCGCCACGGAGCTTTTTCCTGACCCGATTCCACCGGTCAGCCCGACGTTCAGCATGCCGCCAGCTTACGGGCCCTCCGGGCCTCCGCGGGTGCCTCCCAGGGGCGCGGTGAACTGCGCGCTCAGCCACCAACGGTGGCGCGGCCGTCGAAAACCGGCCCCAGCGGGGCAGATGCTGTGAGTTTTCGGGCTGGCAGCCCGGTGGGGGCGGGCCACGCAGTTCCCCGCGCCCCTGAAAACCAGGCCCTTCGCAAGGAACCGTCCAGGGGCCGCGCCCCTGAGAACCAGGCCCTGCGCGAGCGCGGCGCGCCTTGCGGAGGGGAAGCGGAAGAGGGCCCGCGCCCTGGGGACGCGAACCCTCTTTCGTGAGCGCGCCGCAGGCGCTAGTCGTCCTCGCGGTCGGCGAGGAAGCGTTCGAACTCGGCGGCGAGATCCTCGGCGGAAGGAAGCTCGACGGCCTCGGCGATGAGACTCTCGCGGGACTGGGACCCGGCGACGGCGTCGTACTGGGACTCGAGGCCGCGGACGACGGAGACGAGTTCGCCGTCGCCTTCGGCGACCTGGCGGTCGATCTCGACGCGGACGGTGTGCGCCTCATTGCGCAAGGCGTGGGCGATCTCGGGGAGGACGAGGCCGGTCGCGGCGGTGATCGTCTCCAGGACGGCGAGGGCGGCGTCCGGGTAGGGCGAACGCGCCAGGTAGTGCGGGACGTGGGCGGCGACGCCGAGCACGTCACGACCGGCCTCGGCGAGCCGCAGCTCGATGAGGGAGGCGGCACTGCCGGGGACCTGGGCCTCCTCGAACCAGGCGCGGTGGCCGGGCATGAGGTCGACCCGGTTGCCGTGCGGGGTGAGGCCGACGGGCCGGGTGTGCGGCACGCCCATCGGGATGCCGTGGAAGTTGATGGCGAGGCGTACGCCCAGGCGTTCGATGACCTGGAGCACGGCGGTCGCGAACCGTTCCCACTCCACGTCCGGCTCGGAGCCGGTGAGCAGCAGGAAGGGGGTGCCGGTGGTGTCCCGCACCAGATAGAGGTCGATCTCCGGTGCCTCGTAGGAGGTCCAGTGGTCGCGCTCGAAGGTCATCAGCGGGCGGCGGGCGCGGTAGTCGACCAGTCGGTCGGCGTCGAAGCGCGCGACGAGCTGGTTGTCCAGGCGGTCCAGCAACTGCTCGCTGATCTGCTCGCCGGTGTCCCCGGCGTCCATGTACCCCTCGAAGTGGTACAGCAGTACGGGACCTGCGTCTCCGACCGCTGCGTCGACGGCCTCGGCCCCGCCCGGCACGTATTCGTACAGCCCTTGCGGATCCAGCACGATGATCGTCCTCCTCGCTCTCTCCCCCCTCAACGAACGTACCCGCCCGGCCATTCCCACGCGTCCCCCCGGAACCCGGACGTCTTGACGGTCCGTCGGGTGGGCCCTACCTTCTCTCGTTACGTCCATGTGTTCACATGGACGACCAAGATTCACATACTTGGAACGATGGAAGGACGCGGATGCGACCCCACACGCTTCTGACCCTGCCGGTGGCCCTGCCCGTCGCGGCACTGCTCGCCGGGCTGCTCTCGTACGCGACGCCGGCCGGTGCGTCGACGGCCGGTGCGGCAACGGCCGCCGCGGCGAGCACCGTCGAGGTGACCACGGCCAAGGAGCTGAAGGCGGCGCTGACCGCCGCCGCCCCCGGCCAGACGATCCATCTCGCCGACGGCACGTACACCGGCAACTTCAAGGTCACCGTGTCCGGCACGGCCGCCGACCGGATCACGCTCACCGGCTCCTCGAACGCCGTGCTCACCTCCTCCGGCGGCTACGGCCTCTATCTGAACGGCGCGAGCTACTGGACCGTCAAGGGGGTCAGCGTCACCGGCGGCCAGAAGGGCATCGTCACCGACGCCGCCGCGCATGTCGTCATCGACTCGGTGACCGTGCACGGGCTCCAGATGGAGGGCGTGCACTTCCGTACCTCCAGCACGGACGGCGTGATCAAGAACTCGCGGATCTACGACACCGGGCTCCAGCGGCCGGGATACGGCGAGGGCGTCTACGTCGGCACCGCCAACACCCTGACCGACAAGAGCGACCGGGTGCAGATCCTCAACAACGTCATCGGCCCCAACATCGGCGCCGAGAACATCGACCTCAAGGAAGGCACCACCGGCGGCCTGGTCTCCGGCAACACCTTCGACGGCAGCGGCCTCAGCATGACCAACTACGACGACTCCTGGGTCGACGTCAAAGGCAACGGCTACACCATCACCGGCAACACCGGCACCCGCACCCTCAACGACGGCTACCAGACCCACACCCAGCAGCCCGGCTGGGGCTGCGGCACCGTCTTCCGCGACAACACCTCCGACCTCACCGGCGCCACCGGCGCCACGCAGACGGCGATCTACGTCACCAACTACTCCGCCGACTGCCCCACCACCGTCTACGCCTCCAACAAGCGCACCGGCGGCAAGGCCCTGACCAACATCCCCGTGACCCCGTAGCCCCCCGCGCCGCCCAGGGCCCCACGGCCACCGGGAAAGCACCGCGGTCCCGCACCCCCTGAGGGGTGCGGGACCGCGGTGTTGTGACTGGGCCTAGCGGAGAGCTGTCAGCTCTGGCCGCCCGCGAGCTTCTCGCGGAGGGCGGCGAGGGCCTCGTCGGAGGCGAGGGCACCGGAGGTGTCGTCGGACTCCGAGGAGTACGAGCCACCGGAGACGCCCGGGCCACCGGTCGCGGCGGGGGCGGCGGAACCGGCCTCGGCCGCGGCCTGCTCGTCGGCCTCGCGGGACTTGATGACCTGCGCCTGGTGCTGCTCGAAGCGGGTCTGGGCCGTGGCGTACTGGCCCTCCCACTCCTCGCGCTGCTTGTCGTACCCCTCGAGCCAGTCGTTGGTCTCGGGGTCAAAGCCCTCGGGGTAGATGTAGTTGCCCTGGTCGTCGTACGACGCGGCCATGCCGTAGAGCGTCGGGTCGAACTCGACCGAGGCCGGGTCGGCGCCGAAGGACTCGTTGGCCTGCTTGAGCGACAGCGAGATGCGGCGACGCTCGAGGTCGATGTCGATGACCTTGACGAAGATCTCGTCGTTGACCTGGACGACCTGCTCCGGGATCTCCACGTGGCGCTCGGCCAGCTCGGAGATGTGCACCAGGCCCTCGATGCCCTCGTCGACGCGGACGAACGCGCCGAACGGGACGAGCTTGGTGACCTTGCCGGGGACGACCTGCCCGATCTGGTGGGTCCGGGCGAACTGCTGCCACGGGTCTTCCTGCGTCGCCTTCAGCGACAGGGAGACACGCTCGCGGTCCATGTCCACGTCGAGAACCTCGACGGTGACTTCCTGACCGACCTCGACGACCTCGGACGGGTGGTCGATGTGCTTCCAGGACAGCTCGGAGACGTGCACGAGACCGTCGACGCCGCCGAGGTCCACGAACGCACCGAAGTTGACGATCGAGGAGACGACGCCGGACCGCACCTGACCCTTCTGGAGGGTGGTGAGGAAGGTCTGGCGGACCTCGCTCTGCGTCTGCTCCAGCCAGGCACGGCGGGACAGGACCACGTTGTTGCGGTTCTTGTCCAGCTCGATGATCTTGGCCTCGAGCTCCTTGCCCACGTAGGGCTGGAGGTCGCGCACGCGGCGCATCTCGACGAGCGACGCCGGCAGGAAGCCACGGAGGCCGATGTCGAGGATGAGACCACCCTTGACGACCTCGATGACGGTGCCGGTGACGATGCCGTCCTCTTCCTTGATCTTCTCGATGGTGCCCCAGGCACGCTCGTACTGAGCGCGCTTCTTCGAGAGGATCAGGCGGCCTTCCTTGTCCTCCTTCTGGAGAACAAGGGCCTCGATCTCATCGCCCACGGCGACGACCTCGTTGGGGTCGACGTCGTGCTTGATGGAGAGTTCGCGGGAGGGGATGACACCTTCGGTCTTGTAACCGATGTCGAGCAGGACCTCGTCCCGGTCGACCTTCACGATGACGCCGTCGACGATGTCGCCGTCGTTGAAGTACTTGATCGTCTCGTCGATCGCGGCGAGGAAGGCTTCCTCGTTGCCGATGTCGTTGACCGCCACCTGCGGGGTGGTGCGAGGGGCCTCGGTGCTGCTCGTCATTAGGGAAAGGACTCCGGTACGGACAGTAAGTCGTAGGTACTGCTACGCCGTAAGCCCTTTTCGCTCCTGCCGAATTCCGGACAGCCGTGGGGCCGAGGGGTATGCAACAGATTCCGAGCGCAGCCTGCTCTGTCTGAGGCGCGCAGGCTCGCAGCGCAACTTGTAGCATACGGGGGCAGCCGGGCACGGTCAACGCACGAAGAGCCCACCGGGCGCGTAACGGACCGAACCGGCACAAGTCACCCAGTGCCAGGTCTTCTCAGAGAGTACGACGACTGCCGCGATGATCCAAGGACCCGATCCCCGGGACGTACGCCGGGAAGCGCCCCGAGAGGCACACGAGGAACCGGAGGCCACCCGCCGCAGCGCGGGGGTCACGGAGAGCAGCCGGGCCAACCGCCGGTGGTGGGACCGCAACGCGGACGACTACCAGGTGGAGCACGGCGACTTCCTGGGCGACGCCCGCTTCGTCTGGGGCCCTGAGGGTCTGGACGAGGCGGACGCGGGGCTGCTCGGCCCGACGGCGGCCCTGAAGGACAAGGACGTGCTGGAGATCGGCGCGGGCGCCGCCCAGTGCTCGCGCTGGCTGGCCGCCCAGGGCGCCCGGCCGGTCGCCCTCGACCTCTCCTTCCGGCAGCTCCAGCACGCGCGGCGGATCGACGACGAGTCCTCGGCCGACGGCGCGCCCCTGGTGCCCCTGGTGCCTCTGGTCCAGGCCGACGCGGGCGCCCTGCCCTTCGCCGACGGCTCGTTCGACCTGGCGGTCTCCGCGTACGGCGCGCTCCCCTTCATCGCCGACACCGCGCGCGTCCAGCGAGAGGTGCGGCGGGTGCTGCGGCCCGGCGGGCGCTGGGTCTTCTCGGTCACCCACCCGGTGCGCTGGGCCTTCCCCGACGAGCCGGGGCCCGAGGGCCTGACGGCCGGCGCCTCCTACTTCGACCGCACGCCGTACGTGGAGGAGGACGACCGGGGCATCGCCGTGTACGTCGAGCACCACCGCACCCTGGGCGACCGCGTCCGCGAGATCGCGGCGGCGGGCCTGCGGCTGGTCGACCTCGTCGAGCCCGAGTGGCCGGAGTGGAACGACCAGGAGTGGGGCGGCTGGTCCCCGCTGCGCGGGCGGCTGTTGCCGGGCACGGCGATCTTCGTGTGCGCGGCGGAGTGAAGGCCGGCGGACAGGACGGTCGGGCGGCCGGCGGGGAAGCCGGCGGGAGCGCCGGTACGTACGCGATCCGGGCCGAGGGGCGCGCGCTGCCGGTGGCCTGCGTCGTACCGGAGCTGCTGGCCGCGCTGCGGTCGCCGGGCTGCGCCGTCCTGGCCGCGCCGCCCGGCACCGGCAAGACCACGCTGGTCCCGCTGCTGATCGCCGACGCGTTCGGCGGGCGGGTGCTGGTCGCGGAGCCGCGGCGGATGGCGGCGCGGGCGGCGGCCCGGCGGATGGCCTGGCTGCTCGGGGAGCGGGTCGGCGAGACCGTCGGTTTCACGGTCCGCGGCGAGCGGCGGGTCTCGGCCCGCACCGCGGTCGAGGTGGTCACCACCGGTGTGCTGCTGCAACGGCTCCAGCGCGACCAGGAACTGCCGGGCGTGAGCACGGTGATGCTCGACGAGTGCCACGAGCGGCATCTGGACGCCGACACGTCCATGGCGTTCCTGCTGGACGTACGGGCCCTGCTGCGGCCGGAGTTGCGGCTGGTCGCGGCGTCCGCGACGACGGACACGGCCGCGTGGGCGGCGCTGCTGGGCGGGGCCGACGGGCCGCCCGCGCCTGTGGTCGAGGCGGGCGGGGTGCTGCACCCGGTGGCCGTGGAGTGGGCGCCGCCGCCCGGTCTCGTACGGGCGACGCACGCCGGGGGCCGGGTGGACCGGGCGCTGCTCGACCATGTGGCGACGGTGGTGCGGCGGGCGCTGCGGGAGCGCGACGGGGACGTGCTGTGCTTCATGCCGGGCGTCGGGGAGATCGCGCGGGTCGCGGGTCTGCTCGGGGACCTCACGGATTCCGGCGGCGCGGGCGGCGGCATCGAGGTGCTCCAGGTGCACGGCCGCGCCCCGGCCGCCGTCCAGGACGCGGCGCTCGCGCCCGGTGAGCGGCGGCGCGTGCTGCTCGCGACCTCCGTGGCCGAGTCCAGTCTGACCGTGCCGGGCGTGCGGGTCGTGGTGGACAGCGGGCTGGCCCGCGAGCCGCGCATGGACCACGCGCGGGGCCTCGGCGCGCTGGTCACCGTACGGGTGTCGCGGGCCGCCTCCGACCAGCGCGCCGGGCGCGCCGGGCGCGAGGGTCCCGGCACCGTCTACCGCTGCTGGCCGCCGGCCGAGGACGCCCGCAGACCCCGGCACCCCTCCCCCGAGATCGCGCTCGCCGACCTCACGGCCTTCGCGCTCCAGGCCGCCTGCTGGGGCGATCCGGACGCCTCAGGGCTCGCCCTGCTGGACGCCCCGCCGCAGGGCGCGATGGCCGCGGCCCGCGACACGCTACGCGGCCTCGGCGCCGTCGACGCCTCGGGCCGCGCCCTGGACCGGGGCCGCCGGCTGGCCCGGCTCGGGCTGCACCCCCGGCTCGCCCGCGCCCTCCTCGACTCCGCGCCCGTGCTCGGCGCCCGCCGCGCCGCCGAGGTCACCGCGCTCCTCAGCGAAGAACTCCCCCACTCCTACGGCTCCGACCTCACCGCCGCCTGGCACACCGCCCGCCGCGGCGGCGACCCGTACGCGGCGCGCTGGCGCGCGGAGGCCGACCGGCTGCGCGGCACGGTGACGGAGGGGAGCCCGCCCGCGACAGACGTTGCCGTCCCGCGCTCCGCGGCGCACCCGTCCCCCGCGAGCCGCGCCGCGGGCGGGGGCCTGTCGGACGACGCGGCGGCCGGGCTCGTCGTCGCCCTGGCGTTTCCCGAGCGGGTCGCGCGGCGGCGGGGCGGGGACGGATACGTGATGGCGTCCGGGACCGGCGCGGAGGTCGGCGGGGGCGTGGGCGGGGCGGAGTGGGTGGCGGTGGCCGTGGCGGACCGGGGCGTCGGGCGGACGGACGCGCGGGTGCGGGTGGCCGCGGTGATCGACGAGGGCACCGCGCGGGCGGCGGCGGCCGGGCTGCTGGAGTCGTACGAGGAGGTGGCCTGGCGCGGCGGGGACGTGGTGGCGCGCCGGGTGGAGCGGCTGGGCGCGCTGGAGCTGTCGGCGGCGCCGCTGCGCCGGCCGGACCGGGACGCGGTGCGGGCCGCGCTGCTCGACGGGCTGCGGCGCGAGGGCACCGGTTTGCTGCACTGGTCGCGGGAGGCCCGTGAGGTACGGCAGCGGCTGGCCTTCCTGCACCGGGAGTTGGGCGGGAACTGGCCGGACGTCTCGGAGCGGGCGCTGGTGGAGCGGGCCGAGGAGTGGCTGGGGCCCGAGCTGGCGCGGGCCGGGCGGCGGGCGGATCTGGAGCGGATCTCGGCGGGCGGCGCGCTGCCCCGGCTGCTGCCGTGGGCCACGGGCGAGGCCGCCCGGTTCGGTGAGCTGGCACCGGAGCGGTTCGAGGTGCCGAGCGGTTCGCGGATCCGGATCGACTACGGCGGGGACCAGCCCGTACTGGCCGTGAAGCTCCAGGAGTTGTTCGGGCTGCGGGCGACGCCCGAGATCGCCGGGGTGCCGCTGCTGGTGCATCTGCTGTCGCCCGCGGGGCGGCCCGCGGCGGTGACCGCGGACCTCGCCTCGTTCTGGCGTGACGGCTACCGCGCGGTGCGCGCCGAGCTGCGGGGCCGCTACCCGCGCCACCCGTGGCCCGAGGACCCGGCGACGGCCGAGCCGACCAAGCGGACGAACAACAGCCGCCGCGCGTAGCCCGACCGCCCGGCCCGTACGGCGTCCGGGACAGATCGGCCGGTGCGGGGTCCCGGCACGGCTCGGCCCGTACGGGGTCCGGGCCGTGGGTCAGACCGGTACGGGGTCCGGGACAGGTCGGCCGGTGCGGGGGTCCGGACACGGCTCGGCCCGTACGGCGTCCGGGCCGTGGGTCAGACCGGTACGGGGTCCGGGTGGTCGGGGGCGCGGTCGGGGTCGGGCTCCCGGCCGCCCACCGGGTCGGCGGGACGCCGCCCGCGCGCTTCGAGCAGCAGGGACAGCGCCAGCAGCGCGGCGGCGAGCCCGCCGAAGCCCCACGGCAGGTAGCTGGTGAGCAGCAGCACCAACTGCCGTTGCGTCTTGACCAGATGGACGATGGAGTCGATGTAGTCGGGCCGCATCTTCACGTCGCCCGCGAAGGCGGTGACCGGTGCTTTGCCGGTCGAGGCGGGGAAGCGCAGCTCCTCGGTGTGGATCTCCTCGCCGTTGACGGGCGCGCCGGTCGTCGGGTCGACCCAGAACATCCGCTTGGTGGTGTACCAGCGCTGGATGCCGGTGGCCTTGACCGTCTCGGGGGTGAGCGCGGGAGCGCCGGGCGCGATCTCGGGCAGTTTCTTGGGCAGCGGGACCCGCTGCCAGGGCACGGTCTGCTCGAAGTAGTAGACCTTCAGGCCGTGGAAGCGCTGGGTGCCCGCGTAGTGGATCGGCGCGGAGGTGCGGCTCTGCGCGTCGAAGTAGTAGTAGTCGCGCTTCTGGGTCAGGAAGGGGAACTTGAACTCGATGCCCTGCCGGGTGACCGGGTCGCCGTCGACCGACTCGCTCGCGGTGTGCACCGGCTCCTGGGTGTGCGCGTCGAAGACGTACCGCTCGGGGATCTCCGAGACCATCTTGCCGTCCGGGCCCGCGACGTAGGAGAGCGCGTCCCAGACCACGACGTCCTTGCCGGTCTCGGCCTTGACCTGCCGGGCCGCCGTCACGTTGCCCTTGAGGGTCTGCACGATGCTGACCTTGGAGACCTTCTTGGCGGTGAGGCTGGAGTAGTCGACGAGGGTGGCGTTCTTCGCCTCGAGGACGGCGACCTGGTACTCGCTCGGCGGCACTTTGGCCAGCCGCGGGTAGGCGTACCAGCGCAGCATGGGCGCCAGGGTCGCGAAGAAGACGGCGAGGGCGAGCAGCACCAGGCTGGACTTGCGGCGCATCGCGGCTCCAGACGGCTCAGGGGTGGCTGGCTCAGAGGTGACCGGCTCAGGGGTGGCTGGCTCAGAGGTGGCCGGCTCAGAGGTGGCCGGCTCAGGGGTGACCGGCTCAGGGGTGGCTGGGGACCGTGGTCAGCAGGGGTTTCGGCGAGGTGTGACCCGCGGGCGCGCCGATCGCGGTGACGGTGAAGACCAGGGCGAGGGCGGCGGCGAGTCCGATCGCCGCCGCGGCGAGAGCGCGCATGGCCGGACCTCCCTCGGGCATGGGCCGACGCGGTCGTCGGCCGGGGCCGGGGCACCGTAGCAACCGGGAGGTGAGATGAGAACACGTTTCACCGGGGACGTTCGTGAGGCTTTCGCCTGAACGTCCCCGGTGCGCGGGAGTGTGGCCGGCGCGCGGGGCGCCGGGGGTGCCGTGTCGGGGAAAGCCCCGTCGCGGGTTACGGCTTCGCGGTGACGGCGGCGCCCGTGGCCGCGCTGGCGGTCGCCTCACCGCTGGGGGTGGGGGTGTCCGTCGGCGTCGGGGTGTCGGTGGCGCAGGGGTCGGGCGTGCCGGGGGTGTCCGTGGGAGTCGGCGTCGCGGTCGGGCTGGGGCTCGCGCTGTCGGTCGGCGAGGGCGACGGGGACTGCGTCGGACAGCCGGGGGTCGTCGGGGTGTCCGTCGGCGTGCCGGTCGGGGTTCCCGTGGGGGTGCCGGTAGGCGACGACGGCGACGACGGCGGCGGGGTCTTGCCGGGGCCGGTCGACGGGGTGCCCGCGGTCGGCGGGACGATGCCGCCGCTCGGGTGGGTGCCGGACGGCGAGGGCGACGGTGTGCCGCCGGGGGCCGACGCGGACGGACTGGTCGACGGCCGCGGGGTGTTGGCGAACGGCGGCGCGCCCGCGCCCGGTGTGCCCGGGCGGTCGGGCACGGAGACCGCGTCGCCCTGCCGGAAGTGCTCGTACCAGGACTTCACCAGGTCGAGGTAGGCCTGCGAGTGGTTGTAGCCGAGGATCGCGCGGTCCATGTCCCGCGGTACGGCCAGGTCGCGGCCGTCGGCGCACAGGTAGTGGGCGGCGGCCAGCGCGGCGTCGTACACGTTGTCGGGGTTGGCGACCCCGTCGCCGTTGCCGTCCGCGCCCCAGTTCGCCCACGTCGAGGGGATGAACTGCATCGGGCCGACCGCGCGGTCGTGGACCGGGTCGCCGTCGTAGCGTCCGCCGTCGGTGTCGCTGATGTTCGCGAAGCCGTTGCCGTCGAGCACCGGGCCGAGGATCGGGGTGTACGTCGTCCCCTTGGCGTCCACGGCGCCGCCGCGGGCCTGGCCGGACTCCACCTGGCCGATGGCGGCGAGCAGTTGCCACGGCAGGTGGCAGCCGGGGTTGCTCGCGGCGACGCTCGCCTCGGCGCGCCGGTAGGCGTCCAGGACGGTCGCGGGCAGCGAGCCGCCGGACGGCAGCGGGGTGACGACCGGGCCGCCGGAGGGCGTGGCGGTCGGATTCGTGAGGTCCGTCGGGGTGTTCAGCGGCGGCACATCGGTGATGTACGGCGAACCGCCGTCGATCGCGGGGCCGGGCGGCGGGGCCACGGTGGTCGTCTGCCGCGCGGCGGCGTGCGCCACCGGGATGAGTCCCGGCGCCTGCGAGGCGCCCAGCGCCGCCATCGCGGCGGCGGCGACCGCCGTACCCGCCGCTCCCCTGCGTAGCCTTCGGCCGTACCGCCGCGCTGACATGTCCGCGGTCCTCCCCAGGTGCGAGATGGGCGCGTGGCCGCGCCACAACTCGATTGACCCTACGGCAACTTCAGCCCCCCGACCACAGTCGGGGAAGACGCGATCCAGGGCAAATCCCGGCAATCCGCCGAGGTTTCCGGCCCCTCGGCGGACCTTTCACCGAGGGGTCGCGACTCGTTCACACAGCCCGGTCACAGACTCGCGCGGTCGCGCGGGCGGCGGGGTGGGGTCAGTGCGCGGCCGACTCCCAGTCGGTGCCGTCGCCGACCGACACGTCCAGCGCGGCGCGCAGCGGATACGCGCCCGCCATCTCGCGGCGGACCAGCGTCTCGACCTTCTTCCGCTCGCCGGGCGCGACCTCCAGCACGATTTCGTCGTGCACCTGGAGCAGTATCCGCGACTCCAGCTTCTCGTCGGTGAGCGCCTGGTCGACCTTGAGCATCGCGATCTTCACGATGTCGGCGGCCGAGCCCTGGATCGGGGCGTTGAGCGCCATCCGCTCGGCCATCTCACGACGCTGCCGGTTGTCGCTGTTGAGGTCGGGCAGGTAGCGGCGGCGGCCGAGCAGCGTCTCGGTGTAGCCGGTGTTCCTGGCCTCCTCGACCACCCGGTGCAGATAGTCCCGCACGCCGCCGAACCGCTCGAAGTACGTCTCCATCAGCCCGCGCGCCTCCGCGGCCTCGATGTTGAGCTGCTGGGACAGGCCGAAGGCGGACAGGCCGTACGCCAGCCCGTACGACATCGCCTTGATCTTGCGGCGCATCTCGGCGTCCACCGCGTCCCGTGCGACGCCGAAGACCTGGGAGCCGACGGTGGTGTGCAGATCCTCGCCGGAGGCGAAGGCGGCGATCAGTCCCTCGTCCTGCGACAGGTGGGCCATCACGCGCAGTTCGATCTGGCTGTAGTCGGCGGTCAGCAGCGATTCGTAGCCCTCGCCGACGACGAAGCCGCGGCGGATGGCCCGGCCCTCGTCGGTGCGGACCGGCACATTCTGCAGGTTGGGGTCGGTGGACGACAGGCGTCCGGTGGCCGCGACGGTCTGGCTGAAGGTGGTGTGGATGCGTCCGTCCGGGGCGATCGTCTTGACCAGCCCCTCGACGGTGACCCGGAGCTTGGCCTGCTCCCGGTGGCGCAGCATGATGACCGGCAGTTCGTGCTCGGTCTGCGCGGCCAGCCAGGCCAGCGCGTCGGCGTCCGTGGTGTAACCGGTCTTGGTCTTCTTGGTCTTGGGCAGGCCCAGCTCGCCGAAGAGGACTTCCTGGAGCTGCTTGGGCGAGCCGAGGTTGAACTCGTGGCCGACCGAGGCGTGCGCCTCGCCGACCGCGTGCTGCACGGCCGCGGCGAACTGCTGTTCCAGACCTTCGAGATGGGCCCGGTCGGCGGCGATCCCGGAGCGTTCCATCCGGGCCAGGAGCGCCGAGGTGGGCAGTTCGACCTCGTGCAGCAGCTCGGTGGCGCCGACCTCGGGCAGCCGCTCGCCGAAGACCTCGGCGAGGTCGAGGACGGTACGGGCCTGCACCATCAGCGCGTCGGCCGCGGCGGCGCCCTCGTCCTCGCCCTCCTCGCCGAAGGCGAGCTGTCCGCCCGCGGCGTCGGCCGGGGCCAGCTCGCGGCCCAGGTACTCCACCGACAGCACGTCAAGCGCGAAGGAGCGGCGGCCGGGCTTGATGAGATACGCGGCCAGGGCCGTGCACATCGTCACCCCGGCGACGCTCCAGCCGTGCTCGGCGAAGACCCGCTCGACGTTCTTCGCGTTGTGCAGCACCTTGGGGCGGGCGGGGTCGGCGATCCAGGCGGCGAAGGACTTCTCGTCCGCCTCGTCCAGCTCCGCGGGGTCGAACCAGGCGGCCACCTCCGGTGAGGCGAGCGCGATCTGGGTGACGCTGCCGCTGCCCAGCGCCCAGGTGTCGACGCTGGCCAGGCCGAGCGGCGCGCCGCCGTGCTCGTCGAGCCAGCCGGGCAGGTCGCCCGCGGCGAGCACGGTGCCCTCCACGGCGACGCCCTCGGCGATCTCCGCCTCTTCCTGCTCGGCGCCGGGATCGACGGCGAACAGCCGCTCCCGGAAGTTGGAGTTGCGGAATTCCAGCACGTCCAGCACGCCGACCAGGGCCGTCCTGTCGTACGGCTCCCTGGCCAGGCCCTCGGGGCCCGAGGGCAGGCTCACGTCGCGCACCATCTCGGTCAGCCGCCGGTTGAGCTTCACCGCGTCCAGGTGCGCCCGCAGATTCTCACCGGCCTTGCCCTTGACCTCGTCGGCCCGCTCGACCAGGTCGGCGAACGACCCGAACTGCGTGATCCACTTGGCCGCCGTCTTCTCGCCGACGCCGGGGATGCCGGGCAGATTGTCCGACGGGTCGCCGCGCAGCGCCGCGAAGTCCGGGTACTGCTGGGGCGTCAGGCCGTACTTCTCCTCGACCTTCTCCGGGGTGTAGCGGGTCAGCTCGGAGACGCCCTTGGTGGGGTAGAGCACCGTCACGTTCTCGGTGACCAACTGGAACGAGTCCCGGTCGCCGGTGACGATCAGCACCTCGTAACCGAGCGCTTCCGCCTGGGTGGCGAGCGTGGCGATCACGTCGTCCGCCTCGAAGCCCTCGACCGCGAAGCGGCTGACGCCCATCGCGTCCAGCAGCTCGCCGATCAGCTCGACCTGGCTGCGGAACTCGTCCGGCGTCTTCGAGCGGTTCGCCTTGTACTCGGGGAACTCGTCGAACCGCCAGGTCTTGCGGGAGACGTCGAAGGCGACGGCCAGGTGCGTCGGCCGCTCGTCACGCAGCGTGTTCGCCAGCATGGACGTGAAGCCGTAGATCGCGTTCGTCGGCTGGCCCGTGGCGGTGTTGAAGTTCTCCACGGGCAGCGCGTAGAACGCCCGGTACGCCAGCGAGTGCCCGTCCAGCAGCAGCAGGCGGGGGCGGTCGGTCGTCTTCGATGCGGATGCGTTGTCTGCCACGTCTCCGATCCTCCCACGCGGGTACGACAACGAAGGACGCCTCCCGCCGGGGGCACGCCGTGCGGGGGGCGGCGGGGCCGGGAGCCGGGCGGGCGGCTCGGCGGGCCGATCAAGCCGGGCGCCGCCCGCCGGCTCCCCCGCCGCGCAAAGGCGGTACAAAGGACGTATGGCAAAGAAGCCCCCTTCAGGTGACCCCGTCCAGGACGCTCCGCAGGTCTCCGCGCCCAAGCACAGTGCGGCGGGCCTGCCCGCCATCGGGCACACGGTCAAGATGGCCGGGCAGCAGATGGGGGTGCGGCGGGCCACGTTGACGCTGCTGAAGGTCAACCAGAAGGGCGGCTTCGACTGTCCGGGCTGCGCCTGGCCCGAGCCGGACCACCGGCATGTCGCCGAATTCTGCGAGAACGGCGCGAAGGCGGTCGCCGAGGAGGCGACGCTGCGCCGGGTGACCCCGGACTTCTTCGCCGCGCACCCGGTCTCCGACCTGGCGCGGCGCAGCGGCTACTGGCTGGGCCAGCAGGGCCGGATCACGCAGCCGATGTATCTGGCGGAAGGCGCCGACCACTACGAGGCGGTGCCGTGGGAGCGGGCCTTCTCGATCGTCGCGGACGAACTGACCGCCCTGGACACCCCGGACGAGGCGGTCTTCTACACCTCGGGCCGCACCAGCAACGAGGCGGCGTTCCTCTTCCAGCTCTTCGCCCGCGAGCTGGGCACCAACAATCTGCCGGACTGCTCCAACATGTGCCACGAGTCGTCGGGTTCCGCGCTGACCGAGACGCTGGGCGTCGGCAAGGGCAGTGTGCTGCTGGAGGATCTGTACCGGTCGGACCTGATCATCGTCGCCGGGCAGAATCCGGGCACCAACCACCCGCGGATGCTGTCCGCGCTGGAGAAGGCCAAGCAGGGCGGGGCGACGATCGTGTCGGTCAACCCGCTTCCGGAGGCGGGTCTCGAGCGGTTCAAGAATCCGCAGAACGCCTCGGGTCTCGCCGGTTCCGGCACCGTGCTGACCGATCTGTTCCTCCAGATCAGGCTCGGCGGCGACCAGGCGCTGTTCCGCGCGCTGGGCCGGCTGCTGATCGAGGCCGGCGCGCTGGACCGCGACTTCATCGCGGAGCACACCCACGGCTTCGCGGAGTACGAGGCCGCCGCGCTCGCCACCGACTGGGACGAGGTGGAGCGCGCCACCGGTCTGGCGCGGGCCGAGATCGACAAGCTGCTCGCCCTGGTGCTGGACGCCAAGAGCGTCGTGGTGTGCTGGGCGATGGGCCTGACCCAGCACAAGCACGCGGTGCCGACCATCCGCGAGGTGGTCAACTTCCTGCTGCTGGGCGGCAACATCGGCCGCCCCGGCGCCGGGGTCTGCCCGGTGCGCGGGCACAGCAATGTGCAGGGCGACCGGACGATGGGCATCTTCGAGCGGCCCCCGGCGGCGTTCCTGGACGCGCTGGAGAAGGAGTTCGGCTTCGCGCCGCCGCGCGAGCACGGCTTCGACGTGGTGCGCGCGATCCGGGCGCTGCGCGACGGGACGGCGAAGGTGTTCTTCGCGATGGGCGGCAACTTCGTCGCCGCGTCCCCCGACACCGACGTCACGGAGGCCGCGATGCGCAAGGCGCGGCTGACCGTCCATGTGTCGACCAAGCTGAACCGTTCGCACGCCGTCACCGGCGCCCGCGCGCTGATCCTGCCGACGCTGGGCCGTACCGAGAAGGACCGGCAGGCGGGCGGCCCGCAGTTCGTCACCGTCGAGGACTCGATGGGCATGGTGCACGCCTCGCGCGGCGGCCTGGACCCGGCCTCGCCGCATCTGCTGTCGGAGCCCGCGATCGTGACCCGGCTGGCCCGCGCCGTCTTCGGCGACCGGAGCATGGTGCCGTGGGCGGACTTCGAGCGGGACTACGACGCGATCCGCGACCGTATTTCGCGGGTCGTCCCCGGCTTCGCGGACTTCAACGCCAAGGTGCGGCGCCCGGGCGGCTTCACGCTGCCGCACGCCCCGCGCGACAGCCGCACCTTCCCCACCGCGACGGGCAAGGCCAACTTCACGGCGGCGGCCGTCGAGTACCCGGCGGTGCCCGAGGGGCGGCTGCTGCTCCAGACGCTGCGCTCGCACGACCAGTACAACACCACCATCTACGGTCTGGACGACCGCTACCGCGGCATCAAGAACGGCCGCCGCGTCGTCCTGCTGCACCCCGAGGACGCCGCGGCCAACGGTCTGGCCGACGGCGACTACGCCGACCTGGTCGGCGAGTGGAAGGACGGCACGGAGCGGCGCGCGGAGGGCTTCCGGGTCGTGCACTACCCGACCCCGCGCGGGTGCGCGGCGGCGTACTACCCGGAGACCAATGTGCTGGTCCCCCTCGACCACACCGCGGACACCAGCAACACCCCCGCCTCGAAGTCGGTGGTCATCCGGCTGGAGCGGACCGCGGCGGACGCCCCCCGACGCACGGCCGACGCGGGCCGTCCGGTAGAAAACTGATCAGTACACGGAAAACGCGTACGGGCACACCGGATCAGGCCGGACGAGGACGATCGGAGCACCACCCCATGGGCGAGCGGACCACCACCTACTTCCCGCCGGAGATCCTGGAGCAGTACGCCGGGCTCGGCGTCGATCTGCGGGGGCTGTTCTCCGGCGGTCACCTGGGCGAGCGGATGGGCATCCGGATCCTGGAGGCGGCGCCGGAGAAGGTGGTCGGCACGATGCCCGTGGAGGGCAACACCCAGCCGATGGGGCTGCTGCACGGCGGCGCGTCCGCGGTGCTCGCCGAGACCCTCGGCTCGGTCGGCGCGATGCTGCACGGCGGTCCCAGCAAGATGGCCGTCGGCGTGGACCTCAACGCCACCCACCACCGCGGTCTGCGCTCCGGTCTCGTCACCGGCACCGCCACCCCGGTCCACCGGGGCCGCTCCTCGGCGACCTATGAGATCGTCATCACGGACGAGGCGGACAAGCGGGTCTGTACGGCCCGGCTGACCTGCATGCTGCGCCCGGCGACTCCCACGGGCACGACCGCTCCCCCGGCGAACTGAGGGGATACGGGGGGATTTCAGAGGTGCCGGGTGCGGGATTCGAACCCGCACGCCCTTTCGGACAGATGTGTTTGAGACATCCGCGTATGCCATTCCGCCAACCCGGCCAGGTCGCGTGCACAGCGTACCGTGTAGGTGCGCGCCGTCGCAGCTAGGTAGGCTCAGGTGTGCAGTACCCCGCCTGATACGAGGAGCACCGTGAGCGCGCCCGACGAGTCCGCCGCCCCGCTCGACGACGAGCAGTCGAAGTCCCACGTCCCTCCCCTGACGACCCGCGTGGTCATCGCCGAGGACGAGGCGCTGATCCGCCTCGACCTCAAGGAGATGCTGGAGGAGGAGGGCTACTCCGTCGTCGGGGAGGCCGGGGACGGCGAGACCGCGGTGAAGCTCGCCGAGGAGCAGCGTCCCGATCTGGTGATCCTGGACGTGAAGATGCCGGTGCTCGACGGGATCTCGGCGGCCGAGCGGATCGCCGCGGACAAGATCGCGCCGGTGCTGATGCTGACCGCGTTCTCGCAGCGCGAGCTGGTGGAGCGGGCCAGGGACGCGGGCGCGATGGCGTATCTGGTGAAGCCGTTCAGCAAGAGCGATCTGGTGCCCGCGATCGAGATGGCGGTGAGCCGGTTCCAGGAGCTGAAGGCGCTGGAGGCGGAGATCGCCGACCTGTCGCTGCGGCTGGAGACCCGCAAGCTGGTCGACCGGGCCAAGAGCGTCCTCCAGACCAAGTACGGGCTGACCGAGCCCGCCGCCTTCCGCTGGATCCAGAAGACGTCGATGGACCGCCGGATGTCGATGCAGGCGGTCGCGCAGGCCGTGATCGAAGAGGTCTCCGAGAAGTAGGCGCCCGCGGACGGGACACGGCGCAGGGCCCGCACCCCGGTCGGGGTGCGGGCCCTGCGCCGTGTTCCGGGCCCGGTCGGGCGAGCCTCAGTCCTCGCCGAGGTACGTCTTGCGGACGCCGTCGTCGTGCAGCAGGTCCTGGCCGGTGCCGGAGAGCTTGATCGTGCCGATCTCCATCACATGGGCCTGGTCGGCGAGCGAGAGCGCGGCCTGCGCGTTCTGCTCGACCAGCAGGATCGTGGTGCCCTGGGCCTTCAGCTCCACGATGGTCGTCATGATCTTCTGCATCATGATCGGCGACAGACCCATCGAGGGCTCGTCGAGCATGAGCAGCTTGGGCTGCGACATCAGCGCGCGGCCCATGGCGAGCATCTGCTGCTCGCCGCCGGACAGCGTGCCCGCGGCCTGCCTGCGGCGCTCCCCGAGGATCGGGAAGAGGTCGTAGGCGCGCTGGATGTCCTTGGCGATGGCCGCCGTGTCCTTGCGGAGGAAGGCGCCGAGCTGGAGATTCTGCTCGATGGTGAGCCGGGGGAAGATGTGCCGGCCCTCCGGGGAGTGCGCCAGGCCCAGGGCGACGATCCGGTGCGCCGGGACGCGGGTGAGCACCTTGCCGTCGAAGCTGACCCGGCCGCCGATCGGCTTGAGCAGCCCGCTGAGGGTGCGCAGCGTGGTGGTCTTGCCCGCGCCGTTGGTGCCGATCAGGGTGACGATCTGGCCCGCCTCGACGGTGAACGAGATGCCCTTGACGGCCTCGATCTTGCCGTAGGCGACCCGGAGGTCCTCGACTTCGAGCAGTGCGGTCATCGGTCGTTCTCCTGCTCCTCGGCCCCGGCTTCGGCCGCGGCCGCTTCCACTGCGGCGTCGCCCTCACCGGTGGGCGCGCCTTCGAAGGGTTCACCGAGGTAGGCCGCGATGACCCGTTCGTCCTGCTGGACCACGTCGGAGGTGCCCTCGACCAGTTTCTCGCCCTGGACGAGGACGGCGACGCGGTCGCACAGGTTGAAGATGAACCGCATGTCGTGCTCGATGACCAGGACGGCGATGCCCTGGTCGCGGATGGCGAAGACCAACTCCTCGGTGGCCCTGGTTTCCTGCGGGTTCATACCGGCCGTGGGCTCGTCCAGCAGCAGCAGGCCGGGCTCGCTGGCCAGCGCGCGGGCGATCTCCAGCTTGCGCTGCTCGCCGTAGGGGAGGTTGCGCGAGAGGTGGTCGGCCTTGCCGGCCAGGCCGATGAACTCCAGGATCTCCATGGCCCGCGCCCGCGACCGGGCTTCGGCCTTGTGGTAGCCGGGGCCGCGGATGAGGGCGGACAGCAGTCCCTCGCGGGTCCTGGTGTGCCTGCCGACCAGCACGTTCTCCAGCACGGTCATGTTGGAGAAGAGCCGGATGTTCTGGAAGGTGCGGGCGAGTCCGGCCTGGGTGACCAGGTGCGGTTTGGGCGGCAGCACCTCGCCTCGGTAGGTGACCTTGCCCTCGGTGGGGACGTACAGGCCGGTGAGGCAGTTGAAGAAGGTGGTCTTCCCGGCGCCGTTGGGGCCGATCAGTCCGACGATCTCACCGCTGTTGACGGTGAGGTCGACGTCGCGGACGGCGGTGAGGCCGCCGAACCGCATGACGACGCCGCTGGCCTGGAGCAGCGGGCCGCCGTCGGAGGCCGCTGCCGGGGTCGGCTGCTCTTGGCTGATGATGGTCATGTGTCTCTCACGCCCCTGCCGGGCTGGCCGGGACGGTGTCGTCGCCGAGCGGGCGTTGCTCGGGGATGAGCACTTCGTCCTGGTGGAATTCGAGCTGGCGGCGCCGGTTGGGGATGATGCCCTCGGGCCGGAAGCGCATGATCAGGATCAGGGCGAGGCCGAACGCGAAGAGTTCGTACCGCTCCAGGAAGCCGAGCTTCTCGGGGAGCAGGTAGAGCAGCGCCGCGCCGAGGATCGGGCCGCTGACCGTACCCATGCCGCCGAGGACGACGGCGGCGAGCAGGAAGGCCGAGTTGGGCGGGGCGGCGCCCGCGAACTGGTACGGGTTGGGCACCACGTTGTACGTGACGTGGGCGCTGACGGTGCCCGCGAGTCCGGCGAGCGAGGCGCCGAGGGCGAAGGCGATCAGCTTGACCCGGAAGCCGTTGATGCCCATGGCGGTGGCGGCGGTCTCGTCCTCGCGGATGGCGACCCAGGCGCGGCCGATCCGGGAGTCGGCAGCGCGGGTGAAGATCAGCACCACGATGACCGTGATCAGCAGCATCAGCAGGTAGTAGTTGGCGAACCGGCCGAGGGTGACGGAGCCGATGTCGTGCGAGGCGCCGAGGTTGTACCCGAAGATCGACAGGTCGGGGATCTGCGAGATGCCGTTGGGGCCGTTGGTGACCTTCGGGCCCGATACGCCGTCGAGGCTGTTGACGACGATGCGGAAGATCTCACCGAAGCCGAGCGTGACGATGGCCAGGTAGTCGCCGCGCAGCCGCAGGGTGGGGGCGCCGATGAGGACGCCGAAGACCAGTGAGGCGGCCATGCCGGTGAGGGCGGCGGCCCAGAACGGGAACTGGACGCCGGACCAGATCGAGAACGGCGAGCCGGAGACCAGGGCGGCGGCGTACGCGCCGACGCCGAGGAAGGCGACGTAACCGAGGTCGAGCAGGCCGGTGAGGCCGACGACGATGTTGAGGCCGAGGGCGACGGTGCCGAAGATCAGGATGTTGACGCCGAGGTTGGCGTAGTGCTCGTCGTTCTGCGCGAAGGGGTAGGCCAGCGCGGCCAGGAAGCCCATCGTGTTGGCGAACGAGCGGTGGGCGGCGGTGAGTCCGGAGAACTGCCGGAGCAGACCGGCCGCGCTCAGCGCCCAGATGGTGAAGACCACGACGATCAGGAAGCCGAGGAAGATCTCGGTGTAGCCGGTGGCGAGGCCGTAGGTGAAGACCTCGAGGCCGATCGCGGCGGCCACGGTGATGATCAGCCGCTGGACCCAGCCGGGCAGCTTCGTCGGGTCGGCGACCGGGAGATCGCTGTGGTGGGGGCGCAGTTCGCGCAGCCACTTGTACGTGCCGACGACCGGGCCGACCGTGGAGAAGCGGCCGAGTTCGAAGTACTCGGTGTCGTGGGTCTCCCGCGGGTGCCGGTGGATCGGCAGTGCGAGGGCGCCGATCACCAGGACCAGGCTGCCGATCGCGGCGACGAAGCCGCCGGGGTCGAGGTTGGCCAGACCGCCGAGCTTCTCGGCGATGGCGATCACCGTGTACCAGGTGGTGCCCAGGGTGCCGAGGGCGAGCAGCAGCACCGGGTTGTTGGAGCGGTTGGGGGTGAGCCAGCGCAGGCCCTTGAGGCCGAAGGCGCCGAGCGCGAACAGGCCGGTGACGATGGCGCCGACCAGGGTGAGGACCTGGAGACCGCCGGGGTAGCCGGAGACGGTGAGGTCGCCGGGGAACTCGGTGGTGTACGTCCAGGACATGAAGGTGGAGGCGATGGTCGCCACGGCGCCGATGAGGGTGACCGCCTGGGCGGCGGTCCGCGGCAGCGGTACGAAGGGGGCGACCCTGCGTCCGGCCGGTTTCGCGGTGTCGACGGCGATGGACTCCGCGGCGCTTACGGGGATGTCGGTCATCGGTGTCACGCCCTGTCCGCGACGCGCTCGCCGAGCAGACCTTGCGGCCGGACGAGCAGGACGACGATGAGGAGCACGAAGGCCCAGACGTTCGCCCAGCTTCCGCCGCCGAGCTGCTGCATGCCGGGGATGTTGGAGATGTAGGCGGAGGCGCAGGACTCGGCGATGCCGAGGACGAGGCCGCCGAGCATGGCTCCGTAGATGTTGCCGATGCCGCCGAGGACGGCCGCGGTGAACGCCTTGAGTCCGGCCTGGAAGCCGATGTCGTACTTGACCTGGCCGTACTTGAGGCCGGAGGCGAGTCCGGCGACGGCGGCGAAGAAGCCGCCGATGGCGAAGGCGATGACGATGATGCGGTTGGTGTCGATGCCCATGAGCTGGGCGGTGTCCGAGTCCTGCGCGGTGGCCTGCATGGCGCGGCCGGTGCGGCTGGTGCGGACGAAGGCGGCGAGGCCGACCATGCAGATCACGGCGGCGGAGACCAGGAAGATGTCACCGCTCTGGATGTTGATCGATCCCACGTGGAAGGGGCCGCCGGGCAGTTGCGGGAAGCTCTTGGCGTTGTCGGCGCCCGGGTACCAGAGGAAGATCGCCTGCTGAAGTGCGAGGGAGAGGCCGATGGCGGTGATCAGTGGTGCCAGCCGTGGTGCGCCGCGCAGCGGCCGGTACGCGAATCGCTCCGCGGCCACGGCGATGAGCACGGACACGATGGCGCCGCCGAGCAGCATCAGGGGCAGTGCGAGCCAGATGGACGTGCTGTCGGGGAGATTCGTCCAGACCGCGAGCGCGCCGAAGGCTCCGGTCATGTAGATCTCGCCGTGGGCGAAGTTGATGAGCTGGACGATGCCGTACACCATCGTGTAGCCGATGGCGATGAGCCCGTACATCGAGCCGATGAACAGCCCGTTGGCCAGCTGTTGCGGCAGGGTGTGCACCGCATGGCCTCCATGTCACTGAGGGAGCAGGGGGGAAGGTACGCCGGGGGGTAAGCGGGGGGCCGCGCGGTCGGGGTGACCAGCCGCGCGGCCCTGGGTGCTACGGAGTCGGTCAGCCGCTGTAGGTGCCGCTCTTCACGGCCTCCCACTTGCCGCTCTTGACCTGGTAGACGGTGAGCTGCTTGTTGGTGGTGTCGCCGTACTGGTCGAAGGAGACGTGCCCGGCGATGCCGTCGAAGTCGCTCTTCTGGACGGCGTCGACGAGCTTGGAGCGGGCGTCGGCCATGGCGGGGAGCTTGCCGCCGTTGGCGTCCATGACGGCCTTGACGCCCTTGATGATCGCGGTGGCGGCGTCGTACGAGTAGCCGCCGTAGGTGCCGTAGTCGCCGGGGTAGTTCTTCGCCTTGTACGTGGCGATGAAGTCCTTGGCCGCCGGGAGCGTGGTGACCGGAACGCCGACGGAGGTGGCGAGGTCGCCTTCCGAGGCCGCACCCGCGGTCTTGATGTAGGTGTCGGAGAACATGCCGTCGCCGCCCATGAGCGGGATCTTCACGCCGGCCGCCTTGAGCTGCTTGGTGAGCTGCTCCGACTCGTCGTACTGGCCGCCGTAGTAGACCATGTCGGCCTTGGCGTTCTTGATCTTGGTGACGAGCGTGGAGAAGTCGTTGTCACCGGTGTTGACGTGGTCGGTGCCGGCGATCTTGCCGCCGAGGGACCCGAACTTGTCCTTGAAGATGCCCGCGAGACCCGCGCCGTAGGTCTGCTTGTCGTCCACCACGAAGGCGTTGGTCTTCTTCAGGGTGTTGTAGGCGTAGTCCGCCGCGAAGCCGCCCTGGAGGGCGTCGGTGGTGGCGGTACGGAAGTAGGTCTTGAACGGCCGGACCTTGGTGCCGGTGTTCCAGTCCTTGCCCTGGGTCAGGGTGGGGTTGGTGTTGGACGGCGAGATCTCGACCATGTTCGCGGTGGTGAACACCTGCTGCATGGACTGGGCGACGCCGGAGTTCAGCGGGCCGACGGCGGCGATCACGCTGCTGTCCGCGACCAGGGCCGTGGCGTTCTGCTGGCCGGTGGCGGGCAGCGCCTTGTCGTCCAGGGCCTTGATCTTGAAGGTCACCCCGGGGACGAGGTTGTTCTTGTTGGCGTCGTCGACAGCGATCTGCACGCCGTACTGGATGCCGAGGCCGGTGGCCGAGTTCTGCCCGGTAAGCGGAGCGTCGACACCGATGACAACGGTCGTCTTGGCGGCGCCGCTGCTGTCCCCGCTGCCCTTCTTGTCGTCGCTCCGCGATCCGCAGGCGGTGAGGGTGAGGGCTCCAGTGGTGAGTACGGCGGTCAGTACAAGCAAGGAACGGTGTCGCACGATCAGTCCTTTCCCCTGGCGCGGCCGTCTCTGATGAGACGCCGAGTCGCGCGCTGGAACCCGAACTGACAAATCCGGAGGCGCGGTGACTGGCCGTGACTCTAGGCGCGTGGAGCTGAGTCAGGCAGAGGTGAAGGGAAGAGTGTGACTGTCTTGTTATGCCGGAAGGAAACTCTTGAGGTTCTGCTGAGGTTGGCGGAGGGATTTGGGTGCTTTGCTCCGGCGTCCGCATGATGAGAACGCGCACTTCCGGCCAAGGGTAGGGGACTTGGGGGCGACCGGGAGGCGATGTGACCGCGGCAGGAATGTCAGGAGATTCAGAGGGTAAGCACCTGTCGGAGTACCGCCCTGATTCCGTATTGCGTTCGCGTTACATAGCGTTAAGTTTTTCGATTCGCCGGCCAAAGGCCCCGCCATTGCCGCTGCCGAAATCGGCGGCAAAGGCGGCCGACGACGACGCCCCGCCCGGCGAATGCCGAACGGGGCGTGATGGGCGCGGCGGGTGAATCCGCGCCGTACAGGTCAGGATTTCGGCGAATCGTCCTCGCCGATGTGGTGGACCCGGACCATGTTGGTGGTGCCCGGCATGCCGGGGGGCGAACCGGCCGTGATCACCACGATGTCGCCCTTCTTGCAGCGGCCGATCCGCAGCAGCTGCTCGTCCACCTGTTGGACCATCTCGTCGGTGGTCTGCACCATCGGGCCGAGGAAGGTCTCCACTCCCCAGGTCAGATTCAACTGCGAGCGGGTCGCGGGCTCCGGGGTGAAGGCGAGCAGGGGGATCGGCGAGCGGTAGCGGGACAGGCGGCGGACGGTGTCGCCGGACTGGGTGAAGGCGACCAGGAAGCGGGCGCCGAGGAAGTCGCCCATCTCGGCGGCGGCGCGGGCCACGGCGCCGCCCTGGGTACGGGGCTTGTTCTGGTCGGTGAGCGGCGGCAGGCCGGTGGCGAGCACCGCGTCCTCGGCCGCGGACACGATCCGCGACATCGTCTTGACGGTCTCGATCGGATACTTGCCGACGCTGGTCTCACCGGAGAGCATCACCGCGTCCGTGCCGTCCATCACGGCGTTGGCGACATCGCTGGCCTCGGCGCGGGTGGGGCGGGAGTTGTCGATCATCGAGTCGAGCATCTGCGTGGCGACGATGACCGGCTTCGCGTTGCGCTTGGCGAGCGTGATCGCGCGCTTCTGCACCATCGGGACGGCTTCCAGCGGCATCTCGACGCCGAGGTCGCCGCGCGCGACCATGATCCCGTCGAACGCGTCGACGATCCCTTCGAGGGCGTCGACCGCCTGCGGCTTCTCGACCTTGGCGATCACCGGGACCCGGCGGCCCTCCTCGGCCATGATCCGCAGCACGTCCTCGACGTCCCGCCCGGTGCGGACGAAGGACAGCGCGATGATGTCGGCGCCGATCCGCAGGCCCCAGCGCAGGTCCCTGATGTCCTTGTCGGACAGCGCGGGCACCGACACGGCGACACCGGGGAGATTCAGCCCCTTGTTGTCGGAGACCATCCCGCCCTCGATGACCATGGTGTGCACCCGCGGTCCCTCGACGTCGGTGACCTCCAGGGTGACGCGCCCGTCGTCCACCAGGATGCGCTCGCCGCGGGCGACGTCCGCGGACAGTCCCTTGTACGTCGTCCCGCAGATCTGCTGGTCGCCCTCGATGTCGTCCACGGTGATCGTGAACTCGTCGCCGCGTTCGAGTAGTACAGGTCCTTCGGCGAAACGTCCGAGCCTGATCTTCGGGCCCTGAAGGTCAACCATGATGCCCACGCTGCGACCGGTCTCGTCCGCGGCTTTGCGGACTCGTCGGTAGCGGTCCTCGTGCTCCGCGTACGCTCCATGGCTCAGATTCAGTCGTGCCACGTCCATTCCGGCCTCGACCAGTGCTTTGATCTGGTCGTAGGAGTCGGTGGCGGGGCCCAGTGTGCAGACAATTTTGGCTCGGCGCATGTGTCGAGAGTATGACCTACTCGTTGGTAGGGAACACGCTCACGGCAACTGCCCAACGACGTCTGGATTAACGCTTGTTGACAAGTGTCGAAGTGTGCGGCCCCCCGCTCCGATGAGCACTCCTGTCACCCCCGCACCCGCTGAGCACGTCTTACGCGCCCGGAATCGCACGTCGGCCGCACCGTGCGTGTCACGCGCGGGACATCTTCCGGTTACGTGTGGGGGGTGTCGCCGGGTGGGGCGGGCGGTGCAGAATCTACGCGCGTTGTTCCCGCACCGGGAGCAGACGGGAACGAGGAGACGACAGATGGCGCTCAACCGCAGGGACTTCATCAACCGCTCGGCCGCCACGGGGGCGGGCGTGGCGCTCGCGGGCACCGCCGGGGCGGTCGTGGGGGCGAGCCCCGCGGAGGCCGCCGACCGGCACCACGGACACGGCCACGGGAAGCCCAAGACGTTCAGCCTGCGGGTGCTGGGCACCACCGACCTGCACGGACACGCCCTGAACTGGGACTACTTCACGAACGCCGAGTACGACGACGCGACCCACAACGACATCGGCCTCGCCAAGGTCTCCACCCTCGTCGCGCACGCCCGCGCCGAGAAGGGCCACGACCGCACGCTGCTGATCGACGCGGGCGACATCATCCAGGGCACGCAGCTCTCGTACTACTACGCGCGGGTCGAGCCGATCACCGGCGCGCGCCGCGGCCCCAAGCACCCGATGGCGCTGGCCATGAACCACATGAAGTACGACGCGGCGGCGCTGGGCAACCACGAGTTCAACTACGGCATCCCGCTGCTGCGCGCCTTCCAGGACCAGTGCGACTTCCCGCTGCTCGCCGCCAACGCGGTGGACGCCAAGACCCTCAAGCCCGCCTTCCCGCCCTACCTGGTCAAGGAGATCCGCGTCCAGGGCGGCCCCCCGGTCAAGGTCGGCATCCTCGGCCTGACCAACCCCGGCATCGCCATCTGGGACAAGGCCAACGTGCAGGGCAAGATGGCCTTCCCCGGCCTGGTCGAGCAGGCGAGGATCTACGTGCCCAAGCTCCGCGCCCTCGGCTGCGACGTGGTGATCTGCACCGACCACTCCGGCCTGGACGGCAGCACCTCCTACGGCGACGCGATCCCGTACCCGGAGAACGCCTCCTCGCTGGTGGCCCGGCAGGTGCCCGGCATCGACGCGATCCTGGTCGGCCACACCCACGTCGAGCGCCCGCAGACGCTGGTCGTCAACGAGAAGACCGGCAAGACCGTCGTGCTGTCCGAGCCCCTGATGTGGGGCATGCGGCTGAGCGTCTTCGACATCGACCTGGAGTTCAGCCGCGGCCGGTGGGAGGTCACCTCCGTCAAGGCCGAGGTGCGCAACGCCAACACCGTCGCCGAGGACCCGGTCGTCGCCAAGCTGGTGCGCGACGAGCACAACAAGGTCGTCGCGTACGTCAACCAGATCATCGGCACCTGCACCGCGACGATGTCCGCGGCCGAGTCCACGTACAAGGACACGCCGATCATCGACTTCCTCAACCTGGTGCAGGCCGACACGGTGAAGGCGGCGCTCGCCGGTACCGCGTACGCCGACCTGCCGGTGCTCTCCGAGGCGTCGCCGTTCTCCCGCACCGCCGCGATCCCGGCGGGGCAGGTCTCGCTGCGCGACGTGGCAGGGCTGTACGTCTACGAGAACACCCTGGACGCCAAGCTGCTCACCGGCGCCCAGGTCAAGGACTACCTGGAGTGGTCGGCGGCGTACTACGCGCAGACCGCGCCGGACGCGCCCGTCGACGTCACCAAGATCACCAACGCCAACAACACCCCCGACTACAGCTACGACATCCTCAGCGGCGTGTCGTACGACATCGACATCGCGCAGCCGGTCGGCTCCCGGATCGTCAACCTCACGCACGGCGGCGCGCCGGTCGACCCGGCCGCGCGGTTCGTGCTCGCGGTCAACAACTACCGCTCCGGCGGCGGCAGCAACTACCCGCACGTGGCCACCGCCCAGTCGGTGTGGTCCAACTCGGACGAGATCCGCAACACGATCATCGCCTGGGTGCAGGCGCACGGCACGATCGACCCGACGACGTTCGGCGGCGACGAGTGGCGCCTCACCCGCGCCGGAGTGCCGCTGTTCGCGTAGGGACGTCGCTGGCGGCGGCGCCGTCGAGACCGAAGGTGGTGAAGGCCGTCCTGGCCGGCAGCGGGTAGTGCTCCGCGCCGGTCAGGAGGCCGGTCAGGTCGTTGAGGATGACCGCGGAGCGCCAGGCCGCCAGGCCCAGGTCGGGCGCGCCGATCCCGTGGCTGTGCCGCTCCGCGTTCTGCACGTAGATCCGGCCGGTGACCGCCCGGTCCAGCTCCAGCCGGTGCCGCGCGTCGATCCGCGGCCGGTTGGCGGAGTCCCGCTTCAGGTACGGGTCGAGCGGCGCGAGCAACTGGTCGAGCGGGCGCTCCCGGTAGCCGGTCGCCAGCACCACCGCGTCGGTCATCAGCCGGGTACGGGTGCCCTGTTCGACGTGTTCCAGGTGCAGTTCGATGCTCTGGGTGCCGATCCGGCCCGCGGTCCGCACGGTGACGCCGGGCGTCAGCACCGCGTCCGGCCAGCCGCCGTCGAGCGTACGGCGGTACAGCTCGTCGTGGATCGCGGTGATCGTGGCGTCGTCGATGCCCTTGTGCAACTGCCACTGCCGCGGCACCAGTCGGTCGCGCACCGGCTCCGGCAGACCGTGGAAGTACCGCGTGTAGTCCGGGGTGAAGTGTTCGAGGCCCAGCTTGCTGTACTCCATCGGCGCGAAGGCGGGCGTGCGCGCCAGCCACGTCAGCCGCTCCCGGCCGGCGGGACGCGCCCGCAGCAGGTCGAGGAAGATCTCGGCGCCGGACTGTCCGGAGCCGACGACGGTGATGTGCTCGGCGTCCAGCAGCCGTTCACGCTGCTTGACGTAGTCCGCGGAGTGCACGACGGGTACGGTCGGCGCCTGCGCGAGCGGGCGCAGGGGCTCCGGTACGTAAGGGGCCGTGCCGATCCCCACCACCAGGTGCCGGGCGTACGTGCGGCCCAGCGCCTCGGCCTCGCCGTGCTCGTCCAGGTGCGTGTGGTCGACCTCGAAGTGGCCGCGCTCCGCGTTCCAGCGCACGGCGTCGACCTGCTGCCCGAAGTGCGTACTGGGCAGCCCCTCGGCGGCCCACCGGCAGTAGGCGTCGTATTCGGCGCGGTGCACATGGAAGCGCTCGGCGAAGTAGAAGGGGAACAGCCGCTCGCGGGTCTTGAGCCAGCTCAGGAAGGACCAGCGGCTCGCGGGGTCCGCGAGGGTCACCAGGTCGGCCAGGAAGGGGACTTGGAGGGTGGCGCCGTCGATCAGCAGACCGGGGTGCCACTGGAAGGAGGACCGCTGGTCGTAGAAGGCGGCGGTGAGGTCGGGCACGCCGTCGGCGAGGGCGGCGAGCGAGAGGTTGAACGGGCCGATGCCGATGCCGAGCAGGTCGAAGGGGGGCGGCTGCGATTCGGCGGGGGGCGCGGCGGGGGCCGGGGCGCGGTCGGGTCCTTGCGCCTGTGCGGGAACCGTCGTCGGGTGGGGGACCGGCGCGGGGGCCGGGGCGCCGGCTGGTCGCGCCGTTCCGGGGGCCTCGTGCGAGGCGTCGTCGTGCGAGGGCGTCATCGGGGGGTGGTGCCTTCCGTGGTCAGGGGAGGTGTCGGGTGCGGCAAGCGGGCCTCGGGGGCCGGTGGCTCGGCGGACTCGGCGGGCGCAGCGGGCTCCGGGGGCTCCGTGGGCTCGGCGGCCAGGGCGACGAGCGCGTCGAGGTCCGCCGCGGTGAGGTACGGGTTCAGCAGCGTCGCCTTGAGCCACAGCCGCCCGCCGACGTGGGCGCGGCCCAGCACCGCCCGGCCGTCGTACAGCAGGCGGCGGCGCAGCGCGGCGATCGCCTCGTCGGTGGCGCCGCGCGGCCGGAACAGCACGGTGCTGATGGCGGGGTGCGCGTACAGCGTCAGGTCCGGGTGGCGTTCGATCCGCTCCGCCAGCTCACGGGCCGACGCGCAGACGGCGTCGACCAGCTGCCCCATCCCCTCGTGGCCGAGCGCCCGCAGGGTGACGGCGATCTTCAGGACGTCGGGGCGGCGGCTGGTGCGCAGCGAACGGCCCAGCAGGTCGGGCAGCCCGGCCTCGGTGTCGTCGGCCGCGTTCAGATAGTCGGCGCGGTGGTCGAGCGGGCGCAGCGCGGCGGCATCGGGTACGACCAGCAGGCCCGCGGCGACCGGCTGCCAGCCGAGCTTGTGCAGGTCGACGGTGACCGAGACGGCCTGGTCGAGGCCCGCGAGCTTGGCCGCTTCGCGGTCGCTGAACAGCAACGGGCCGCCGTACGCGGCGTCCACGTGCAACTCGGCGTCGTGCCGGGCGGCGGCGGCTGCCAGCGCGGGCAGCGCGTCGATCGCACCGGTGTCCGTGGTGCCCGCGGTCGCGACCAGCAGCACGTGCGGCGCGAGGCCGCGCAGGACGGACTCCACGGCCGCCGGGTCCAGTACGCCGCCGGGTGTGGCGAGCACCACCGGACGGGGCAGACCGAGCAGCCAGGTCGCGCGGGCCACGCTGTGGTGCGCGTTCGACCCGCACACCACCTGCACCGGGCGGCGGCCCGCACGCGCCGCACGCTCCCTGGCCAGCAACAGCGCGAGCTGGTTCGACTCCGTGCCGCCGGTCGTGACCAGCGCGTCGGGAGCGTCGTGGCCGGGGTACACCAGGGCCGCCAGTGCCGCCGTGACGCGGGCCTCCAACGCCGTGGCGGCGGGGGCCTGGTCCCAGGAGTCCATGGACGGGTTCAGTACGGACGCGGCGAAGTCGGCCGCCGCGGCCATGGCCAGGGGCGGGCAGTGCAGATGCGCGACGCAGCCCGGTTCCGCCGGGTCGGCGGCGCCCTCCGCGACGGCGCGCACCAGTGTGCGCAGGGCTTCTTCCGCTCCGGTGCCGGTGCGGGGCAGCGGCGGGCCCGTCCGGGCCAGCCGCGCCGCCACCGCGGCGGGGCCGCCGCTGGGCAGGGGGCCGCCGCGGGTCGCCGCGCCTTCCGCGAGGGCCGCGCGGGCCGTTTCGAGCAACGGCCCGAGTTCTGCGGGTCCTTGGCGGCCCCCGGCCAGTTGTGGCTTCGCCATGAGTCGTTGCCGCCTGTCGTCGCCGGTACCTCTCCGTACTCAACGACGCCGAACGCCAACGGGTATCGCCCCCCGTGCGCCCACCTCGCGCAGGGCCTTGTCTTTAGGGGCGCGGGGAACTGCGCGACCAGCCCCCACCGGGCTTCAGCCCGAAAACAACCGCATCTGCCCCGCTGGGGCCGGTTTTCACCCGCGCCACCACGCGGGCTGAGCGCGCAGTTCCTCCCCCAGCTAACGCTGGGAGGTGCCCCCAGCGCCCCTAAAAGACCGGCGTGCCGCCTAGCGCAAAGCAACCGCCCTGGGGCGCGAGGTCGCGCAGTTCCCCGCGCCCCTGGAAAGACCGGCGTGCCGCCTAGCGCAAGGGAACCGTCCTGGGGCGCGAGGTCGCGCGGGTCCCCGCGCCCCTAAAAGATCGGCCCACCGGGCCCGGTGAAGGAGCCTTCTTGGGGGGCTGGGCTACCAGGTGGACCTGATGCGCGCGGCACGCGAGAGGTCGTCGAGGCGGTCGGTGAGGGCACGGCGGAGAGCGGGGATGAGGGTGGGGTCGGAGAGAGCGGTGCGGCCGAGTTCGAGGGCGGATTCGGTGACGACCTCCGAGGGGAAGCCGTAGCGGCTGATGGCCTCGGCGATGGCCGCGCCGCGACGGCCGGTGACGGCGATGGCGTCGGGGTAGAAGCGCGGGACGAACGGGCTGAGCAGGGCGTCCTGTTCGGGGTGCCAGAAGCCCTGGGCGGTGGCCGCGAAGAGGTAGTTGGACAGGGTGTCGTCGTGGAACATCGACGCCCAGGCGGCCTCCTTGGCCGCCTCGTCCGGCAGGGCGGCCCGGCAGCGGGCGGCGCCCTCACGACCGGTGCCGCTGGGGTCGCGGGCCAGCTCGGCGTCGATGTCGGCGGCGGTGGCGTGCCCGAGGACGGCGAGCCGCAGCAGCGCCTTCCAGCGCAGCTCGGCGTCGAGATCCGCGGCGCCGGGAATCTTGCCGTCGTCGTACCACTCGCGCAGTACGGCCGCCTCGCCCGCGGTGACGGCGCTGTCGATGAGGGTGCGGGTGGCGGTGAGCCGGACCCCGGGGCCGCCGTCGGCGAGCAGCGCCCGGCTGGTGGCGGCGAGCTTGCCGAGGGCGTCGGGGCGCAGCGCCGGGTCGAGGTAGCGGTCGGCGACCTGCGTACGCGCGAAGGTGAGGACCGCCTCGACCAGCGCCGGGTCGGTCTCGGCGGGCAACTGCCGTGCGACCAGGGCCAGATAGTCGCGCGGGGCGATCTTCGCGTCGCGTACGAGATCGCGGGCCGCGCACCAGGTGACGGCCCGGCTGAGCGGTTCGGGCAGCCCGCTGAGCGTCTCCTCCAGCGTCTCCCAGGTGTGTTCGTCGAAGCGGACCTTGGCGAAGGAGAGGTCGCCGTCGTTGAGCAGCACCACATCGGGCCGGGAGCCGGGCAGTTCGTGCGCGCTGACGGCGGCGTTCGCGTCGATGTCGACGGTGAGCCGTTCGCGCGGCACGAGCCGCGCGGGGTCGTCGGCGGCCCGGTCGTACAGGCCGACGGCGATCCGGTGCGGGCGGTCTCCGCTGTGGCTGATCTCCAGCCGCCAGCCGCTGTCGGAGGTGGCCACGGTGGCGGGCGTCAGCGTGTCGACGCCGCTGGTGCGCAGCCAGGCGGCGGCCCAACCGGGCACGTCGCGTTCGGTGGCGCCGGCCAGCGAGTCGATGAAGTCGGCGAGGTTGGCGTTGCCGAAGCGGTGCCGGGCGAAGTGCTCGTTGATCCCGGCGAGGAAGTCCTCCTGGCCGAGCCAGGCCACGAGTTGGCGCAGCGCGGAGGCGCCCTTGGCGTACGAGATGCCGTCGAAGTTGTTGAGCGCGGAGGCGGTGTCGGGGACGGCCTCGGGGTCGGGGGCCACCGGGTGGGTGGAGGGCCGCTGGTCGGCGTCGGTGCCCCACGCCTTGCGGGCGACGGCGAAGTCGGTCCAGGTGCCGGTGAAGTCGGTGGCCTCGGAGAGGACTTGGAAGCCCATGTACTCGGCGAAGGACTCGTTCAGCCAGATGTCGTCCCACCAGCGCAGCGTCACCAGGTCGCCGAACCACATGTGCGCCATCTCGTGCGCGATGACGACGGCCCGGAACTGCGCCTCGGTGGGCGTGAAGGCCGAGCGGAAGACGAACTCGTCGCGGAAGGTGACCAGTCCGGGGTTCTCCATCGCGCCCGCGTTGAACTCGGGGACGAACGCCTGGTCGTAGGAGTCGAAGGGGTACGGCTCCGCGAACAGCTCGTGGTAGCGGTCGAAGCAGCGGCGGGTGATGTCGAACAGCTCGTCGGCGTCCCGGTCCAGGTGCGGGGCGAGCGAGCGGCGGCAGTGCAGGCCGAAGGGCAGCCCGGCGTGCTCGGTGCGTACCGAGTGCCAGGGTCCCGCGGCGACGGCGAGCAGATACGTGGAGATCGGCGGGGTCGCGGCCATCGTCCAGCGCCCGTCGCCCGCGGGCGTCTGGCCGGTACGGGAGGTGAGCGCGTTGCCGAGGACCGTCCACTGCGGCGGCGCGGTCACCGTGACCTCGAACACGGCCTTGAGGTCCGGCTGGTCGAAGGCGGCGGCGACGCGCTGCACGTCTTCCATGAAGAGCTGGGTGTAGACGTACGTCTCCCCGTCGGCGGGGTCGGTGAAGCGGTGCATGCCCTCGCCGGTGTGCGAGTACCGCATGTCGGCCTCGACCCGCAGTTCGTGGTCCCCGGCGGCGAGGCCGGGCAGCGGGAGGCGGTTGTCGTCCAGCGTGGCCGGGTCGAGTTCCGTGCCGTCGAGCACGACGCGGCGCAGTGCGGCGGGCTTGAGTTCCGCGAAGGTGTCGCAGGCGCGGTCGGCGGTGAAGGTGATCACCGAGGTCGAGCCGAAGACGTCCTCCCCTCGGGTGAGATCGAGGTCGATCGCGTAGTGGCGGACGGTCAGATCGCTGGCGCGGGTCTCGGCCTCGGCGCGGGTCAGAGCAGGCATGTCGCACATGCTGCCGCACGTCGGCGGCTCCGTCACCTGGTACCCCCGCGAGGCCGCCGCCGCGGGACGCCGAGGCCGCCGATGGCGGCGACAACGGCGCGGGCCGACGCGTAGGCTCGGTGGGTACGGGGAGGTGTTCATGGCCGAGCAGGCTGGACCCAGCGCGTCGTCGACGGCCGGTGGCGGGGCCATCGTGCACGGTTTCCCGCACATCGACACGGTGCGGTCCGCGCTCACCGCGCTCTACCGGCGGCTGTCGGGCGACGGGGTGGCCAGATTCGCCACCAGCGTCCATCCCGAACTGGTGGACTTCCCCGCGGACGAGGACCTGTATCTGGGCGCGCAGCGGGTGGCCCGCGTCATGGTGCAGCACTTCCGGCTGCCGGACGCGCGGATGGTCGTGAGCTTCCGCGACATGGTGCACGCGGGCAATGTGGAGCTGGCCGCGGGGCCCGAGTACTTCATCGAGCTGCACTCGCGGTTCAGGACCGACCGGCGCGATGTCGGGGCGGCGCTCGCCCACGAGGTCATGCACGTCTACCTGCACCGGCTCGGTCTGGAGTTCCCCGGCACCCGGGACAACGAGATTCTGACCGACACCGCCACCGCGTATCTGGGCGCGGGCTGGCTGCTGCTGGACGCGTACCGCGAGGAGGCCGCGATCCGCGGCGAGCGGCTGATGATGTCGGCGTACAAGCTCGGCTATCTCACGCCGGAGGAGTTCGGCTACGTGCTGGCCAAGCGCGCGGCGGCCTTCGGCGACGACATCGAGCCGTGGTTCCGCAGCGCCCAGGCCCGCGACGCCTATCGCGCGGGGCTGGCCCGCGCCCAGCAGGACGTGCGCCGCGCTCCCCTGGCCGCGTCGGGCTGGGCGGCCCGCCGACGGTACGCCAAGGACCGCCGCGCGCTGGCCTCCGGCCCGGACTACACGTTCGAGGCCGCGCCCTCGGGCACGGTACGGGTCTCCTTCCCGTGCCCCACCTGCTTCCAGCGCATCCGCGTCCCCTGCCGGGGGCGCCTGCGCGCCCGGTGCGCCCTGTGCAAGACGGAGCTGGACGTCGACACGTGACCCTGCCGGGGGCGCGCTGTTCGCACGGCGGGTTCGTGCCCCAAAGAACGCGGCACCGCCCCGCCGCGAGGGGAAAAGCACAACGCCCGCCTCCTTGGTCGGGGAGTGGCGGGCGCTGCGGTGTTGCGCGCTCCGCACGCCATTGTGCGGAGCGGGGTGGGACAGTCGGGACCGTCCGGACGCGACGTCAGACCATGAGGGGCCGGTCGGTCGGGCGGATGGGGGCGTGCAGGGCCGAGGCCAGGCCGGTGAGGTAGGAGTCGACGGCCTTCGCGGCGGAGCGGCCCTCGGCGATGGCCCAGACGATGAGCGACTGGCCGCGCCCGGCGTCACCGGCGACGAAGACACCGTCGACGTTGGTCGCGTACGAGGCGTCGCGCGCGATGTTGCCGCGGGCGTCCAGCGCGAGACCGAGCTGGTCGACCAGGCCGTTGGACTGGTCGGTGCCGGTGAAGCCCATCGCGAGGGTGACCAGCTCGGCGGGGATGACCCGCTCGGTGCCCTCCTGCGGGACGAACTTCCCGTCCTGGAAGGCCACCTCGACCAGGTGCAGCGCCTTGACGTTGCCGTTCTCGTCGCCCTCGAACTTCATGGTGTTGACGGCGTAGACCCGCTCGCCGCCCTCCTCGTGCGCCGAGGTCACCTTGTAGACGGCGGGCATCGTCGGCCACGGTTGGCCCGCGGGCCGGTCGTCGGACGGCCGCGGCATGATCTCGAGCTGGGTGACCGAGGCCGCGCCCTGCCGGTGGGCGGTGCCGACGCAGTCCGCGCCGGTGTCGCCGCCGCCGATGACGACGACGTGCTTGCCCTGCGCGGTGATCGGCGGGGAGACGAAGTCGCCCTCCTGCACCTTGTTGGCCAGCGGGAGGTACTCCATCGCGAAGTGGATGCCGCCCAGCTCACGGCCGGGTGCGGGCAGGTCGCGGGAGACGGTCGCGCCGGCCGCGATGACCACCGCGTCGTACCGCTTGGCGAGCTTGGCCGCGTCGAGGTCGACGCCGATCTGCACTCCGGTGCGGAATTTGGTGCCCTCGGCGCGCATCTGCTCGATGCGCCGGTTGATGTGCCGCTTCTCCATCTTGAACTCGGGGATGCCGTATCGCAGCAGTCCGCCGATCCGGTCGGCGCGCTCGTAGACCGCGACGGTGTGCCCGGCGCGGGTGAGCTGCTGGGCGGCGGCCAGGCCCGCGGGGCCCGAGCCGATCACGGCGACGGTCTTGCCGGACAGCCGGTCCGGCGGCTGCGGGGTGACGTCGCCGTTGTCCCACGCCTTGTCGATGATGGTGACTTCGACGTTCTTGATGGTGACGGCGGGCTGGTTGATGCCCAGCACGCAGGCCGACTCGCACGGCGCGGGGCACAGCCGCCCGGTGAACTCCGGGAAGTTGTTGGTGGCGTGCAGCCGCTCGCTGGCCTCGGTCCAGTCCTCGCGGTAGGCGTAGTCGTTCCACTCGGGGATCAGATTCCCCAGCGGACAGCCGTTGTGACAGAACGGGATGCCGCAGTCCATGCAGCGTCCGGCCTGCTTGCTGATGATCGGCAGCAGGCCGCCGGGGACGTAGACCTCTTTCCAGTCCTGCCGGCGCTCCTCGACCGGGCGGGTCGGAGCGGTCTCACGCGGGGTGGTGAGGAAGCCCTTGGGGTCAGCCATTTGCCGCCTCCATCATCTTCGCGGTGGTCTCGGACTCGGAGAGTCCGGCCTGCTCGGCGGCGTTCTTGGCGGCGAGCACTGCCTTGTAGTCCCTCGGCATGACCTTGCCGAAGCGGGTGAGGGCGCCGCCCCAGTCGGCGAGCAGCCGCTCGGCGACGGTGGAGCCGGTCTCCTCGAAGTGGCGGCGCACGACATCGTGCAGCCACGTGATGTCGCCCGCGTCCAGCGACTCGACGCCGACCATCCCGAAGTTGACGGCGCCGGGGTCGAGGTCGAGGACGTAGGCGATGCCGCCGGACATACCGGCCGCGAAGTTGCGCCCGGTGGCGCCGAGGACGACGGCCCGGCCGCCGGTCATGTACTCGCAGCCGTGGTCGCCGACGCCTTCGGAGACGACGGTCGCGCCGGAGTTGCGGACGCAGAACCGCTCGCCGGTACGGCCGCGCAGGAACAGCTCGCCGCTGGTCGCGCCGTACGCGATGGTGTTGCCCGCGATGGTGGAGTACTCGGCGAGGTGGTCGGCGCCGCGGTCGGGGCGGACGATGACCCGGCCGCCGGACAGGCCCTTGCCGACGTAGTCGTTGGCGTCGCCTTCGAGCCGCAGGGTGACGCCCCGGGGCAGGAACGCGCCGAAGGACTGGCCGGCGGAGCCGGTGAAGGTGACGTCGATGGTGTCGTCGGGCAGGCCCGCGCCGCCGTACTTCTTGGTCACCTCGTGGCCGAGCATGGTGCCGACCGTGCGGTTGACGTTGCGGATCGGCACCTGCGCGCGGACCGGGGCGCCGGACTCCAGCGCCTCGGCGGCGAGCCGGATCAGCTCGTTGTCCAGGGCGCGGTCCAGGCCGTGGTCCTGCTCGACGGTACGGTGCAGCACCGCGCCCTCGGGCAGCTCCGGCACGTACAGCAGCGGGGCGAGGTCGAGGCCCTGCGCCTTCCAGTGCTCCACGGCGTGGTCGGCGTCGATCAGCTCGGCGTGGCCGACGGCTTCCTCGATGGAGCGGAAGCCCAGCTCGGCGAGGATCTCGCGGACCTCTTCCGCGATGAACTCGAAGAAGTTCACGACGAATTCGGGCTTGCCGGTGAAGCGGTCGCGCAGCACCGGGTTCTGGGTGGCGACGCCGACCGGACAGGTGTCGAGGTGGCAGACGCGCATCATGACGCAGCCGGAGACCACCAGCGGCGCGGTCGCGAAGCCGAACTCCTCGGCCCCGAGCAGCGCGGCGATGACGACGTCCCGGCCGGTCTTGAGCTGGCCGTCGGTCTGCACGACGATACGGTCCCGCAAGCCGTTGAGCAGCAGCGTCTGCTGGGTCTCGGCCAGGCCCAGCTCCCAGGGGCCGCCCGCGTGCTTGAGCGAGGTGAGCGGCGAGGCGCCCGTACCGCCGTCGTGTCCCGAGATCAGGACGACGTCCGCGTGGGCCTTGGACACACCGGCCGCGACGGTGCCGACGCCGACCTCGGAGACCAGCTTGACGTGAACGCGCGCCTTGGGGTTGGCGTTCTTCAGGTCGTGGATGAGCTGGGCGAGGTCCTCGATGGAGTAGATGTCGTGGTGCGGCGGCGGCGAGATCAGGCCGACGCCCGCGGTGGAGTGCCGGGTGCCGGCGATCCACGGGTAGACCTTGTGGCCGGGGAGCTGACCGCCCTCGCCGGGCTTGGCGCCCTGGGCCATCTTGATCTGGATGTCGTCGGCGTTGACCAGGTACTCCGACGTCACGCCGAAGCGGCCGGAGGCGACCTGCTTGATGGCGCTGCGCCGGGCCGGGTCGTACAGCCGGTCGGCGTCCTCGCCGCCCTCACCGGTGTTGGACTTGCCGCCGAGCTGGTTCATGGCGATGGCGAGCGTCTCGTGCGCCTCGCGCGAGATCGAGCCGTACGACATGGCGCCGGTGGAGAAGCGCTTGACGATCTCGGAGACCGGCTCGACCTCGTCGATCGGGACCGGGCCGCGGTCGTTCTTCAGCCCGAACAGGCCGCGCAGCGTCATCAGCCGCTCGGACTGCTCGTTCACCCGCTGCGTGTACTGCTTGAAGATGTCGTAGCGCCGGGTGCGGGTGGCGTGCTGGAGCCGGAAGACGGTGTCGGGGTCGAACAGGTGCGGTTCGCCCTCGCGGCGCCACTGGTACTCGCCGCCGATGTCGAGCCTGCGGTGCGCGGCGGCGATGCCGGACAGCGGGTACGCCTTGGCGTGCCGGGCGGCGACCTCCTGCGCGACGACGTCGATGCCCGCGCCGCCGATCTTGGTGTCGGTGCCGTGGAAGTAGCTGTCGACGAAGTCGGACTCCAGGCCGACCGCCTCGAAGACCTGCGCGCCGCGGTAGGAGGCGACGGTGGAGATGCCCATCTTGGACATGACCTTCAGCACGCCCTTGCCGAGCGCCTTGATCAGGTTCTTCAGCGCGGTCTCGACCTCGACGCCGGGCAGGAAGGTGCCCGACCTGACCAGGTCCTCGACGGACTCCATGGCCAGGTAGGGGTTGACGGCCGCGGCGCCGTAGCCGATGAGCAGCGCCACGTGGTGCACCTCGCGCACGTCGCCCGCCTCGACGAGGAGGCCGACCTGGGTGCGCTGCTTGGTGCGGATCAGGTGGTGGTGCACGGCGGAGGTGAGCAGCAGCGACGGGATCGGCGCGTGCTCGGCGTCGGAGTGCCGGTCGGAGAGCACGATCAGGCGGGCGCCGTCCTCTATGGCGGCGTCGGCCTCGGCGCAGATCTCGGCGAGCCGGGCGGCCAGTGCCTGGCCGCCGCCGGTGACCCGGTAGAGGCCGGACAGGGTGGCGCCCTTGAGCCCGGGCAGGTCGCCGTCGGCGTTGACGTGGATGAGCTTGGCCAGCTCGTCGTTGTCGATCACCGGGAACGGCAGGGTGATGTTGCGACAGGAGGCCGGGCTGGGTTCCAGCAGGTTGCCCGACGGGCCGATGGTGGAGATCAGCGAGGTGACCAGTTCCTCGCGGATGGCGTCCAGCGGCGGGTTGGTGACCTGCGCGAAGAGCTGGGTGAAGTAGTCGAAGAGCAGCCGGGGGCGCTCGGAGAGCGCCGCGATCGGCGAGTCGGTGCCCATCGAGCCGAGCGGTTCGCCGCCGGTCCTGGCCATCGGCGCGAGGATGATCCGCAGCTCTTCCTCGGTGTAGCCGAAGGTCTGCTGGCGGCGGGTGACCGAGGCGTGGGTGTGCACGATGTGCTCGCGCTCGGGCAGGTCGGAGAGGTTGATCAGCCCGGCTTCCAGCCAGTCGGCGTACGGGTTCTCCGCGGCGATGCCCGCCTTGATCTCGTCGTCCTCGACGATCCGGTGCTGGACGGTGTCGACCAGGAACATCCGGCCGGGCTGGAGGCGGCCCTTGCGGGTCACCTTCTCCGGGGCGATGTCCAGGACGCCGGACTCGGAGGCGAGCACGACCAGGCCGTCGTCGGTGACCCAGTAGCGGCCGGGGCGCAGGCCGTTGCGGTCCAGGACCGCGCCGACGACGGAGCCGTCGGTGAAGGTGACGCAGGCCGGGCCGTCCCAGGGCTCCATCAGCGTGGAGTGGTACTGGTAGAAGGCGTGCCGCGCCGGGTCCATCGACTCGTGGTTCTCCCACGCCTCGGGGATCATCATCAGCACGCTGTGCGGCAGCGACCGGCCGCCGAGGTGCAGCAGTTCCAGCACCTCGTCGAAGGACGCGGTGTCGGAGGCGCCGGGCGTACAGATCGGGAAGATCCGCTCCAGGTCGCCGCCCTGGCCGCCGCCCGCCGGGCCGAAGAGGTCGCTGGCGAGCTGCGACTCGCGGGCCCGCATCCAGTTCCTGTTGCCCTTGACGGTGTTGATCTCACCGTTGTGCGCGACGAATCGGTACGGGTGGGCGAGCGGCCAGCTCGGGAAGGTGTTGGTGGAGAAGCGCGAGTGGACCAGCGCGATGGCGGTGGCGAACCGCGGGTCGGACAGGTCGGGGAAGAACGGTTCGAGCTGTCCCGTGGTCAGCATGCCCTTGTACACGATCGTGCGGGCGGACAGCGACGGGAAGTACACGTCGGCCTCGCGCTCGGCCCGCTTGCGCAGGACGAAGGCGGGCCGGTCGAGGTCGATGCCGGAGGCGGCGCCGGCGCTGTCGGCGACGAAGAGCTGCGAGAAGTACGGCATGGTCGAGCGGGAGGTGGTGCCCAGCAACTCGGGGGCGACCGGGACCTCGCGCCAGCCGAGTACGGTCAGGCCCTCTTCCGCGGCGATCCGCTCGATGGCGTCGACGGCCTTGGCGCGGTCCTCGGTCTCGACCGGGAGGAAGGCGAGGCCGACCGCGTAGTGGCCCTGGTCGGGCAGCGCGAAGCCGGCGGCCTCGCGCAAGAAGGCGTCCGGGATCTGGAGGAGGATGCCCGCGCCGTCACCCGAGTCGGGCTCGGCGCCGGTGGCACCACGATGCTCCAGATTGCGCAGAACGGTCAGCGCCTGCTCCACGAGCCCATGGCTCGCCTCGCCGGTGAGGGTGGCCACGAAACCGACGCCACAGGCGTCGTGCTCGTTGCGGGGGTCGTACATCCCCTGCGGGGCGGGGCGCCCGTCCATGAACGCGGAACGCGAACGCATGGCTCTCCCGTCGTCGTCTTTGGCTTGTATGCATTGCCTGTTCCCAGGCATGCGCAACAGGGACGACGTTGGCCCTCTGCGATTTCGTGCAGGTTACATGATGGACGAGTGTTCGAGAAGCGGATACTCAGTTCCAGCATGTGGACATGATGAGGGGTGGAGCGAACAGATCAGGCCAGCGCCGTGTCGGAGGTTTTCCGGCCGGGTCCAGCGCGCCACCGGGCCGCTTTCTGCCGGTGCGCCACCGGGTAATGCCCCGTGCGACGGCTACTGAAACGACGGGGAAACATGAGGCTTGTGGCCGCTGGTTTCCTGTGGGTTTCCCGAGTCCGGTGGAGCGGGCGCACGGCACATCGCCGATCACCCGATCGGACCAGTGGGCCGACCGCACCGGTCGGCCGTTCAGACCGTTCGGAGTGGTCAGCCGACCGCTGTGCCGATAAGCGCGCCCAATACGAAGGTAACCCCGCCGGCCGCCGCACCCAACAGCAGCTGCCGAACCCCGCTGTACCACCAGGAACGCGCGGTCACCCGGGCCACGGCCGCACCACAGCCGAACAGTCCGGCCAGCGCGAGGACGGCCGCGGGCCACAGCGAGTCGCCGCCGAGCAGATACGGCAGTACGGGCAGCAGGGCGCCCAGCGCGAAGGCGACGAAGGAGGAGGCCGCCGCGACCAGCGGCGACGGCAGGTCGGTCGGGTCCACGCCCAGTTCCTCGCGGGCGTGTATCTCCAGCGCCCGCTCCGGGTCGACGGAGAGCTGCCTGGCCACCTCGCGGGCGAGCTTCGGCTCCACACCGCGCGAGACGTACAGCTCGGCCAGCTCCCGCAGCTCCGCCTCCGGGTGGCGGCGCAGCTCGATCCGCTCGATCTCCAGCTCGGCCTCGACCAGCTCCCGCTGGGAGGCCACCGACGTGTACTCCCCCGCCGCCATCGAGAAGGCGCCCGCCGCCAGGCCCGCGAGCCCGGTCACCACGATGGCGCGCGACGAGACGTCGCCGCCCGCCACTCCCGTCATCAGCGCCAGATTCGACACCAGGCCGTCCATCGCCCCGAACACCGCCGGGCGCAGCCAGCCGCCGCTCACGTCACGGTGCGAGTGGTGCGGTACGTGATACGGCGCCGCCGTCGTCTCCTCGACAGCCGTTGACATCCGTCCCCACCCCTCCCCAGGCAGCCTCCCGCGAGGCCGCACGACCACGAATCCATTCGACCGTACGCTCGAATGCGATGCGCCGCCAGCAAGGAAAGCCTGCCCTGACCTGCCCTTTCTCCTCCTGGAGAAGGTGCGCCGCCACTACGCGTGACGTGCTCTTCAGGGGCGCGAGATCAGAGCGTCTCGGAGGCTCGCTTCGGGTCGACGGAACCGACGGAAGCCTCGTCCTCGACGGAGGAGGAGTCGACCGCGTCGTCCGCGTCCGCTTCCGGGTCGGACGACGGCGGCGAGGCGTCGTCGGGGCCTTCGCCGGAGGCGAGAGGCTCGATGTTCTCCTCGCGGCCGGGCCGCTTGCGGCCGACGACGACGAGGTACACGACGGCGCCGATGAAGACGACGATCGCGGTCCAGTCGTTGAGCCGCATGCCGAGGATCTGGTGGGCGTAGTCCACGCGCATGTGCTCGATCCAGGCGCGGCCCACCGTGTACGCGGCGACGTAGAGGGCGAAGGCCCGCCCGTGGCCGAGCTTGAAGCGGCGGTCGGCCCAGATGACCAGCAGGGCGACGCCGACGCACCACAGGGACTCGTACAGGAACGTCGGGTGGTACGTGGCGATGTCCGGCGTGCTCTCCGGCCGGTGCGCGGGGTCGATCTTCAGGCCCCAGGGCAGCGTGGTCGGGCCGCCGTACAGCTCCTGGTTGAACCAGTTGCCCCAGCGGCCGATCGCCTGGGCGAAGGCGATGCCCGGCGCGATGGCGTCGGCGTAGACCGGCAGCGCGATCCCCCGGCGGCGGCAGGCGATCCAGGCGCCGAGCGCGCCGAAGGCGATGGCGCCCCAGATCCCCAGGCCGCCCTGCCAGATCTTGAAGGCGTCGACCCAGTCCTTGCCACTGGTGAAGTACAACTCGTAATCGGTGATCACGTGGTACAGCCGGCCGCCGACCAGACCGAAGGGCACCGCCCACACGGCGATGTCCGCGACCGTGCCCGCCCGGCCGCCGCGGGCGATCCAGCGCTTGCCGCCGAGCCATACGGCTACGAAGACACCGATGATGATGCAGAACGCGTAGCCGCGCAGCGGAATGGGTCCGAGGTGGACGACTCCGTGCGACGGGCTGGGAATGAATGCGAGTTCCATGGCAATGACCGACGCTACCTTGCCGGGCGGGAAGTGCGGCAACCCGCCCGGCTACGTATGGATAACGGCCGGGACTCCTCCGGCCCCTCCGGGGGAATCCCCGCGGACGCCGAAAGGCCCGGAATCAAGCCTCGGCAGGCCCCTCAGCGGGCCTGTCAGGAGGCCGGAGCGGTGGTCACCGCACCCGCCTTTTTGCCCTTGTTCGCGTCGGTGACCATCTGCTTCAGCGAGTCGGGCGTGAGGTTGCTGCCGCTCCCGTAGACGCTCTTGCCGTTGAGCAGGATCGTCGGCGTCGAGTTGAAGCCGGACTTCCCGAAGGCGCTGTTCGACGCCTTCACCCAGCTGTTGTGGGTGCCGCCGTTGACGCACGCGGTGAAGGTCGGCGTCTTCAGACCGCTGACCTTGCCCGCCAGGTCGAGCAGGTGGTTCTTGTCGGAGAAGGTGTCGCTCTGCTCCTCCGGCTGATTGTCGTACAGCACATCGTGGTAGGCGCGGAATTTGCCCGCGTCCTGGGCGCAGGCGGCGGCATTGGCGGCGTTCAGCGAGCCGGAGCCGCCGAGATTGCCGTCGATGAGCGTCACCAGGTGGTATTCGGTGCGGATCTGCCCGCTGTCCTCAAGGCTGTGGATGGTCGGGGTGAACGCCTTCTCGAAGGCGTCGCACGCCGGGCAGCGGAAGTCCTCGTAGATCGTCAGCACCGAGGGCGCGTCGGCGGCGCCGACGGGGATGACGAGATTGTCCTTGCCAATGGCGCCCTTGGGCGCGGCGGCCGGGGTGGAGCCGCCGCCGCTGTCCTTGTGGTCGGCGACCACCACCCCGATCACGGCGGCGATGGCCAGCACGGCGACCACCGCGCCCGCGACCACCATGGTGCGCCTGCGTCGGGCGCTGGCCTTCTCTTTTTCACGCTGTTCGTACAGGGCCTCGCGGGCGCTGCGCTTTCCGTCTCGGTTCTTCTGGCTCACATCCCTGACCAACGGTGCGGGAGGGCACTTCAGCGCCTTCCCGCACCGCGATTCGCCCCATCGTGTTACGCCGGGGCCGGTCGTACGGGGCGCGGCCGGTTTCTTTCGTACGGTCGCGGCCGGTGCCGTCAGCCGCGCTTGCGGACGCCCGCGGCCAGTTCCGCCGCCAGTTCCCGTACGGCCGTGAGGGCCGCGGGCAGGTCGCCGTCCGCGTCGAGGATGCGCTTGACGAAGGCCGAGCCGACGATCACACCGTCGGCGAAGGCCGCGACCTCGGCGGCCTGCACCGCGTTCGACACGCCCAGGCCCACGCAGACCGGCAGGTCCGTGGTGGCGCGGGTGCGGCGCACGAGGTCGGACGCCTGCTCGCCGACGCTCTCCCGCGTGCCGGTGACACCCATCAGGGAGGCCGCGTAGACGAAGCCGCTGCCCGCCGCGGTGATCTTCGCCAGCCGCTCGTCACGGCTGGAAGGGGCGACGACGAAGACGGTGGCCAGGCCCTGCTGCTCGGCCGCCTTCCGCCATCCCTCGGACTCCTCGACCGGCAGGTCGGGCAGGATGCAGCCCGCGCCGCCCGCCTCGGCCAGCTCGGTCGCGAACCGCTCGGCGCCGTAGCGGTCCACCGGGTTCCAGTACGTCATGACCAGCACCGGCTTGCCGGTGGCCTGGTGCGCCTCGCGTACGGTGCGCAGCACGTCGGCGATCCGCACGTGGTTCTTGTTGAGCGCGATGTCGTCGGCGGTCTGGATGACCGGCCCGTCCAGCACCGGGTCGCTGTGCGGCAGCCCGACCTCGACGATGTCCGCGCCGCCCTCGAAGGCGGCCTTCACGGCCTCGATCCCGCCGTCCACGGTCGGGAAGCCGGCGGGCAGATACGCCACGAGCGCGGCCCGCCCCTCGGCCTTGGCGTCGGCCAGCGCCCGGTCCAACAGCTCTACGTTCCCGCTCACTTGACCGCCACCTCGTTGTCCTCGTCGACCTCGGCGGTCGCGTCGTACAGCCCGAAGTAGCGGGCCGCCGTGTCCATGTCCTTGTCGCCGCGGCCGGAGAGGTTCACCAGCACCAGGCCCTCGGGGCCCAGCTCGCGGCCGATCTCCAGGGCCCCGGCCAGGGCGTGCGCGCTCTCGATGGCGGGGATGATGCCCTCGGTACGGGACAGCAGCCGCAGGGCCTGCATCGCCTCGTCGTCGGTGACCGCGCGGTATTCGGCGCGGCCGATGTCCTTGAGGTACGAGTGCTCGGGGCCGACGCCGGGGTAGTCCAGACCCGCCGAGATCGAGTACGGCTCGGTGATCTGGCCCTCGTCGTCCTGGAGGACGTAGGAGCGCGAGCCGTGCAGGATGCCCGGCTCGCCCTCGGTGAGGGTGGCCGCGTGCTCCCCGGTGGCCACGCCGTGGCCCGCGGGCTCGCAGCCGACCAGCCGGACCCCGGTGTCGGGCAGGAAGGCGTGGAAGAGGCCCATGGCGTTGGAGCCGCCGCCGACGCAGGCGACGGCGGCGTCGGGCAGCCGGCCGGTGCGCTCCAGGAGCTGGCGGCGCGCCTCGACGCCGATCACCCGGTGGAAGTCGCGGACCAGCGCGGGGAAGGGGTGCGGTCCCGCGACCGTGCCGAACAGGTAGTGCGTGCGGTCCACGTTGGCGACCCAGTCGCGGAACGCCTCGTTGATGGCGTCCTTCAGCGTCCGGCTGCCGGAGGTCACCGAGACCACCTCGGCGCCGAGCATCCGCATCCGCGCGACGTTGAGCGCCTGGCGCTGGGTGTCGATCTCGCCCATGTAGATCGTGCAGTCGAGGCCGAACAGCGCGCAGGCGGTCGCGGTGGCGACGCCGTGCTGGCCCGCGCCGGTCTCCGCGATCACGCGGGTCTTGCCCATCCGCTTGGTCAGCAGCGTCTGGCCCAGCACGTTGTTGATCTTGTGCGAGCCGGTGTGGTTCAGGTCCTCCCGCTTGAGGAAGACCCGTGCCCCGCCCGCCTGCTCGGCGAACCGGGGGACCTCCGTGAGGGCGCTCGGACGGCCCGCGTAGTTGGCCATCAGGTCGTTCAGCTCGGCCGCGAAGGCGGGGTCGGTCTTCGCCTTCTCGTACTCGACGGCCACCTCGTCCACGGCGGCGACCAGCGCCTCCGGGATGAACTTGCCGCCGAACGCGCCGAAGTAGCCCGCGGGGGTGGGGACGGATCCGTCCGGATCCGGATGGAAGAAGTCGTGCGTTTCTGACATGGGGTATCCCTGGCTGTGCGCCGTCAGGCGCGGGTGAAAGGGGGGACGCGTACGCGTGTCCGTGTCGTGCGTACGCGGCTGTGCTCGCGGCTCAGCCGCGGCGCCATCGCCTGCCGTTCACCTGGCCGGGCTCGCACCCGATCACATACCGCACCCGGCGCCCCAGCACCTTGCGCGCCGGCGCGCGGCAGCCGCGGGGGCGGCAACCGGGGGCGAGACGCGCGGCGAGGGACATGCGCCCGAGTCTAGCCCTCCGGGCAGGTCCCCCCATTCCATGCCCGGCCCCCGCGCGCGTTCAGCCAACACAGCGCCTCGCCTTGAGGACCCCGGTACCGCGCAGGGCCTCGCTTTGAGGGGCGCAGGAACTGCGCACCCAGCCCCCACCGGGCCGGTGGTCCGGACACCACCGAACTGCCCCACCGGGGCGGGTGGTGACCTGCGGGAGCATCGTGGCGGGCCGCGCAGTTCCCCGCGCCCCTCAAAAGACCGGCTCACCGCCCGGACGAAAGACGGTCGCCCCGTCAGGGGCGCGAGGAACTGCGCGAGCAACCCACCACCGGCCGGTGGTCCGGACACCACCGAACTGCCCCACCGGGGCGGGTGGTGACCTGCGAGAGCGTCGCGGCTGGCCGCGCAGTTCCCCGCACCCCTCAAAAGACCGGCTCACCGCCCGAACGAAAGACGGTGCGCCCCATCAGGGGCGCGGGGAACTGCGCGAGCAACCCACCACCGGCCGGTGGCCCGGCGACAACCGGACTGCCCCACCGGGGCGGGCGGTGACCTGCGAGAGCGTCGCGGCTGGCCGCGCAGTTCCCCGCGCCCCTGACGGGGCACGTCCTTGACGGGGAACCGCCCCGCGAGGTGCGGCTCACGCGCCCCTGACGGGGCACCGTCTCTCGCGAAGAACCGCCGTGCAAAGCGCGGTCGGGCGCCCTGGCGGGGCACCGTAAGGGGTGTGGGGCCCTCCCCCGGAGGGGGGTTAGCGGCCGAAGCGGAGGGCGGGATGGGCGCCGGCAGCCACAAGATCGGCGACCGCGGCACGCGGATCCTTGCCGGTGACGAGCGACTCGCCCACGAGCACGGCGTCGGCGCCGTCATTGGCGTAGGCGATCAGGTCGTGGGGACCACGCACCCCGGACTCGGCGATCTTCACGATGTGGTCGGGAATCTCGGGCGCGACGCGGGCGAAGTTCCCCCGGTCGACCTCAAGGGTCTTGAGATTACGCGCGTTGACCCCGATGATCTTCGCCCCGGCGTCCACCGCCCGCTCGACCTCCTCCTCGTCGTGCACCTCGACGATCGGGGTGAGGCCGATCGACTGGGCCCGCTCGACGAGCGAGACGAGGGCGTCCTGGTCGAGCGCGGAGACGATCAGCAGGGCGAGGTCGGCACCGTAGGCGCGGGCCTCCCAGAGCTGGTACGCGGTGACGATGAAGTCCTTGCGCAGGACCGGGATGTCGACCTTGGCGCGGACCGCTTCGAGGTCGGCGAGGGAGCCGCCGAACTTCCGCTCCTCGGTGAGGACGCTGATGACGGCGGCGCCGCCCGCCTCGTAGTCGGCGGCGAGCCCCGCGGGGTCGGCGATGGCGGCCAGCGCGCCCTTGGAGGGGCTGGACCGCTTGACCTCGCAGATCACCTTGACGCTGTCGCCGCGCAGGGCGGCCACCCCGTCCTTGGCATCGCGCGCCTTGGTGGCCCGCTCCTTGAGTTCGTCGAGGGTGACGCGGGCCTGCCGCTCGGCGAGGTCAGCGCGGACTCCGTCGATGATCTCGTCGAGCACACTCACGCGAGAGCTCCCCTTCCGGACCGGGTTCGTACAGCGAAATGATCAAGCCAATGGTGGGAACCACCGACACTCCGATGGTATCGGGCGCCGGGCGCAGCGCCCGCATCCGGGGATTCGCGGTCCCACCACCTGGACAAGCATGCCCCGGAAGGCGGGCGGGTCACGGGATCAGCGCCGCGCCGAACGGCAGGTTCCGGACAACGGTGAAGACCAGCGCCAGGGCGAGGAGCGCCTTCCCGTACGCCGGGCGCAGCACGGGTTCGAACGGTCTGCCGCGCAGCCTGCGGGTGAACCAGACGGCCCACACGACGGCGAAGACGACGTATCCGGCCACCGCGAGCGCGTTGCAGCCCAGCGCCGTGCCGAGGTGGCCGTGGGCGACGGCGTGGGCGCTGCGCAGGCCGCCGCAGCCGGGGCAGTAGATCCCGGTGTAGTGCAGCAGCGGGCAGGCCGGGTAGTGGCCGGGCGTGTTGGGGTCGACGGCGCCGACGTACGCGAAGGCGCCCGCCACCGCGCCGAGGAGGGCGAGCGGTACGGCGGCGCGCGAGAGCGCGCCGAGGGCCGCTCCGGGAGCCGTCCCGCGCGCCGCCGCGGGGGCCCGGCCTGCGGCCCGACCTGCTGTGTCGTGAATCACATCGCCGATTCTGCCCCCGGACGCACGAAGGCGCAGCGCGCGGACCCGGAGGTCGGCGGCTGCGCCCGGCGGGCGGGACCGGTGGGGTCAGGCGCTGGCGGGCGCCTCAGCGGGCGACTCCGTGTGCGTCGTCCCCTCCGGGGTGCGGACCTCCTGCGCGGCGTGGGCGCGGGCGACCCGTACCTCGGGTGACTCCTTGCTGCCCAGGCCCATGAGCTTCATCGCACCGCCGACGACGGGGCCGAGCAGTATGACGCCCATGCTCGCCCAGAAGGGGACCGGCTGGGCGGCGACCATGAACACGCCTCCGGCACAGAAGCCGATGAACGAGATGATCGAGCCGGTCCACGCGGCGGGGGTGTGGCCGTGGTCGTGATGGACCGCCATGAGTGCTCCCTGAATCCTCTCGGTCGGCGGCGTCCTTTCGCCGCCGACTTCGTCTTCCATTGTTGCGCGTGTTCCGGGGTTGCCGTGCACGGGGGTGGAACGGGCGGTCGCGGCACGCGCGGGACCGGTCAGCCGGGGGCCTGCGTGGGGTCCTCGCCCCGGTCCAGCGCCTTCCACAGGTCCTCGGCCCGGTCGGGGTCGATCGGCGCGGGCGCGGCGGCGGCCCTGCCGCGCAGCGAGGGGCGGCTGCCCGGCCGGTCGTAGCGGCTGGACATCGCGGGCCAGGCGTGGCCGTAGCGCAGTGCGAGCAGGCCCGCGAGGAGCAGCAGGACGCCGCCGGCGACGGCGACCAGCGGCCAGCCGGTGGTGCTCGTGTGGCCCGCGGTGGCGCGGGTGAGGCCGGACGCGGCGGCGGCCCGTTCGTTGAGGGCGCCGGTGGCCGCGCGGCGGGCGAGCACGACGACGACCACGCCGAGGCCGGAGAGCGTGAGCAGCCCGGAGACGACGTAGCGGCCGATCCGGCGCACGGCGAAGACGGCGACGAGCGCGGCCAGGCCGACCAGGGCCAGCGCGCCGGGCAGCGCGGTGGCCTGGCTGCCGGTGGCGTGCACCGGGAGGGTGCCCTGGCCGAAGGCGACGGTGCCGCGCGCCCAGGTCTTGCCCGCCGCGAGCAGCACGACGCTGGCGCCGATCACGCCGCACGCGAGCGCGACGGCGAGGACGCGCGTGGCGGTGCGCCGCGCGGCCGAGGGCGCGGCACCGGGGCCGGTCCCGCGTTCGGGCCCGGCTTCGGTCGCCCGGCCGGGTTCGACCCCGGTCTCGCGGTCGGTCGCGGCTTCGGTCTCGACGGCTTGGTCAGCGCGGGGCTGAGGGACGGCACTCACCCCACCACTATCGCCTGTCGGTGCGGCGGCCCGTCCGGCGGGGGCACCGGGCGGCCGGACCGGGGGTCGCGGCGCGCGGCTGAAAACACGCCGTGGCGATCGGTCCCGAATGGTCACGAAGCGGTACGGAACGGCCATCGCATACCACACCGGGACGACTCGATTTCACACCTGCCGGGAGGTCAGCACCAGGCAATGCCTTGCCCAACTCCCTTATGCCACAAGTAAAGCGGAGGTATAGCTTCCAGCCCCCTCCTTGTTGGCGTGCGCTCGTCACCATACGTTCTCGGCCGTCCCACTGATGTCAACTCGCACCAATGGCACCACCTGTCACGCATCCCACAAGCCCCCGGTTCACCCCCCACAGGAGGCAATAGTTGCGTTCGATCACCCTCACACCCACCGCCCGCCGCACCGCGCTCGCGGTCACCGCCGCCGCCGGACTGGCCCTGTCGGGGCTGGCCCTGGCGCCGTACGCCGGTGCCTCCCCCGCCGCGCACGGCGTCAGCACCGCGCGCTCCTGCGCCGTCAGCACCCATCCGGACGTGATGGCGTGCAAGGCGCTCAAGGTCACCCAGGGCGTCAACACGCTCAAGAAGTCCACCGGTTCGGTGAACCCGGCCGCGGCCCCCTCCGGCCTCGGCCCGGCCGATCTCCAGAGCGCGTACGCCCTGCCCTCCTCCGGCGGGTCCGGCGCGACCGTGGCGATCGTCGACGCGTACGACGACCCCAACGCCGAAGCGGATCTGGCCACTTACCGCTCCACGTACGGCCTGCCCGCCTGCACCGCCGACAACGGCTGCTTCTCGAAGGTCGGCCAGTCCGGCAGCGCCTCCTCGCTGCCGAGCGCCGACGCGGGCTGGGCCGAGGAGATATCGCTCGATCTCGACATGGTCAGCGCCGCCTGCCCCGACTGCCACATCCTCCTGGTCGAGGCCGACGACTCCTCGATGACCAACCTGGGCGAGTCCGTCAACACCGCGGTGTCGCTGGGCGCGAAGTACGTCTCCAACAGCTACGGCGGCGGCGAGTCCTCCTCGGACCCGTCGTACGACAGCTCGTACTTCGACCACCCCGGTGTCGCCATCACCGTCAGCGCCGGTGACAGCGGCTACGGCGCCGAGTACCCGGCCGCCTCCCAGTACGTCACCGCCGTCGGCGGCACCTCGCTCACCAGCGACTCCTCCAGCCGCGGCTGGACCGAGTCCGTCTGGACGGGCACCGGCTCCGGCTGCTCCTCCTACGACGCCAAGCCGTCCTGGCAGACGGACGCCGACTGCGGCAAGCGCACCATCGCCGACGTCTCGGCGGTCGCCGACCCCGCGACGGGCGTCGCCGTCCACGACACGTACGGCTCGGACACCGGCTGGGAGGTCTTCGGCGGCACCAGCGCCTCGTCGCCGCTGATCGCGGCCGTCTACGCCCTCGCGGGGGCGCCCTCGGCCGGGTCCTACCCCGCCTCGTTCCCCTACGCGCACGCCGACGCGCTCAACGACGTGGCCGGCGGCTCGAACGGCTCGTGCGGCGGCTCGTACCTGTGCACCGGCGTGAGCGGCTTCGACGGCCCGACGGGCCTCGGCACGCCGAACGGCACGGCGGCCTTCGCGGGCTGACGGCACCCACACGGGCGCGAGGAACCGCGCGACGAGCCACGACGCGCACGCGCGTCGTGGCTCGTCGCTCACGCCTGTCGAAGACCGGCTGACCGCCTCCGGAAGGCGACCGTCACAGGCGGTTGGCCGTGGCCACCGCGCGCAGGACGGCGGCGGCCTTGTTGCGGCACTCGGTGTCCTCGGCCACCGGATCGCTGTCGGCGACGACACCGGCCCCGGCCTGGACGTAGGCGGTGCCGTCGCGGAGCAGCGCCGTACGGATGGCGATGGCGGTGTCGGAGTCACCGGCGAAGTCGAGGTAGCCGACGCAGCCGCCGTACAGACCGCGCCGGGACGGCTCCAGCTCCTCGATGATCTGCATGGCGCGCGGCTTGGGGGCGCCGGAGAGGGTGCCCGCGGGGAAGCAGGCGGTGAGCACGTCGAAGGCGGTACGGCCCTCGGCGACCTGGCCGGTGACGGTCGAGACGATGTGCATGACGTGGGAGTAGCGCTCGACGGACATGAAGTCGACGACCTCGACGCTGCCGGGTTCGCAGACGCGGCCCAGGTCGTTGCGGCCGAGGTCGACCAGCATCAGGTGCTCGGCGCGTTCCTTGGGGTCGGCCAGCAGTTCCTCGGCGAGCGCGGTGTCCTGTCGCGGGGTGGCGCCGCGCGGGCGGGTGCCCGCGATCGGGTGGACCATGGCGCGGCCGTCCTCGACCTTGACCAGGGCCTCGGGGCTGGAGCCGACGACGTCGAAGTCGCCGCCCTCGCCGCCGGGGAAGCGGAAGAGGTACATGTACGGGCTGGGGTTGGTGGCCCGCAGGACGCGGTAGACGTCGAGCGCGCTGGCCGTGCAGGGGGTCTCGAAGCGCTGCGAGGGGACGACCTGGAAGGCCTCACCCGCGCGGATACGTTCCTTGATGTCGTCGACCGCGCGCTGATAGGCGGCGCCGCCCCACAGGGCGGTGTATTCGGGCAGTTCCGACGGCGGCAGCTCGACGGGGACGTATTCGACCGGCTTGGCCAGGTCGGCCTGCATGGCGTCGAGGCGGGCGACGGCGTCCGCGTGGGCCTCGTCCACCCCGGTGTCGCGGTCGTTGTGGTTGATCGCGTTGGCGATCAACAGGACCGTGCCGTCCCAGTGGTCGAGGACGGCGAGGTCGGAGGTGAGCAGCATGGTCAGTTCCGGCAGCCGCAGGTCGTCGCGGGTCCGCTCGCCGATCCGCTCCAGGCGGCGCACGATGTCGTAGCCGAGGTAGCCGACCATGCCGCCGGTGAAGGGCGGCATCCCCGCCGCCAGGTCGCGCGGGGTGTGCAGGGCGTCGACGGTGACGCGCAGCGCCTCCAGCGGGTCGCCGTCGACCGGGACGCCGACCGGCGGCGTGCCGAGCCAGTGCGCCTGGCCGTCGCGCGCGGTGAGCGTGGCGGCCGACCGGACGCCGACGAAGGAGTAGCGCGACCACGTCCGGTCTCCCCCGGAGCCTTCGGCCTGGGAGGTGCCTCCGTCCGCCGACTCCAGCAGGAACGTTCCCGTCCGCTCCCCCGCGAGCTTGCGGTACAGCCCGACCGGAGTGTCGCCGTCGGCGAGCAGCCTGCGCGTCACGGGAATCACCCGGCGGTCGACCGCCAGCTTGCGGAAGGTCTCAAGGTCCATGAGCCGAGATTAGTGGTCACGGCCGGGCGCCGGGAGCGGCCGGTACGGCGAAGGGCGGACCGGCTGGCCGAGCGGCAGCACGTCGGCGTCGAAGCACGTGCGGTCGCCGGTGTGGCAGGCGGCGCCGACCTGGTCGACCTTCACCAGCAGGGTGTCGCCGTCGCAGTCCAGTGCGACGGACTTGACGTGCTGGACGTGGCCCGAGGTGTCGCCCTTGACCCAGTACTCCTGGCGGCTGCGGCTCCAGTAGGTGCAGCGGCCTGTGGTGAGGGTGCGGTGCAGGGCCTCGTCATCCATCCACCCCAGCATCAGCACTTCACCGGTGTCGTATTGCTGGGCGATGGCGGGTACGAGTCCGTCGGCCGTGCGCTTGAGGCGGGCGGCGACTGCTGGGTCGAGTGCGGTGGCGGGCATGGTGACCATTCTGCCGCCGAATATCAAGAACTCGAAAAGGGTCAATAACCGGCAAAGAGGGCAAGTGAGTTGACCACCATCCGGTTGTCGCTCGCTCATGTCACCCGTATGGGGCATCCTGCCTGCATGGGTTTTCCACCACCGCCGCAAGAAGGACCGCCGCCGCCTCCGGATCAAGGAGGCGGTTTCGGGCCACCGCAGGGCTTCGGCCCCCCTCCTCCCCCGCCGCCCGCTGACGGCGGCTATGGCTATCCGCAACAAGGCGGCGGTCAGAACTACGGTTATCCGCAGGAGCCGACGCAGGCCGCGCCGGGTCCTTACGGCCAGCAGGGCTACGGTCAGCAGGGCGGCTACGGCCAGCCGGGCCCGCCCGGACCGCCCGCCCCGCCCGGTGGCTACGGCTACCCGCAGGGCCCCGGCGGCTACCCGCCGCCCCCGCCGCCGCCGAACAACACCAAGCGCAATGTGCTGATCGCGATAGCCGCGGTCGTGGTGATCGGCGGTATCGGCACCGCGGTCGCCGTCTCCGGTGGCAGCGACAGCAAGAACGACGCGAAGCCGACGCCGTCGATCAGCGGTCTGCCGTCAGGACTGCCGTCCATGCCGTCCTTCACGGAGCCGACGCCCAGCTTCACGCTGCCGTCGGACACCCCGACCTTCGACACCCCGACCGACGACCCGTTCACCGACTTCCCGAGCATCACCCCGACCGAGAAGGTCGTGCCGTACGTGGTGCTCTCGCCGGGCAAGTGCTTCGACGCGCCGACCCTCACGCCGACCGTCGACACGGTGACCACCAAGTCGTGCAGCTCCGCGCACGACGGCCAGGTCGTCGCCAACGAGACGCTGTCCGGCACCTTCAGCACCGACTCGGAGATCCAGTCGAAGGCGCTGGAGCTGTGCACGGCCGACGCCAAGAAGCACCTTCCCGCGGACGGGCGGCTGTACTACCCGTACGCGCTCTTCCCGAAGCTGACCACCTACGAGCTCCAGGGCCGCAAGACGGTGACCTGCTCGCTCACGCTCAACAACGGCACCAACAGCAAGAAGCTCTACGCTCCGCTGGGCTGACGCCTCACGGGGGCGGCAGGGGCGGGGAGCGGACGTATCGGCCAAGGGGCCGTTAATCTGGGGTCATGTCGACACATGCCCAGCGCGAACGTCTGCTCCTCGCCGATCTGCTGGAGCAGTCAGGACCCGACGGCCCGACGCTGTGCGAGGGCTGGTCCACCCGCGACCTGGCCGCGCACGTCGTGGTACGCGAACGGCGCGGTGACGCGGCGGCGGGGCTGGTCATCCCGCAGCTCAAGGACCGTGCGGAACGGGTCCGCAAGGAGTACGCGCGAAAGCCGTACGAAGAGCTGATCCAGCTCATCAGGACCGGGCCGCCGCGGATGTCGCCCTTCACCATCAAGCAGGTGGACGAGGCTTCCAACACCGTCGAGTTCTACGTCCACGCCGAGGACGTCAGGCGTGCCACGCCCGACTGGACGCCGCGTGCCATCGACCCCGTCTTCGCCGACACGCTGTGGGCGCGGCTGGAGCGTGCCGCCCGGCTCGCGGGCCGCCGCTCCCCGGTCGGCCTGGTGCTGCGCCGCCCGAACGGCCAGACCGCCGTCGCCCGCAAGGGCTCTCCCGTGGTGACCGTGACCGGTGAGCCGTCCGAGCTGACGATCTTCGTCTTCGGCCGCCAGGACGCCGCCGAGGTCGAGGTGGACGGCGACAAGGACGCGGTGGCGCGGCTGTACGCGGCGAAGCTCGGACTGTGACGCGGTAGGCGGCAGCGCGTCCGCCGCCCCGGCGGGCGACAGCCCCTCGGCCCCGTCGGCCCCGGGCTTCTCACAGCGTGCTGTTGCCGGACACCACAGCGCTCGCCAGCACGGACAGGGCGGCGCGCTGCTCGTCGGTGAGGCCGGCCGCGAGTGCAGAACGCGCTGGGGAAGGTCGCGGCCGAACTGGGCCTGTCGGTCATCCACTACGCCTGGGGCGCGCCGACCGAGCGGGCCCTCCCCGCGCTGCTCACCCGCCGCACCGACCGTGCCGCCGTCCTCGACTGGATCCAGATCGGCTCCACGGCCGGACCCGACATCACCCTGCCGTCCTTCGTCCTGCGCGCCGCCAACCTCCGCGTCATGGGCAGTGGCCAGGGCTCCGTCACCGCCGCGGGCATCGTCGCCGAACTTCCTTCGCTGGTCGCTCGGCTCACGGCCGGGGTCTTCTCCGTCGCGGCCGACGCCGTATCCCTCTGCGAGGTCGAGCGCGCCTGGACGGCTCCCGTCGAGCCGGGCCGCCGGCTCGTCCTCACGCCGACCGCGTGACCCGGCTTCTCCGGCGCACCGCCGTTCGTCCGGCTAGGCGACGACCTTGGCGAGGAAGCCGTCGAGATTGCGGAGGGTGCGGGCGATCTGTTCGTCGAGGGTGAGGGTCTCCTCGAGCCGCTTGACCAGGGCGGAGCTCTTCTTGCCGCGGACGTAGAGGGAGCAGGCGAGGTCGGCGCACATGTAGAGGGCGACGGTGTTGCCCTGGCGGCCGGCGGCGCCCGCGAGCGGGGCCGCCAGGAGGTCGACGCCGCCGCCGGAGTGGCCGGTGAGGCAGAGGGAGCAGAGGCTGCTGCGCATCAGATTGCGCCGGGCGCCGGGGGCGATCCGCAGGACGATGCCCACGGGCTCGTCGCCGGGCCGCACCAGATAGGCGCGGTCGCGGGCGCCGGGGTCGCGCCAGCCGAGGAAGTCCAGGTCGCTCCACGGCAGGTCGCCCAGATCCCTGGGCAGGCTGATCCGCTTCGCCTCCCCCTTGGAGCAATTGACGAACGAGCCGCGAATCTCTGCATCACCGAGCGGGTCCATGAGCGCGAAGCTAACAGGAGGCCCCCGCGCACGTCACAGCATTTTCTCGGCGTCAGTCCCGGCCCGCGGCCACCGGCTCGGCGGGAGCCGTCACGTCCGCCGCCGGGCGCGGCGCCGGCTTCCCGCGGGGAAGTTCCGCGGTGCGGATCGCGGGGGTGGCGAGGCCGACCACGCCTCCGGTCATGGTGAGGACGGCGCTGGTGAGGAAGACGGGGGCCGGGCCCCAGGCGGCGACGGCGGCGCCGAAGAGGGGGTAGGCCAGGGGGGCGAGGCCGAAGCTGCTGAGGCTCATCACCGAGGTGACGCGGCCGAGGTAGCCGGGGTCGGCCGCCGACTGGATGAGGGCGTACGCGAGGCTGCCGCAGATGCCGCAGAACAGGCCGCTCAGCGCGGCGACGGCGACCGCGAGGGCCGGCGAGGGCGCCACGCCGATCAGGCCGACGCCCGCGGCGCCCGCGAACAGGGCGCCGATCTGGACGGCCCCGGCCCGCGGCAGGCGGCCCCGTACGGTCAGCAGCAGCGCGGCGCACCCGGCGCCCGCGCCGAAGCCCGCGATGATCCAGCCGTAGCCGGACGAGCCCCAGCCGCGGTGCTGGGCGAGCAGGATCATGCCGACGTTCAACGGGCCGACCAGGCCCAGTTCGCAGATGGCGGCGGACAGGACCAGCGGGCCGACGAGCCGGTGGCGGCGGACGTACCGCAATCCGTCGAGCAGATCCCGCCAGGCGCTCGCGCCCTCCTCGGGCCCGTCGCTCCCGGCGGGCGCTTCGGGCAGCGGGCTCATGCGGGTGGCGATCAGCAGCGGTACGGAGACCGCGAAGAGCGCGCCCGCCAGGGCGAAGGCGGCCGTGGCGCCGCCGAGCCCCATCGCGAGGCCGCCGACCGGCGGTCCGACGATGGTGCCGAAGCGGATGGTGAGGGACCGCATGCCCTGCAAGCGGGTGAGCTGGTCGGCGGCGACGATCCGCGGCGGCAGCGCGCCGACGGCCGGCATGAACAGCGCGTCCACGACGCCGAAGAGCAGCGAGACGACGACCAGCAGCCACAGGCCCGGCGAGGAGAGCGCCAGCGTCGCCGCGGCGCCGAGGATCAGCGCGCAGCGCACCGCGTCGCTCCCGATCACCACCTTGCGCGGCCCGAACCGGTCGGCGATCACTCCCCCGCCGAGCATCAGCACCGCGCGCGGCACCGCGCCGACCGCCATCACCAGGCCCACCTGCGTCGGCGGCGCCACCTTGGCGGCGGCGAAGCCGAGGGCGAGGAAGTAGACGCAGTCGCCGAGCATGGACGCGGTGTACGCGATCAGCCAGCGCAGCACGTTCCCGTCCTTGTGCGCGGGCCTGCCGTGCGGTGCTGCGGGTATCGCGGTCGCCGTCATGGTGGCGGCCCTCCTCTGGTCTCGACGTCGGGTCGGGCGCGGTCTGAGGGGCCTTCCGCGGTCACTCCCGGAACGGGAATCCGTACATCTGCACGGCCACCAGCTCCCGGCCCTCGGTGTCGCCCGCCTCGACCGCCGCCTTGCCGCGGTCGATCCAGCGGCGCATGAGCGCGGTGATCTCCTCGTCCATCTCGTGGAGTTCGGCGGCGCTGAGCCGCGGCATGTACTCGGAGCTGAAGGAGGCGTCGGTCCACTCCCCCGCCCAGGCGGCCTGCTGGGCCAGGTAGCGCTCGTACCGCTCGTAGCGGCTGGCCAGGAGCTGCCTGGTGACCTCGTTGACGACGGCGGCGCCCTCGGGCCGGTCCGTGAAGTCCCCGCTGCGGAAGGAGAATCCGCGCTCGGCGGAGACCTTCCACCAGCGCTCGCGGCCGTCGGTGCTCTTCTCGGGGGCCTCGACGATGAAGCCGTGGGCGGCGAGCTTGCGCAGGTGGTAGCTGACCAGGGACACCGCCTCGTCCACCTGGTCGGCCAGGTGGGAGGCGGTGGCGGCACCCGAGGTGACCAGGTGGCGGTAGAGCTGGATGCGCAGCGGGTGGGTGAAGACCTTCAGCGCGTCGAGGTCGGTGATGCGCTGGGCCCGGGGCCGGGGGGCGTCGTCTTTTTCTGGCACGACCACCAGCCTAGATAGAAAAGAAAAGTTGCGCAATCTAATTTGCGCAACTTCTCTTTCTCATCTGTTCACCGGCCGTGGACCGGGCGCCCCCGGCAGGATGTCGGGCATGTCACTCGACGGCACCCGCGCGCACCTCCGCGGCCCCGGCGACCTGCCCCCGCTGGTCGAACGCGCCGCCCGCACCGCACAGCAGCTCGGCTTCCCCTACTCCTGCCGCCCCGAGCAGGGCCGCCTGCTGCGCGCGCTCGCCGCGGGCGCCACCCGTATCGGCGAGACCGGTACCGGACTCGGAGTGGGGCTCGGCTGGCTGGTCACGGGCATGCGGGACGACGCCACCGCGGTGAGCGTCGAGCGCGATCCGGGGCGCGCGGAAACGGCCGCCTGGCTGTTCTCGGACCTCGCGCCGCAGGTCACCGTCGAATGCGGCGACTTGAAGGACATCGCCGCGCACGGCCCCTTCGACCTGCTGGTCCTGGACGGCGGCGGCCAGGGGAAGGGGGACGAGGCGGCCGATCCCGTGGAGCTGCTGCGGCCCGGCGGCGTCCTCGTCGTGGACGACTTCACGCCCGCCGACCGATGGCCGCCGCTGCACGAGGGCAGCCCCGATCCGGCCAGGCTGCACTGGCTGGAGCACCCGGCGCTGCGCTCGGTGGAGATACCGCTCGCGCCGGACCTCGCGGCGCTGGTCTGCACCCGCCGCCAGGACTGAGCCGCCGAAAAGCGGAGCCGCCGCACATGGAGAGCGGCGGCCGACGGAAACCCGTGCTCAGCGCACCGGGTGCCCGGCCTCCCGCAGCGCCGTCTTGACCTCGCCGATCCGCAGGTCGCCGAAGTGGAAGACGGACGCGGCCAGTACGGCGTCGGCGCCCGCCGCCACCGCGGGCGCGAAGTCGGCGAGGCGGCCCGCGCCGCCGGAGGCGATCACCGGGACCGTCACCAGCTTGCGGACGGCCGCGATCATCTCCGTGTCGTAGCCGTCCTTGGTGCCGTCCGCGTCCATCGAGTTGAGCAGGATCTCGCCCGCGCCCAGCTCGGCCGCCCGCTGCGCCCACTCCACCGCGTCGATGCCGGTGCCGCGCCGCCCGCCGTGCGTGGTGACCTCGAAGGAACCCGAGGGGGTGCGCCGCGCGTCCACCGACAGCACCAGCACCTGCCGGCCGAACCGCTCGGCGATCTCCCGGATCAGCTCGGGCCTGGCGATGGCCGCCGTGTTGACGCCCACCTTGTCGGCGCCCGCGCGCAGCAGCAGGTCCACGTCCGTGACCGTCCGCACACCGCCGCCCACGGTGAGCGGGATGAAGACCTGCTCGGCCGTACGGCGGACGACGTCGTACGTGGTCTCCCGGTCGCCGGAGGACGCGGTGATGTCCAGGAAGGTCAACTCGTCGGCGCCCTCGGCGTCGTAGAGCTTGGCCATCTCCACCGGGTCGCCCGCGTCCCGCAGATTCCGGAAGTTGACGCCCTTCACGACGCGGCCGTTGTCCACGTCGAGGCAGGGGATGACACGGACCGCGAGGGTCATCTGCCGGCTCCTCGGTAGGCTTCGATCTCCACCTCGACCAGGACGCGGGAGTCCATGAAACCGGCCACCACGACCATGGTGGCGGCGGGCCGCACGGCCCCGAACAGCTCCCGGTGGGCACGCCCGACGTCGTCGGCGTCCCTGGCGTGGCTCATGTACATGCGGGTGCGGATCACACTGTCGGGCCCGAGGCCGAAGGGCTCGATCGCCGCCAGCGCGTTCCCGAAGGCGAGCAGGGCCTGTTCGTACGGGCTGCCCTCGCCGCGCACCTCGCCGTCGACGAGGGGCATCGTGCCGGACACCAGGACCAGGTCCCCCGCCGCGACGGCGCGGGCGAAACCGATGGTCTCCTCCAGCGGGCTTTCGGACTGGTCGCGCCGTACTGCGGGGGTCTCCGTCATCGTGATACCGCCTCCAGGGCTTCTTCCAAGGTGAACGCCTTGGCGTAGAGCGCCTTTCCGACAATCGCGCCTTCGACACCCCGCGGCACGAGAGTCGCGATGGCGCGCAGGTCGTCGAGGGACGAGACGCCGCCGGACGCGACGACCGGCCGGTCGGTGGCGGCGCAGACCCCGGCGAGCAGTTCCAGGTTGGGGCCCTGGAGCGTACCGTCCTTGGCGATGTCGGTGACGACGTACCGCGCGCAGCCCTCGGAGTCCAGCCGGGCCAGCGTCTCGTAGAGGTCGCCGCCGTCGCGGGTCCAGCCCCGGCCGCGCAGCGTGGTGCCGCGCACGTCGAGGCCGACCGCGATCCGGTCGCCGTGCTCGGCGATGACCTTGGCGACCCACTCCGGGGTCTCCAGCGCGGCCGTGCCGAGGTTGACGCGGGTGCAGCCGGTGGCCAGCGCGGCGGCGAGCGTGTCGTCGTCGCGGATGCCGCCGGACAGCTCGACCTTGATGTCCATCGAACGGGCCACCTCGGCGATCTGCGCCCGGTTGTCGCCGGTGCCGAAGGCCGCGTCGAGGTCCACCAGGTGCAGCCACTCCGCGCCCGCCGCCTGCCAGGCCAGCGCGGCGGCGTGCGGGTCGCCGTAGGACGTCTCGGATCCGGACTCGCCGTGCACGAGGCGTACGGCCTGGCCGTCCCGGACGTCGACGGCGGGGAGGAGTTCGAGCCTGTTCATCGGGTGCGTCCTACGTCGTAGAAGGGAGGAGGTGAAAGCGGACGGTGGAAGGGGGCCGGGCGGCGAGTGAGAGGGTCTAACGGGTCGAGCGGTTGACGCGTGAGACCGCGTTAGAGGGTGTCCAGCCAGTTGGTGAGCAACTGGGCGCCCGCGTCGCCGGATTTCTCCGGGTGGAACTGGGTGGCCCACAGCGCGCCGTTCTCCACCGCGGCCACGAACGGCTCGCCGTGCGTGGACCAGGTGACCTTCGGCGCGCGGATCGCCGCGTTGTGCGTGTCGAATTCCCACTCGCGCACCGCGTAGGAGTGCACGAAGTAGAAGCGGGCGTCGGTGTCCAGGCCCGCGAACTGCCGTGAGTCGGCGGGCGGCCGTACGGTGTTCCAGCCCATGTGCGGGACGACGGGCGCCTTCAGCGGCTCGACCGTGCCGGGCCACTCGTCGAGCCCTTCGGTCTCCACGCCGTGCTCGATGCCGCGGGCGAAGAGGATCTGCATGCCGACGCAGATGCCCATGACCGGCCGTCCGCCGGCCAGCCTGCGGCCGACGATCCAGTCGCCGCGTACGCCCTTCAGGCCCGCCATGCAGGCGGCGAAGGCGCCGACGCCGGGCACCAGCAGCCCGTCGGCGTTCATCGCCCGGCCGAAGTCGGCGGTGATCTCCACCTCGGCCCCGGCGCGCGCGAGCGCCCGCTCGGCCGAACGGACGTTGCCGAAGCCGTAGTCGAGGACGACCACGCTCTTGTGCCTCAGTCCAGTCATGTCGGCTCCTCCCGCTAGAGCTGGAGCAGCCCGGCCGCCAGCGCCATCACGGAGCCGATGGCCAGGACCGCGATCATGCTCTTGGACTGCTTCTGCTGCCAGAAGGAGTAGACGCCTCCGGCGAGGAAGAGCCCGAGCAGGATGAAGAGGGTCGAGTACGTGTTCATAGCGCGCCCTTGGTCGACGGCAGGATTCCGGCGGCGCGCGGGTCGCGCTCGCTGGCGTAGCGCAGCGCCCGGGCGAGCGCCTTGAACTGGCACTCCACGATGTGGTGCGCGTTGCGCCCGTACGGCACGTGGACGTGCAGCGCGATCTGCGCCTGGGCGACGAAGGACTCCAGGATGTGCCGGGTCATCGTGGTGTCGTAGGAGCCGATCATCGGCGCCATGTTCTCCGGCTCGGTGTGCACCAGGTAGGGGCGGCCCGACAGGTCGACGGTCACCTGGGCGAGGGATTCGTCCAGCGGGACCGTGCAGTTGCCGAAGCGGTAGATGCCGACCTTGTCGCCGAGCGCCTGCTTGAACGCGGCACCGAGCGCGAGCGCGGTGTCCTCGATCGTGTGGTGCGTGTCGATGTGCAGGTCGCCCTCGGTCTTCACCGACAGGTCGAACAGGCCGTGCCTGCCGAGCTGGTCGAGCATGTGGTCGTAGAAGCCCACACCGGTGGAGACGGCCACCTGTCCCGTACCGTCCAGGTCGATCTCGACGACGACGGACGTCTCCTTGGTGCTGCGCTCCACGCGGCCCACGCGGGTCATGCGGACTCCTCCGTACGGTGGTGCCTGATGTGCTGCTGGTCGCTGTGTTCCTTGACCACGGTCCTGACGGCGTCGAGGAACGCGTCGTTCTCCGCCGGGGTGCCCGCGGAGACCCGCAGCCAGCCGGGGACGCCGTTGTCCCGGACGAGGACCCCGTGGTCGAGGATCGCCTGCCAGGCGGCGTGGCTGTCGGCGAAGCGGCCGAACTGCACGAAGTTGGCGTCGGACTCGGTGACCGCGCAGCCGATCGCCGTCAACTCGGCGACGAGCCGGTCCCGTTCGTCCTTGAGCTGCTGGACGTAGCCGAGCAGTGTGTCGGTGTGCTCCAGGGCGGCCAGCGCGGTCGCCTGGGTGACCGAGGACAGGTGGTACGGCAGCCGGACGAGCTGTACCGCGTCCACCACGGCGGGGTCGGCCGCCAGATAGCCGAGCCGCAGCCCGGCGGCGCCGAACGCCTTGGACATGGTGCGGGTCAGCACCAGGTGCGGGCGGCCCTCGATCAGCGGCAGCAGCGACGGGCGGTGCGAGAACTCGCCGTACGCCTCGTCCACCACCACCATCGACGGCTTGGCGGCCTGCGCGGCCTCGTAGAGCGCCAGTACGGTCGCGGCGTCCACGGCCGTACCGGTCGGATTGTTGGGCGAGCAGACGAACACCACGTCGGGGCGGCGGCGGTGGATCTCACGGACCGCCGCGTCCACGTCGATCCGGAAGTCCGCGTCGCGCGGCCCGGAGATCCAGCCGGTGCCGGTGCCGCGCGAGATCAGCGCGTGCATCGAGTACGACGGCTCGAAGCCGATCGCGGTCCTGCCGGGGCCGCCGAAGGTCTGGAGGAGCTGCTGGATGACCTCGTTGGAGCCGTTGGCCGCCCACACCTGGTCGCTGCCCACGCGGTGGCCCGCGGTCCTGGACAGATACGCGGCCAGCTCGGTGCGCAGCTCGACGGCGTCCCGGTCCGGGTAGCGGTTGAGCTGCCGGGCGGCCTCGGTGACGCGCTCGGCGATCCGGGCGACCAGCGCGTCGGGCAGCGGATACGGGTTCTCGTTGGTGTTCAGCCGCACCGGCACGTCGAGCTGGGGCGCGCCGTACGGGGACTGGCCGCGCAGTTCGTCGCGGATGGGCAGGTCGTCGATGCCGGTCACGGGAGGTCCCATCCGAAGCGGGCCTTGACCGCGGCGCCGTGCGCGGGCAGGTCCTCGGCCTCGGCGAGCGTCACCACGTGGTGGGCGACCTCGGCGAGCGCGTCGCGCGTGTAGTCCACGACGTGGATGCCGCGCAGGAAGGACTGCACGGACAGGCCCGAGGAGTGGCAGGCGCAGCCGCCGGTGGGCAGGACGTGGTTGGAGCCCGCGCAGTAGTCGCCGAGCGAGACGGGGGCGTGCGGGCCGACGAAGATCGCGCCCGCGTTGCGCACGCGGGCCGCGACGGCGGCGGCGTCCTCGGTCTGGATCTCCAGGTGCTCGGCGGCGTAGGCGTCCACCACCTCCAGGCCCTGGTCGAGGGTGTCGACCAGCACGGTCGCCGACTGGCGGCCGGTGAGCGAGGCGGTGATCCGCTGGGTGTGCCGGGTGGCCTCGACCTGGGCCTCCAGCTCCTTGTCGACCGCGTCGGCCAGCTCGGGCGAGGTGGTGACCAGGACGGCGGCGGCGAGCGGGTCGTGCTCGGCCTGGCTGATCAGGTCGGCGGCGACGTAGCCGGGGTCGGCGGCGGCGTCGGCGAGGATCGCGATCTCGGTCGGCCCGGCCTCGGCGTCGATGCCGATCCGGCCCTTGAGCAGGCGCTTGGCGGCGGCCACGTAGATGTTGCCGGGGCCGGTGACGAGGTTGACCGGGCGGCACTCGTCGGTGCCGTACGCGAACATCGCGACGGCCTGCGCGCCGCCGGTGGCGTACACCTCGGTCACGCCGAGCAGGGCGCAGGCGGCGAGGATGGTGGGGTGCGGGGAGCCGCCGAAGTCCTTCTGCGGCGGGGAGGCCACCGCGATGCCCTCGACCCCGGCCTCCTGCGCGGGCACGACGTTCATCACGACGGACGACGGGTAGACGGCGAGGCCGCCGGGCACGTAGAGGCCCACGCGCTGGACGGGCAGCCACTTCTCGGTGACGGTCCCGCCGGGCACGACCCGTGTGGTGACGTCCTGGCGGCGCTGTTCGCGGTGGACCAGGCGGGCGCGGCGGATCGACTCCTCCAGCGCGGCGCGCACGGCCGGGTCGAGCGCGGCCAGCGCGTCGCTCAGCGCCCGCTCGGGCACCCGCAGCCGGTCGACCCTGACGCCGTCGAACCGCTCTCCGTACTCGATGACCGCCGCCGTGCCGCGATGGCGCACGTCCTCGCAGATCGGCCGCACGGTGTTCAGCGCCGCCTCCACGTCGAACTCGGCTCGGGGCAGCAGGTCGCGGTCGATCCCGCCCTCGGGGAAGGCGGCACCGCGCAGATCGATTCGGGAGATCACCCTGCCAAGTGTAGAGACCCGGGCATGGGGGACGTTCCGCGGTTCCACTCCGTGATACGCCGCCCGAGGCGGGCCCGCCGCTGTCGCGGGCATGGCCTAGGTGTATTGATCACGAGCGTTGTTGACATGTGCCGGTGCTTGATCATGGCGAAGACCTCCGGTGTGGTGGAGCTGTCTAGGACTGCACCGCA